>NZ_JAQQXP010000001.1:2400000-2749468 GCF_028595265.1 Alteromonas gilva | reverse complement strand
ATAGCAAGCGGTCTTCCACCCACTGCCGGCGATGCTCGTAACTCTTGCCGGTAACGCTATCCTCACCACATAAATAGGCCCGGCGGACGCAGCGGGATATGCAATGGTAAAACGGGGTGTCTGACAGATTGATAAGGCATTTACGGGGTCTGGGCACTGTCTTGCACCTGCTTGAGTCAACGGTAAGTTTATTGTGCCGAAGTTTGAATATATTCCAACTGTCCTCAGGGATAGAGAGTGACTGTCCATTTGCGCTTGGGGATAGAGAGTGACTGTCCATTTGCGCTTTTCTTGTGTGTAATCTGTGGCATACTCATCCTAATGTAAATTAAGTGTTACCTGAACGCGTTATGTCGGTTCGGCTCACAGGCGCTAATTATAGATCCGTATTGATAAGGAAATTGCCATGAAGTTTCTCTATTCGTTAATTGTATGCAGTTCAGTCATGGCGAGTGCGCCACTGTCGGCGTCGGTGCTTAACGATAAGGTTGACGCCATCATGAATGAGGTCATTGAACCGGGCGCCCCGGGCTGCAATGTGGGGATTATTCATCAGGGGCAATTTATTCACAAAGCCGGCTATGGTATGAGTAATCTCGAACTTGATGTACCCCTCAACGGCACGCAGGTTCACCGTATGGGCTCTGTTTCAAAACAGTTTGCCGCCATGGCAGTGCAACTGCTAGCCAGTGAAGGCAAGATTAACTTAGACGCCGATATTCACACCTATTTACCTGAATTACGCGAATATGAAAGTAAGGTAACCGTGCGGGCCATGCTGGGGCACGTTGCAGGGATGGGCGATTACGACTTAATTACGGCCCCAACCGGCGAAGAACCCAATGAAAAATCAGTAAATTTAACCTCAGTGGCTGGCGGCCCGTTTCGGTTAGGCAATGAAGACTATTTAACCATTGATGAATTTTATGACGTGGTAAAAACGGTGCCGTTAGAACACGAGCCAGAGACTAAGTTTCAATACAGCAATCTGGCCTATTTTTTATTATCCATGTTGGTTGAAGAGGTGTCAGGGCAAACCCTGCGTGAGTACAGTGAACAGGCCATATTTAAACCCTTGGGTATGCGCAATACCTTCTTTAGTGACGACCCGGTGGAAATCGTTAAAAACCGTGCGTACGGGTATACACGCAATGACGCTGGCGATTATGTTACCGATATGACCAACCTGTTTTGGGTTGGTGATGGCGGTTTGCACACCAATCTGGATGACATGCTTATCTGGAATAATCACTTTTATCAGCCCAAACTCACGGCGCAGCCGGCACAATTTATCACTACATTTAATACGCCAAACAGTACCTTTGAGGCAGCGCCGAAGGTGTTTTATGCCAACGGCCAGTTTGTCGGTACGCAATCAAATAACCTGAAAGTCTTTTCCCATTCCGGCGGTTGGCTGGGCACCTATACTTACTTTGCCAGATACCCAACACTGGACCTGGCCCTGGCATGGATGTGTAATGACGTTTCCAACGACAAGCTCAATAACGCGCTTAATAAAGTGCGCGATGTTGCAATAAAAACCGTCCAGTAACTGCTGATTCGACAGCGCGAGCCTGCGTGTCTGGCTGCTATCGGTTTAATAGCAGTGCCGATTTTTGTTCCTTTAGCCGGGCCAGCTCTTCGGGGTTTACCCGGGTTGCTATTTCTATGGCCTGATTGAGCGCGCGGAGCGCCTCATCAGTCTGCCCGGTGGCGGCGTAGGCATGAGATAATCCGTCGAAGGCGTACAGCGACTGCGGGTACAGCGATACGCAATAGTCGAAAACCTCAATAGACTCCTGCGGGGTACGCTGCAGCGCATGGAAACCAAGATCAAGCAGGTTATTTTCCGGGATAACCGTCAGAGCGCCAAGCCTTCCTCTATATGTCGACAAATGCAACGTCATGGCGTCGAGGCCTGCGTACACCACTTTCTCGGGAATACGATACCCGGCATAGAGTGCCCGTAATGCCTTAATGCTGCCGGTTAGCGGAATCGACGCGTGGCTTTCGTCGCTTAGATTCTGATGATCCCAGCGCAGGGAAGCCCCGGCTTTGGCGTTTAGCAGGGCTTTAATTGGCGCTATAAATTTAGCCTCGTCGGGCACATCATCCAGCAAAAAACTGTTATTAAAATATAGGTATTGCGCAGGGCGGGAGGGACTATCTAAATATTTTTCCAGTTGTGTAGCCACAAACTGGTTATCCCAGCCCAATGAGCCATCGTTAACTAAATAGGCATCAAAGGTTGTCGGAGCCGTATACAGGTGGTGCATTACGTAGAGTCCTGCTGCCGAGTGCCCCCAAATTATCTTGTGGCTATCAAGCCGGTATTGTTGGGTTAAACGAGGCATTAACTGGGTGGTTAAAAACTGCATAAATTGTTGAGCACCGCCGTCACCATCCCAGTCGGGCGAGTCGGTCGGTGTATAATCACGCAAGCGGTTAACAGCGTCCACTGCAACAATAACGTGTGCAGGAATTTCGCCAATACCAGATAAAAAGCGTGCGTTCCCCGCAACCAGATCACCATACCGCTGGCCGTCTAAAATGAGTAACAATGGATATTGTCTGGCACTGTTGTCCTGGTAGTCGGCGGGCAGCGACACACGGTAGTGCCTCGACAGTTCAGGTAATTCAGCCTCGATATATTCAGAAACGTGCCATTCGGTTTGCGCCACTGAGTTAGGCGAAAATACAGCAGCGAGCAGCATAGTGAGCAGTAAAACAAATAATCGCATAAATACTTCCTTGTGGGTTGGTGCAGCAGGTATAAAGCTGTTGGTGCCTGATGCAGACGTTTTTTTACCTGCACAGCAACGTATAAATGTGGTGTGTGATGAGAGGATTACAAGTGGTTGCCGGCTGTCAACACAGGGCCGGCTCTGCACCCGCGCAGCAAAATGATTTACTGCCCGCCACGCCAGCATGAGCGGTAAAGGAGCAACGCGAAACAAGCTGTCTGGCAGCGAACACTATCCTCTGTTTCACCACAACACATCAAAATAAAACCGGCATAAGCCGGTTTTAATTTCAAATAGGTTAACGTTGGTTAAGCGCCACTTATGAAGATTATTAGCAACAGGGTGGGTTTAGTCCCGTGAGAGCTTTTTGCGGCTGCGTTTTTCCGGGCCACGATAAGGTGCTTTCAATGGTTTTTTAGCTGTTGGGCTGGTATCCGGCTTTTCTGTTGTATTGCTTTTTGGATCTGTCGAAGGCGTGCGCTTGGGTTTTATATTTTTCTTAAGCGCTTTCTTGATAGCTGGTGAGTTTACCTTGGGGCGGTTCTCTTCGTCCGGTGTGGCTACATCCGGGCGCAACTTGCGGGCCAAACCTAATAAGAAATAGCGTAGCACCTGATCGCCACAGGGCTTAAAGTTGCGGTGATCGGGCTTTCTGAAAAACGCCGACATTTCGCCTTTGCTCATATTAAAGTTGCCGAGCTTCATTACCTCGAGCATATCTTCGTCACGAAACGACAATGCAATACGCAGTTTACGCAAAATGTCGTTATTACTGAGGAACTCTCCTCTGGCCAGCGGTGGCGGCGGGCCGCCAGGCTGTTCGCCGCGCATTTTTATAATCAGGCCGTCCAAAAACATGGCCATTACGCCGTCACGGCAAGGCAAAAAGCCGGGTTCTTCTTCTTTTTTCATGTTGGCCTTAAGATACTCAATATCCATTTTGTATCCGACTAACTGAAAAATACTGATCGCTGCTTTATCGTCTATTCGCAGGGCAAAACGCACGCGGCGTAATACATCGTTATGATTCATAGTATGACTTACTTTGTTGGGGACCTGTTGACTGTTTTGTCTTTCTTTTTGCTGCTTATTGCGGGGCTGAGCGCAACGTGGCGTGACAGGCCTGAATATTGTGGCAAGAAATGCCTGACCACTTGGCTACAGTATACGCTATTTCTGCCATCTTGAGCGAAATAGTTAAGCGCCGCTGGTGATACCGGCATATAAGGGGGACGAGGCGAGTAATGGTGGTCAGGTCAGCTCTGCTGGTTATGCAGCAGGTCCTGGGCTTCGTTAATAATACTGGTGACAATGGCGTGGTGAGTTTTACTTTTGGCGGTAATGGCGTAGTAGCGCTCGGTAATGTTTTCGACATTGCCTAAGCACGCTACCTTGTAGTGGTCTTCCACATGACGGGCAATTGCGGCTGGCGCACAAAAAATGCCAAAGCCCTCACTACCAAACAACTTTAGTAAGGCGCTATCGTCAAACTCCGCTACAATTTTAGGAAACAGCTGTTGGCTTTCAAACCACGTGGTTAAGCCCAGCGTAATGCCTGATTTAACGCCGGGTAACAGTAAATCCTGACCATTTAACGAGGCGGGAAACGGTTGTTGTATGGCCGGGTGGTCGGGACAGGCAAAAAAGCTTAAGTGCGATTCACCCAAAAAATGGCTGTTAGCGTTAATCTGGGTGCCCGGCGCAATGCCTCTGTCAGCAATAATCAAATCGATTTGATTAATTGCTAAATCGCTGACGAGTGTGTCAAATGGTCCTTCACGAAAAATAAAGCGTACATTGGAGAATTGCCTCATCGAGCGATGTACAAAGTCATAGGCCAGTACTTTAGGGATAGCATCTGTTACACCCACCACAAACGATTGTTCAATGGCCTCGTTATCAGCATGCAGCAGCTCTGCCAGCTGACTGCCTTTTTGAAATATTTCACTGGCATGCTGGTACACCATTTTACCTTTACGATTAAGGTGGAGTCGCTTGCTGACGCGGTCAAACAAAGGGTAGCCAAGCTGTTTTTCAAAGGTACTGAGCTGGCCGCTTACTGTTTGCGGGGTAACATGGAGTAAGCGTGAGGCTTTAGCTATGCTACCCTCACGTGCAATGAGGTAAAAATAATACAAATGATGATAGTTAACAGGTTGCATAGTAAAAATGACAGGTTTTATCGATGTTAATATAAGTATATAACAGTTTTTATCTTTCTTCTTGCTTCTGTATCATAGCCTTATGTAAAAGTTACTTGGCATTAAATTTATTTAGGTAAATTCCGCATGGATAAAGCAATAGATTTACGGCAAACGAAAAAATATTTGGTGTCATTGCTCAAGCCGGAGAGCGGTTTCTTTGGGGTGGCCATTGCCTACGGTGTGGCAATTAGTTTGTTAACGCTGGCGATACCCATTGCTGTGCAAACGCTGGTGAACAGTATCGCCAATATTGGCTCGCTAAGGGCGGTGAATATTCTGGCGGGTGTATTGTTTGCCACGTTGCTGGTGTCAGGCATTTTTAGTGCCTTGCGCATGCGGGTGATGGAATACTACGAACGCCGGGTGTATACACGGTTGGTATCTCAGCTAGGGCTGAAAACCATAATGGCTCCGCACAGTTTTTTTGAGGGGCGCCGCAACACGTCCATTACCCATCGCTATTTCGACATCATGACCCTGCAAAAAAATATTCCGTCGCTGATGGTAGACGGCTTCGCGCTGGTACTACAAATCATGGTGGGGTTTACGCTGGTGTCATTTTATCACCCATTTTTGTTCATTCTTAACATGATGATTTTGTTAACCATGTATCTGGTGTGGAAAATATGGGGGCCGGGGGCTAAGCGCACGGCTATTCAGCTTTCGCAAACCAAATACGATACGGCCAAGTGGCTGAACGACGTGGCAGACGCCCATGAATTTTTTAAATCATCAGATCATCTGGACTACGCCGGGCGCAAAACCGAGACCTTCATTGAGCACTATATTAAGGAGCATAAGGGGCATTTTACCTTTACCTTTTCGCAAGCGGTGTCATTTCTGTTGCTCTATGCACTGGCCAGTGCCACGTTGCTGGGCCTGGGTGGGTATTTGGTGGTACAGGGCCAGTTGTCGATAGGTCAGCTGGTCGCTGCCGAGCTCATTATGTCGACGGTATTTTTTGGTATTTCACGCTTCTCTCAGTATTTAAAACTGTATTACGAACTGTACGGCGCGGCGCAAAAAATTGGTTCGGCGCTGGAGATCCCGCAGGAAGAAAGTTACGACCAGGGCGTGCATATTCCAAGCTCATCTAAACTGGTGTTCAAACGTTTACTGATGTCACATTTTGACGATACCTGTTATCTCGATGTGACCCTGGACGCTGGCAATAAGTACTTTATTACCACCCGTAAAAGCTGGGTGCAAAAACAATTGGTGAGCTATCTTAAGCGCTTTGAGCGGCCGCCCAAAGGCGAGATCCTGCTCGGCCAGTACAGTTTGTTCGACTACGATAAATACGAGTTACGTCAGGCTATTAGTACACTTGATCGCTCGTTAATTGTGGAATGCACCATAGAAGAATATCTGCGTTTGGCGGCGCCCGATGCGAGTATTGCCGAAATCAGTGCGGCTCTCGAATCAGTGGGACTCAATGAGGTTGTTGATAATCTCGAACAGGGCGTAGAAACCCGCGTGTCGGTACTCGGCTCGCCGCTGCAGCCGCTCGAATTTTTATTGTTAAAGCTGGCCGCCGCGGTGCTGTCTAAACCTCAGGTGCTCATTTTAAACCAGCATTTCGATGCCATTCCGCACAATCTTAAAAAACGCTTGTTAATGCGCATTGCGCAGATGGAGTGCACGGTGTTGTATTTTACCAATATGCCGGTAAGTGGCGTATTTACTGCCACGTTAAACCTGCAGGACGTGCTTTATATTGAGGATGTCAGCCCGGCGATAGCCAATCAGGCAGGAGGAGATAACGATGAGTAAAGCCGAAGATCGTTTTATGCAAAATATCACCTCGTTGCCCGCGCAGATTATTCCCAGCGTTCACAAGGTGGTGTGCTGGAGCATTGCCTTTATGATCACGCTGGTGGTCGCCGGCTTATGGTTTACCCCCTGGATTCAAACCGCATTTGGTACCGGTACAGTAGACTCGCTGGATCCGGTTGACCGCATGCAAGCCATATCGGCGCTGGTGGATGGTCAGGTGAAGTCCTGGCATGTGCGCGAGGGTATGCAGGTCAAGGCCGGCGATCCTATTGTGACACTCATTGATGTCGACGCTCAGCGTCTGGAAAAGCTGCAATCGCAGCTGGCTGCAACGCAGTCGCGTCACCTGGCTAACGAGACTGCCGTGGCCAATGCCGAGAGCAACTTAGCCCGACAAAAAGCCCTGCAAGAGCAAGGTCTGGTGTCGCGTAAAGATGTCGAAGCCGCGCTCATTAAAGTGCAGGAGCTTAAAGCCAAGGCAGCGTCATCGCTGGCCGATGTTAATTCGGTAAGTATGGTGTTGTCGCGGCAGGCCACCATGACCAAGGTAGCGCCGGTCGACGGCACGATATTACGGCTATTCTCCGGTGGCGAGTCAACCTTTGTGAAAGCCGGCGATATACTGGGTCAGTTTATTCCGGCCAACGCTGAGCGGACGGTTAAAATTATTGTTAATGGTCTCGACGCGCCACTGGTAAAACCGGGCGCAAAAGCCCGGTTGCAATTTGAAGGGTGGCCGGTATTTCAATTCAGCGGCTGGCCCGGCGCGGCTATCGGTACTTTTGGCGGCGAGGTGACGTATGTTGAACCGGTGGCCGATGCGACAGGTAAGTTTCAGGTGTGGATAAAACCGGATCCCAATGAAATCCCCTGGCCAGAAGAGAATGTGGCACGTCTGGGCAGTCGCGTAAAAGCGTGGATCTTGCTTGAAGAGGTTCGCCTTGGTTACGAATTATGGCGTCAGCTAAATAACTTTCCGCCGCAAAAGCCAGCTGAAGAAGCCGCGGGTGCAAAAACGGGATGGTAGTTAACTTAGGAGAGAAATACATCCATGATTAATCGTCGTGTTGCAGCGTTACTAACCGTTTTTTCGCTCATGGTATCTGCCGGCAACCTGCAGGCCGAAGAGACGTTGCCCAGTGTTCCGGCGCTGCTAAAAAATATGCAGCGTTATCACCCTTATGTAAACGTACTTAACGAAAAAAACACGCAGCTCAACTGGGGGCTACAGAGCGCCCAAAGTGCCTTCGATCCGCGCATAGAGCAGGATATCAGTAGCCGCGTAAGTGGTTATTATGATGGAACCGCCGCGGCGCAGCGATATGTGCAACCATTGGGCGAAATGAATGCCCGGCTGATCACGGAGTACCGGGTTGCGGCGGGTGACTTTCCGGTATACGAGCAGCAATACGATACTCTTTCTGGCGGCGAGGCAAGCGTTGGGGTGGCATTATCGTTATTGCAAAACCGCGATATTGATCAACGCAGAACCGGTGTGGCTAATGCGCGTTTGTCTATTCAGCAATACCGCGCGGAGTATGAGTTAAAGTTAAATGACTTCTTGTACAAAGGCCTCAACCATTATTTAAAGTGGTATGAAGCGAGTCTGAAAGTATCGGCGGTTAAATCGCTGCTTGAGACTCTCAAACAGCGGCGGGTGGGGCTTACCACGCGTGTTGAACGCGGCGATCTGGCGGAGGTGATCCTGACCGAATTTGAAGCCAGTGTAATGGAGCAGCAACTGGCCCTGGCGCAACTGGAGCAAACCCAGCGGGCCTCCGCCCAGGCATTGGCCTATTTTTGGCGGAATGAACAAGGACAGTCACTGGTGATTAATCCCGGCGCACAGTTACCAGAGAGTATCGACTGGCCTTTTGATGTCGGGGCTGCGAGCGTTGCGCAATTGCGCAATGCCATTAATGAGCACCCTACGTTAGCAGTGATTCGTACCGAGCAGGATATCATGACAAACGAAAACCGCCTGGCCAAAAACCAGCTGCTGCCAAAGCTCGACCTTAAAGCGCTGGTTGCCAGAGATATGGGCAGTGGTCCGCAGTCGCTGGCCGAAACAGAAGGTAAAATTGGCTTAACCTTTTCATATACCCTGGGCAACCGTAAGGCCGAGGCTGAGCTGGGTAAGCTTGAATCTGAACTCAAGGTGCTTGGCTATGAATATCAACTTGCCAGAGATCAGCTCACGCAGCAGTTTGAGCAGGCTCACGCATACTGGCAACAGGCCAGTGAAGTGCTGTCATTGCAACAACAAAATGCCCGTCTGGCCGTACAATTATCGCGCCTGGAACGCGCGCGTTTTGATGCCGGCGACAGCGATATGTTTAAGCTAAATGCCCGCGAATCGGGGGTCCTCAAAGCCAAGCTTAAAGCTATCGAAGCACAAGTGGGTCTGCTCGCCGCTGAGCTCAGGCTGCATTGGGTTGTGGCGAATGTAACGGCTATCCCGGCTACCGTCTGACCGTGCACACACGGGGCTGTTCAAACGGCCTGTTAGCGCTTTAGTCTGCCGGTCGGGCTGTTGCCAGCATCGCTTTTACTGCCTCCACCGGTAGCGCTTTTACAGTGAGCGTCTCACCACTTACAGGATCCAGGCTGGTTACATCTTCAGCCATTAACAATGAGTTATACACCGCCTCTTCGGTGGCTTCGATTACCGCCTGGGAAAGGGGAGAAAACAAGCCATTTGGCAGCGTGTCTACGCTACTTATCCGGGCTCTGCGAGCAGGCGTTCTTATCGTCGAATCAGCCACCGAAAACGCAATAGCGTAGTCGCCCGACCCATTTGTAAACGAAGCACCAGTGCGGGCTATACCGGCAAAGGCACGCTTGGCTAAGCGCTTAAGGTTGCGGTCTGAAAGGGGCGCGTCAGTGGCAATCACAATCATCACCGAGCCATCCGCATCGCCCTTATCTAATACGTCTTTTAAATAATACTGATTAAGCTGCTGGCCCACAGGCATACCGTTTATTTGCAGTACACCGCCGTAATTCGTTTGTACCAGCACACCCACCAGGTAGCCTCCTAAGGGTGCTGGCAAACGTCTGGAGCTGCTGCCAATGCCACCTTTAAAGCCAAAGGCGACGGTGCCGGTACCGGCACCCACGTTACCTTGCATCACTGTTTCGCTGGTGGCGCTGTCTATGGCGGTAAGCACGTCTTTTTGGGTAATATGCCGCCCGCGGATATCGTTGAGCAGACCGTCGTTGGTTTCGCCCACCACGGCATTCACCGAGCGCACCGTTTCGTTGCCGGTTTGGCTGAGCGTGTAGCTTATCAGCGCGTTAGCAACCGTGGGTACCGACAGGGTATTGGTCAAGGCAATGGGCGTTTCAATTTCGCCTAATTCAGTCACCTGAGACAACCCCATGAGTTTGCCGTAGCCATTTTCGACATAGATAGCCGCCGGCACTTTGTGTTGATACAGATTATTACCGTGGGGTAAGACAACCGTCACCCCGGTACGAATCGAGTCTCCCGCGACTTTGGTGAGCTGGCCGACTTTTACACCGGGCACATCCACAATGGTGTTGGTCTTTCCTGTGGGCAGAATACCCGGTGCAATGCCGATGTCGCGGGCCAGTACCTGTTCAGCGTTGGCCGCAGCGCTTATAAAAGTGCTCAGGGCTATGAGTACAATTAATCGTATCATGATGGGTTAATTTGTTGATAAGACAAGTGCTTACCATAACACGGCTGGTTATCCTGTCGAAAAAAAGAAACCGGCCGATGCCGGTTTCTGTTAGTGATTTAAGCCATCAGGTTATCGGTTGATATCGTCTGCAGGCTCGTCAACTGCCGGGTAGGGCTTAGGCGTGAGCGGTTTTACCGGGCGCTGCTTAATCCGCTTTTGCAGGTAGTTTATGGCAGCGTCAAGCTGGGCGTCTTCACCCTTATAGGTCGCATGGGGTAAATTAGTGACCTCAATGTCGGGGGTAATCCCTAAACCTTCGGTGATCCAGCGACCATCGGCGGCAAATACCGGTAATTCAGCAACCCGTGCCATGCCATTATCGGCCAGACGATTTCGCCCGCGCAGCCAAATGCCGGCCCCCGCGGTCTGTTTACCAATTACCGGGCCAAGCTCCAGGGCTTTGACACCGGCAGTAAAGGTTTCACCATCGGAGTAGGTTTGTTGGTCGGCTAACACCACCAAATGGCCACGGAAAGTTTGCTGCATATTGGTGCTGGGTAGACCATTATCAATGGTCCAGAACATCCAGACCTTGCGTAACAGTTTTTCCAGTAACCAGCTGTCTACATTGCCGCCGCGGTTACGCCGGACATCAATGATTAAGCCATCATTTTGATATGCTGCATAAAACTCTCTGGCAAAGTCAGAGACATCATTAGCCCCCATTGCATACAAGTGTAAGTAGCCAATATTGTCGCTGGCCTGCTGCACTTTCTGGCGATTTCGGGTAGTCCAGTCCTGATACCGCAGGCGCGCATCGGTGCGGGTGCTTACCGGATAAACCACCGTTTTGAAGGTCTCGTCACCGCGTTTCAGGCCCAGAATAACCTGCTTGCCTTGCTGATTAAGCAGGTGGTTATTCAAGGCCGCCAGGGTGTCGACCGGTTGCTCATTAATACTGATTATCACATCCCCTTCCTGTGCATCGGTGCCCGGCTTTAACAGGGGGGACGCTTTGGACGGTACTTCGCGGTCAAACTGATAAATACTGGCTATTTGCACGCCTTCGCTGGTCTGTACCAGGTTAGCACCTAAACTCGACGGAGTGGGGCGGTCACTGTCACTGGGGAAATCACCGCCATAAACCTGTGAATGCAAGACGTTTAGCTCGCCGGTCATCATGCCAAGCAGATCATTGAGTTCATCGCGGTCAGTGATGCGCGAAAGCAAGGGTTGGTATTTTTGTTTTATGGCCTGCCAGTCAACACCGCGCATATTCTTATCGTAAAAATAATCGCGATGCATTAACCAGGCATCGTGAAACAATTGTTGCCATTCCTGCTGCGGTGAAATCAGCAGCTTCCAGTCATTCACATTGGCGGTATGCTTGCTGGTGTCAGCAGGGAAGGTGCTTTGCGCAGGCACAATGTAAATCTGATCGTTGTTACTGCTTTGCTTCAGTACCAGCATTTGGTCGCCATCGGCGTTGAGTCGGTAAGCGCCAATGCCACTTACAAAAGTGAGTATTTTGGGTTTGGGGTTTTGTGAAACAGACTTTAGCACCGGCCTGCTGCCGGGCTCGCTGACGCTGTCGATAACATATAAAAAGCGTTTGTTAACGCTCAGATCGCGATAGTTCCCGGCTTTCACCGGTACCTGCCACAAGCGTTCAGTTAACCCCTGCCAGTCAACAACGAATAACGGTGACTCTGTGGCATCCGCCGCGTCAGCATCGCTGTTTTCTTCGTTTGTGTCTGCCTTGTTATCGTCGTCGTTATCATCATCACTGTCTTTTGCAGGCGTGTCGTATGTGGTGTCCTCGGAGGTGTCTTCTTCCTCCTCATCGGCCAGCTCATCAGGCTGCTGAAAAGGGAAGTCGGCATCGGCTTTTAATGCATAGGCAAATATTTGTGTACGGCGGTCAAAGCTGGTGCCCATATTGCGGTCACCCCAGGGAGATGTTGTACTGGGCGAGAACTCCCGGTCTGACAAAAAGTACAGCCAGTGCTGATCCGGGCTGAATGCCGGTGAATAGGAGTTATATTTGTCACTGGTGAGCACCTGGCCCTTATTATTGGTAATATCATGCAAGTAAATACGCTGGCGTTCATCGCCCATTTTAGCGGTGGTAATGGCCAGTAAATTGCTGTCCTTACTCCAGACGATATCGGCGTAAGGGTTCATTTCATTCTGCCCGGAGTAGAGCTTTTCACTCTCACCAGACGCAATATCCAGCAGCCATAAATCCCCATTAAAATCATCATAAGCGATTTTTTTACCGTCTGGCGACAGCACCAACTGCCAACGACTAATAGCGCCATTGTTGGTCAGTTGTTTGCGTTGAGGAGAGCCGTCGGCGGCAAACTGCCAGATTTCCATTTCGCCGCTTGAGTCATTAATGGCGTAAACCCACTCACCATCGTGGCTTAAAATGGCTTTTCGCGAGCGCGATGCCGCAGGCGTGTCTATTTCTATTAAGCGGCGCCCGTCGATACTGGCTACCGCTAGCTGACCGCGAGCGGTGAGCACGACCTGTTTCTTTTTACCGTTAAAATCAGCCGAGGTCAGGTATTTGGTAGGTTTGGTCACCCATTTATCCCGCAAATGGGGAAAATCGCCCGACAGGGTAATATCGAGGGTTTTTACTTTATCGGTAGCACTGTCGTAGATTTTTAAATCAGCACCATGCTGAAAAATAACTCGTCCGTTGTCGAGCTTTGCACGCTGTACCGGATAATCCTGAAAATTGGTCACGGCTTTAAGGTTTTTGCCGTTTGCTGACATGACCCATAAATTGGCATTTCCGTTTTTATTGCTTATAAAATACAGTTTGCCATCATAAAACATCGGCTCACTGGCGGAGGCGTCATGAGCGCCGGTAAGCTGAGTTGCCTCGTCGTCCTGCTGCGGGTTAAAGCGCCACAGCTCGCCTTGTGCGCCGCCGCGATAATAACGGGCA
The DNA here is from genome assembly GCF_028595265.1 of Alteromonas gilva. Lineage (NCBI taxonomy): Bacteria > Pseudomonadati > Pseudomonadota > Gammaproteobacteria > Alteromonadales > Alteromonadaceae > Alteromonas > Alteromonas gilva. The sequence goes on along the minus strand of NZ_JAQQXP010000001.1, from coordinate 2,736,138 downwards.
TTATCACGGGTAACCTGCAAGCCGAACTGGGTAAAATAAAGTGTACCTGAGTCGCCATCAACGCTGCCTTCTACCGCATCGGCAAGGGGGATGTCTTTGGTATTTAAGTTTTCAGGATCAACCGTTTTAAGCGTCCAGTTACCCGTTGGACCCACGCGGTTATTGGCGCTGTAAAGAATGTGGCCGTCGGCGGTCCATTCCTGCAAAAACACGTAGCTGTTTTCAAAGGTCACGCGTTTAGCCACACCACCACCAATGGGGATAACATAAATTTCGGTGGTGCCATCGTAGTCAGCCGTAAAGGCTATCCGGGTACCGTCATTGGAAATGGCGGCCTGTTTTTCGTACGCGGTATTGGTGGTTAATCGCCGGGTTTGTCTGGTGTCGAGCTGATGCAGCCATAAGTCGCCTTCGGCGGTAAACACCACGGTATTATCATGCAGATCCGGATCGCGAAAATAGCCAGGCTTGGCGACACTGTGTAATGACACAAAAAGCAAGCCCAGACCAAGTAATGTGCGGTTAATCATGGTTATCCTTGTTGTCGTTTTTATTGGTGGGGAGGGCAGATACGACCCGTCCGAAACCTGAGTAAACGAAAGATAGCCAGCAAAGTCAAATCAGCACAGACGAACTGCCGCTATTTCGGGTAAACAAGATAGCGGCTGACAAATTCTCTCTGTATCACCCCGGGGTTATGTGTCCTCGCGCTGAATAATATCGCCGGGTTCGCAGTCGAGTGCGTCACACAGTGCCAGCAGGGTCGAAAAGCGAATGGCCTTGGCTTTGCCGGTTTTGAGCGTCGACAAATTGGCCATCGTGATCCCGACTTTGTCTGATAGCTCAGTCAGTGACATCTTGCGCTGCAGCATAATCATATCCAGATTGATTTTAATCGTTTTAGACATAATTATATGGTCAGCTCCTGTTCTTGCTTCATCATTGACGCATCCTTCACTAAACTGGCGAGAACGATTAATGCCGCTCCCACTAACACCCCTTCAAGCGGAAATGAAAAATAGGGATACAGTTGCAGTTGTTCGTGAAAGGTTCCGATGTCCGCCAGAATCGCCATGCCACAAAGATAAGTCATGACTGGCGTCAGCAGGCTGTAACTCAATACGATGATGCCGAGCCGTTTAATATACATCACGCTGGACGCTTCAAAGGCGCGATGCAATGAAAGGTTGGCAAACAACTTGCGTAAATTATACAGCCCTAACAGCGTAAAAATACCATTAATAAAAACGTCAATATAAGCAATAAACCAGGCCGCATAACCTGTGGTGTTATTGAGCTTTACCATGCCGTGAACCAGCATCACTTCACTGACTGACGGGTCCGTTACCCCACTGGGTAGCATTTTGGCATTAAACAAATAATTAACATCGGTATGTCGTTCGCTTATCTCGGCGGGTATATTCCACCCCACAACGAGAAACACCCCTACACCAACAATCATCGAGAAAACGCTGAAGTAATACAGTAGATCAAAGCATATTTTCAAACCTAAGGTGTATTTCGGCGGTGGTAACTGAGCGCCGGAGTTTCCGCTGGCGTGTTCAATGGTGGTCATGTTGTCTATTCCCTGAGTATGTGAGTGAGCTTTTACTTTAGCGTGTGTTTTCTTTTTTGCAATAAAAAATTATTGATAAACAATAAAATATTATTGTTTTTCGTTATTTTTTGAGGGGTGGCAATGAGATATTCCGTGGCATTTAATCCAGCGGGGGGCTAAATACACAGAGAATATTGAGGTGCGAGGACAACGCCCGGTCTCTTTTTACCGCAACATTGTGATAGCGCGAGATGATCAGTTTTCTGTAAAACTCAATACGCTGGTAGCGAGCGATGACATGCAGGTCACTGAGAACAAACCCAAATGCGAAGCTGAAAAGACCAATAAGCGAGCGACACGAAGACTTTTAAAAATGAAGTAAAAACGCTGCCGGAAAATGCCCCGCAATGAATCAAACTCCGCAAAGAATCACAGGCAGCTAAAAGCATCCAGGTGACTGTCCAGAACAGCTATCCAAAACAGCTATCCAAAACAGCTAAGCTAGTTTTTTGAGGCAAATTTAGCGCGCCGATTTTCTGTGTTCTGCGATGTGTTGAGCTGTAACTTTAAGGCTTCGACGAAAGAGTTGGCTTGGCGCGTCCGTGCTTAACAAACTGCCTGCACAACTTTTTAAATGCCCTGTCTGAAAACCTGGTGGCAGAATGGGGGCGATACTGGCGGACAATGAACGCTTCACTGAGCGCATTAAACTGTGTGGCGGCTTGTGGTTCCAGAGCGTTACTGACTCTATCTGCGTAGGCTTGCGGACCAAGATTCTGGCGCGCTAATCCGGTGAGTTGTTCAGCTTTGTCTGCGGCACGCTGATACCAGATACGGTTTGCCGGTGGGCGCTGACGCTGCCAGTGTGGCACAAAGTAAAGTGCCAGCAACAGTGCGATAAGCAGGCAAATGCCCAGCATCAGCCACATCAGACGTTCAGTAGTGACTTTACCTAGCAGCAGTTCCAGTAAGTTTTGTTGACGTTCGGCGTTAAAGCCCAATACCCAACGACTCCACTGGTAGTCGATTAAACTAAATACCGTACGCAGCTCTGAAAACAAAGGAAATTGCTGTAGCCTGGCCAGTTGGTTGTTGGCTAAAAATGCTGCTTCATCGACGGCTTGCTGCAAACCCAGTTCAATACGTTGCGGCGCGGCCATTGCGGTCGGATCGAAACGTACCCAGCCACGCTCGTCAAACCAGGCTTCTACCCAGGCATGCGCGTCATACTGATAAACACTAAGCACGGATGGTTGCAGGGTTTCACCGCCATGATAACCCGCTACCATTCGGCTTGGGATCCCCATTAACCGCAGCGTATAAGCCATGGCGCTGGCGTAGTGAGCACAAAAACCTTCACGGTGATTAAATAAAAAGTCGTCGACCGTATTGGTTGGCATTGGAGGTGGGGTGAGTGTGTAACTAAATTGCTGCTCAACAAAATAATTCATCACTGCATTGATTTGCGCTTGTGGGGTCGCATTATCAGCCACGATTTGCGCTGCCCAGCGCTGTGTTTTCGGGTTAATGTCGGCGTTTGCCGGTAGCTGCAGATTGATGCGCTGATCAAGACTAAACAAGCTCTGATTTTTTACCGTATCAGGGTAGGAGCGCAACCGGTAGGCGCGTTTAGAAGTGAGTGGTGTTTCGCTGACTAATTGATAATCGGCCGTTTGACGAATGGTTTCGGCGCTGCTGTGGTCGGCAGGCACGGCAACCGCAATACCAAACAACCAATGATTATTGGTGGGCTCGGCAATAACTTCGTATTGCCACCAACTGCCACTGACGGTCGGCGAAAATTCAGAATTTAAATACCGGTACTGTTGGCGAACTTGCTTTCGTAGCGGGCTGACAGTCCACTCTTTGCCATCAAAAGCCTCCAGCGTAATGGCCCGCCAGTAGCGCTCTGCAGGGGCTGGCATCGGCCCTTCAAAGGTGGCTCTGAAGGCCAGATCTGCAGAGCGGGTGAGTCTGGCAATATCGCCCGGCGACACGGCGTCACTGAGACCGGTTTCGTTGCTTTGGGCGACAGGCATTTTCCATAGTGGCGGTAACTTCGGCACAATCACAAACAGTATCAGGGTAACCGGCAATGCTTGTAAACTCATTATCAGCAGGCGTTTAGTATGCCAGGATAGCGCCTGAGATGGCGCAAAATAGCGGCCCAGAGCCACTAACAAGGCCAGCGTCAGCAGGCTGTAGAAGAGGGTCATTACCACCGACTGATGAAACGTAAAACCCACGCCCACAATAAATAAGCAGGTACAGAATAAGTGAAACAAATCCCGCGCACGATTGAGTATGATGAGTTTTAGCGCACCGGCTAATATCAGCAGGTTTACCATGGTGATAAGCAGCCCAACCTGAAAGCTGAACCACGCCAGACAAACACAACTCAATATTGCCAGTAAGTTAACCGTACGTACCGATGGTACCGGCTGGTACCAGCCGACAAACATGATCAAACGTATACCCGTCGCGCACAATGCAATCAGTAATACCCAGAACAACAAAGGCTCGTACAAACTGATGCTCAGAATGCAAAACACCGCCGCAATGAGTGCGCTGGCCAGCTGATTCTTGATGGGTTTATCAATCGGCTGCATATGCTTGCTCTGGCTGCTGATAACTGGCTAAACACTGCAGGCAGCGGTGTTTGTGAGCTTCACCGGAGGCTGGCTCTACGCTGACACTACTCAGTTTAAGGCCAAATTCATGCTGGCTGGACGATAATTTATTCACCTGAAACGCCAGCAAACTTAAGGCTTTTTCCAACGGCTCGCCGGGATAATTATCGAGACTGAGCCAGCCGCTTTTTAGCTGGGTTTGGGTAAAGTTTTTGGTGCTCAATTCGCCGCCTTTGGCGGCCTGTTTCCAGGCAACCCGATTCATCGGATCGCCGGGTTTAAACGCACGCAGCGAGTCAAATTCATCAATTCCGGTGACATCACTGGGGGCATCGCCATCCTGACCACTCATGGAGGCTAACTGCGGTATTGAAGCGACGGGATGGGGGTAGACTGTCATCGTTTGATTAAAATCCAGATGCGTCCAGCAGCGAAACAAGCCAAGTGGGTAAGTTGAGGCGATAGTCAGGCGCGGTAAGCGAAATACGCCGCGGCGCGGCGCCGGGAGCAATAATTTTACTGTTTTGTCTATGTCGGCACGGCGATTAAGGGTCGCAAGACTGGTGCCCATCAGGCCGACATGAAGGCCACCGTAAAAATTCGCGGCGCCGCGGCGGGTATCCAATTGCAGTGTCAGCAATGCATGTTCGTTCACAAATACCGGCTGGGTGCGCTTTAGCGATATGGAAAGAGAGGCAAAGTTGCGATAGGTGACAAATAAATGCAGTAAAAAAATAGCGAGTAAAAACTGACAAAGCAGAATCATCAGATTGTTTTGATAATTCGTGCCTAAAATAAAAATCCCGGCACAGGTGAGCAAAAATCCGAACCCCAGCCGACTTGGAAATACAAACACATTATTAAGGCCCAATTCGAAGCGGGGTTGCGCGGGGATGCGCTTTTGTAGCCAGCGATGCTGGAGCTTGTTAAAAGTGCCACGCATAAACGTCATCATCAGGCCGCTAGTGGATCGGTAATATCCAGCAAACGTTGGCTCAGTAACCCATCATCCCGATAGTCAGTTTGACTGCCACGCAAACGGTGTTCTGCTACCGAGGTAAAAATAGCCTGAATGTCTTCGGGCAATACGAAGTCGCGGTTGTGCAACAACGCCCAGGCCTGGGCTGCCCGCATGAGCGATTTACTGGCTCTGGGCGAAAGCGGGTAGGGGAATTCACTATTGTCACGACTCTGATTAACTAATTTGAGCAGGTAGTCGAGAATGGGCTCGCTTACATGAACCTGACTGGCCAGTCTTTGAATATCCTGAAGTTGCCCGGTGCTAAGCGCCGCCGCACCTTTGCTGGTGGCAGGCGCACTCGAACTGATGGACTCTTTTAACATTCGTTTTTCCGCATCCAAATCCGGGTAGCCAAGGCTGATGCGCATTAAAAAACGGTCGAGCTGTGATTCAGGAAGCGGGTAGGTACCCGTCTGATAACTGGGGTTTTGTGTGGCGATAACAAAAAATGGTGTCGGCAGTGGATGAGTGCTGCCGTCTACCGTTACCTGGTTTTCTTCCATGGCTTCGAGCAGCGCACTTTGCGTTTTAGGGCTGGCCCGGTTAATTTCGTCGGCCAATACAACCTGACTAAAGATCGGACCTTTGTGGAAATCGAACTGGGTTTTTGCGGTATTATAAATATTCACGCCAAGCATATCTGCCGGGAGCAGATCTGAGGTAAACTGAATGCGTGAAAACTGCAGGCCAAACACGGTTGCCAGAGCATGTGACAGCGTGGTTTTTCCCATGCCTGGTAAATCTTCAATGAGTAAATGCCCATTGGCAAGCAAACAGGTAACAGCCAGTTTAATTTGATGCTGTTTGCCAATTATCTGGCTGTCCAGATAGTCGAGTGCCTGTGTGAGATCTGGTTGCATGATATTGTCCGGAAAGAGGTTGCCACAAACGTGCGCATAGGGTTTCAATGTTTACTCTAACTGATTTACCTTTGGTTAAGGTAATCAGTCTGATACTTAAGTATAGGTGAAAAGGGGCTGATGATCTGTGTTGTGCACATTCAGGCCCTTGGGCCAGCAAACACCCGCGGTGGCTTAATAGTGCACACTAGCCGGCTGTAAACTGCTGCAAAAATTCCATGGTTGACCATTTAAAGAGCTGCGTTACTGGCTCGGGTTTATTATACTACCGGGCAAAAAAGGAAGCTGTATGAAAACAATTGAGATAGATGATGAGCTATATGCTTACATCGCGAGCCAAACTAAACATATTGGCGAAAGTGCCAGTGAGATTTTACATCGTTTACTCATTGATGAACCGGGCGTGATTACTACCGTCGTGTCTGCTGCCACAGTGAAGGCGCAAACTGTCGCTGAAACGGTTAATGTTGCCCCGACAGAAACGGTCAGTAAACCCACTAAAGCAGCCAAGGCTTTAGCACCGGCGGTGAGTAACCCCCCCGCTGCGGCAACGCACGGTGCGCCGGCATCGAAGGCCGATGAAGAGCTGTTACTCAATAATATAAGTAAAACAGCGCTGGCAAAGTTTGATAAGCGTGTTGATCAGTTTTTATATATATTGCAACAAGTGTATTTGCAACATCCCACGGACTTCAGCCAGGTTGAAACCATCATAGGCAAAAACCGCAAATACTTTGCCAGCAGTAAAGAGGCATTGCTTAATACCGGTAGCAGTACTAATCCGAAAGCCATTCCTGACAGTGGCTACTGGGTGGTAACCAACAACAATACGGCCAAGAAACTCGCCATGTTGTCGCAGGTTTTGCAGATCCTTGGATATAGCGATAAGGTAGTGAATACGGTAACTGAGAACTTTGAATCTTAGTTAAAAGGTTTAAAAACGACGGACAAAAGGATATTTTCATGGCGTTACACCCGGAAGCTGGAAAGGCCGCTGCACCGGATCAATTGATCAATGTTGCCCAACTGGTAAGTCAGTATTTTAGTTATCAACCCGATCCCTCCGATGCTGCTCAGGCAGTCAGTTTTGGCACTTCAGGCCACCGCGGGACTGCGCAACAAACCACCTTTAACGATATGCACATTGCGGCAATTTGTCAGGCGTTGGCTGAGTATCGCGCCGAACAAGACATTACTGGCCCTTTATATATTGGTAAAGATACCCACGCGTTGTCAGAACCCGCCATGATTACCGCCATTGAAGTGCTCAGCGCCAATAATGTACAGGTAGTGATTCAGCGCGCCGATAATGCGTCAATGGGGTACACGCCAACGCCGGTTATTTCGCGCACGATTATTCGTTACAACCGTGGCCGCACTGAGGGACTGGCAGACGGCGTTGTGATTACACCGTCACATAACCCACCATCAGATGGCGGTTTTAAATACAATCCACCCCACGGTGGTCCGGCGGATGGTGATGTCACAAAAATTATTCAGGAGCGAGCCAACCATTTTATTGCTCAGGGAAATAAAGCAGTTAAACGTATCGATCTTAAAGCCGCCATGGCTTCGGAGTATGTGCGCGAAGACGACTTTATGGTGCCGTATATCGAAGACCTTGCCGAGGTGGTAGATATGCAGGCCATTGCTAAGGCTGGCCTTAAACTGGGTACTGACCCGCTGGGCGGGGCCGGTATTGGCTATTGGGCGCACATTGCCGAGCACTACGGTTTAAACATCACCGTCGTGAACCCCCAGGTTGATCCGCAATTTGGTTTTATGCGTCGTGACAAAGACGGCAAGCTCCGAATGGACTGTTCCTCTGCCTATGCCATGGCGGGGCTGATTGAGCTGAAAGATAAGTTTGATCTGGCATGGGGCAACGATCCGGACTTTGACCGCCACGGTATTGTTTGTCCGAGCAGTGGCCTGATGAACCCTAATCATTATCTGGCGGTAGCGATCAATTATTTGTATCAAAATCGCCCCGAATGGCCAGCCAGTTTAAAAGTGGGTAAAACCCTGGTATCCAGCTCGATGATAGACCGGGTGGTGACTAATATGGGCCGGGAACTGGCTGAAATGCCGGTGGGCTTTAAGTGGTTTGTTGATGGTCTGTCAGACGGGTCACTTGGTTTTGCCGGTGAAGAAAGTGCCGGTGGTATTTTTCTGCAACGTAATGGCGAGACCTGGGCCACTGACAAAGACGGCTTCATTATGTGTTTGTTAGCGGCCGAAATACTGGCCGTGACCGGCAAGGATCCGGGCCAGCATTACGCCGAACTGACTAATCAGTTTGGTTCGCCGTGTTATCAGCGCGTCGACGTAGCAGCATCGCTGGAAGAAAAAGCCAAATTGTCGGCAATGGACGCCAGTGTGGTCACCAGTGAATCGCTGGCTGGTGAAACCATTACCAATGTGCAAACCCATGCACCAGGCAATAATGCCGCCATTGGTGGTGTTAAAGTGTCAACGGACAATGGTTGGTTTGCAGCCCGTCCTTCTGGTACTGAACAAATCTACAAAATTTATGCTGAAAGCTTTAACGGTGAAAGTCACTTACAGGCTTTAATTAAAGAGGCTGAACAATTAGTGGCAAAAATCATTAAATAAGCCTTCAGTAATTTCAATTTCTGTTCATGTTTGTAAATTTTGTGTAAAAAATCGACCTTGTGATTAATCGAAGGGTCGATTTTTTGTTATTTTAACAAAGATTTTACAAAAACATCTGGTTAACCCTGTTATATTCTAACTATTGAGTTGTAATTTAATTACAGATACTGCTGTGATTTACAGCTATTATTATTTTCAACCTATCAATAGTGAGACCAACACATGAGCGCGAAGAAAACCAACGTTGATCGCGGTGTGACCATCAACAAAAGCGAGTTTAAAGCAGCGGTAGTTAAGCACCTTCACTGCACGCTGGGTACTGACGAAAACAAAGCCAACAACCACGCGTGGTGGAAAGCCACTTGCGCGGCGATGCAAGAGCAAGTGTTAGAGGGCTTACGCAAGACCCAGAAAACCCACTATTTAAACGATACGCGCGCGGTGCACTATTTCTCGGCCGAATTTTTGATGGGGCGCTTGTTGTCGAATAACCTGCAAAACTTTGGTTTATTCGACGTAGCTAACGCTGCGCTGAATGAGCTTGGCATTAGTCTTAGCGATGTGTTGGAAGAAGAGCCTGATATGGCGTTGGGTAACGGCGGGCTAGGGCGCTTAGCTGCTTGTTTTATTGATTCACTGGCGACAATGGAGTTACCGGCCATTGGTTACGGTATTCACTATGAGCACGGTTTATTCCGTCAGGAAATTCAGGCCGGTGCGCAAATAGAACGGCCGGACAGTTGGCGTGACTACGGCAACCCATGGGAAATTTGCCGTCCTGAGTCGATTCAGGAAGTTTCATTGTATGGATATGTCGAAACCAAGTACGGTGAGAATGGCCGTATTCAAAAAGAATGGCATCCGGGCCACATCGTGAAAGGCATACCCTGGGATATTCCGGTAGTGGGTTATGGCGGTAAAACCGTTAACGTTCTGCGTTTATGGCAAAGTAAAGCGTCAGGTTACTTTAACTGGGATGTATTCAACGCGGGCGGCTATGTCGATGCGCAGGTCGAGAACGTACAAGCTGAAACCATCTCGAAAGTACTGTACCCGAATGATGAAACCGAAGCGGGTAAAGAGCTTCGCTTAATCCAGCAATATTTCTTTTGTGCCTGTTCCCTCAAAGACATTATTCGTCGCTACAAGCGCGCTCATGGCGACGACTGGAGCCGTTTTGTTGATCAAGTGGTTATTCAGCTTAATGACACCCATCCGGCCATTGCCATTCCCGAATTAATGCGTATTTTGGTGGACCGTGCTGAGCTTGACTGGGATAAAGCCTGGGCGATCTGTACCAAAGTGTTTGCCTACACTAACCACACATTACTGCCTGAAGCGCTGGAAAGATGGCCGGCTAGAATGCTGGAAAAAATTCTGCCGCGACACTTGGAAATCATTTACGAAATCAACCATCGCTTTATGAAAGAGGTCGACAAAAAGTGGCCGGGTGATAACAGCGTAAAAGCCAGGCTTTCGATTATTGAAGAAGGCCCGGAAAAAATGGTACGCATGGGGCATTTGTCGGTGGTCGGCTCTTATGCCGTAAACGGCGTTGCTGAGCTACATTCGCGTCTGGTGAAAGAGAATCTGTTTCCGGAATTTGACCAGCTGTGGCCGGGCAAGCTCACCAATGTTACCAATGGCATCACGCCGAGACGCTGGTTAAAAACCTGTAACCCGGCGCTATCGAAACTGATCGATAGTAAAGTCGGCGATGACTGGCCTCTCGACCTTAAAAAGCTTGCGGGTATCGAAAAATACGCGTCCAATAAAACGTTTCAAAAACAGTTTATGCAGGTCAAGCTGCAAAACAAAAAAGTGCTGGCCGAAGAGATCAAACAATCGCTGGGTATTGACGTGGATACCGATGCTATTTTTGATGTTCAGATCAAACGGCTTCACGAATACAAGCGTCAGCATTTAGCGCTGCTATATATTATGGCATTGTATCGTCGCCTGCTCGAAAACCCCGATTATGATATGCATCCGCGGGTGTTTATTTTTGGTGCCAAAGCCGCGCCGGGTTACAAGCTGGCAAAAGATATCATTTTTGCCATCAATAAAGTGGCCGATAAAATTAACAATGACGCGCGGGTCAATCAGAAACTTAAAGTTGCATTTTTACCCAATTACCGTGTATCACTGGCAGAAAAAATGATCCCTGCCGCCGATGTGTCTGAGCAAATCAGTACCGCCGGCAAAGAAGCATCGGGAACCGGTAATATGAAACTTGCCTTAAATGGTGCGGTTACCATTGGCACTCTGGATGGCGCTAATATCGAGATTGCTGAAGAAGTGGGTGATGAGAATATCTTTATCTTCGGTCTGACCGTCGATGAAGTGAAAGCGCTCAAGGCATCAGGTTATAAACCTTATGACTACTACTACAAGAACGCCGAAATTAAGGCCGTGCTTGACTGGCTTGAAACCGACTACTTTACGCCGGGTAAACCAGGTGCCCTGGCATCCATCAAACAAAGCTTGTTGGACCATGGTGATCAATATCTGGTATTGGCCGACTACGAAGCCTACTCAGAAGCGCAGGAAGCGGTTGATAAAGCCTACAGAGACAAAGAGCGTTGGGCCAGAATGGCAATTATTAACACCGCTAAAATGGGTAAGTTTACTTCAGATCGATCGATAAAAGATTATGTCGAGCGGATTTGGAAGCTCAATGCGTGCCCGGTAGTAAAAGAGTAATTCAGGCAGTAACTGACGACGAGTCAAACGCTACGTCATCATTATAAAAAGCTGCGCGTGTCGCAGCTTTTTTGCTATTTGATGCGTTGTTGTGCAATTTCGCTGCTACAAAAAGCTTCTTTATAGCACCAAAAAATACGGTGGTATGGGGCAGGATACAGCAATCTTCTTGCATACTTACAGCGTCGATGGTCTTATACTGCCAGAGTAATTTATGTGTCATTACTGGCCTATTAAGGTATATGAAGTCATGCAGCAGTCTCACCTTTCGATGGCGACAATTCCAAATCGGTACGCATTTATCGATAAGGTAGCCAGTTGTGGCGCTCAGCATCAACAGCTGTCGTTAATGCTGATTGACGTGGTGCGTTTTTCAGATGTAACAACCAGTTTTGGCATTGAAGTTGGCGATCAGTTTTTATTAGAGATTGCTAATCGCTTGCAACAGCTTTTTAAGCATGACATGGAATTTGGCCGCATTAGTGGTGACGTGTTCGGTGTGGTGCTGCCAGGTGTGCATTCGCAGGTACTTCTGCAACAGCAGTTCGAATACATCGTTGAGCATTTTAAGTCGCCGCTTTATTACGATGGTCATGCCTTTATTGCTGACTTTAATGTTGGTGTTGTGAGTTTATCCACGGGGCAATTTGATCTCACCTTGTTTGTTTCACGCGCCGAAGCTGCGCTCAAACAAGCCAAAGAAAGCAAATACCAGAATTACTCTCAGTTAACCATGCACGACTGTGCCGCAACCGGCAGAAGTCTGGCTCTTAAAGCGGATCTGCGCCGGGCGCTGGTGCGCGATGAACTCGAGCTGTATTATCAACCTAAGGTAGACTTGCACTCATTGAAGGTCATTGGCGCCGAATGTTTGCTGCGCTGGAACCATCCTACCGATGGCTTGCTCTTTCCCGGAGCGCTCATCGAAGCTGCAGAGTCCTACAACATGATGAATGAGTTGGGCTACTGGACGCTGGAATCAGCATTCAGAGCGTTAGTGGGCTTTGACATGGAAGGGCTCAATCTTGCTCTGTCAGTGAATATCTCTCCCACCCAACTTTATGATACCCAATTAGTGGCCAACCTGCAGTTGCTGAGTCATCAGTATAATATTGAGTTGTCCCGAATTGAGTTGGAGCTGACCGAAGATGTGGCGTTGTCGAATTCTTTGATGGTTAAAAAACAACTCGCTGAATTACATGCGATGGGACTCAAAATTTCCGTCGACGATTTTGGTAAAGGCTACTCAAACCTTGCTTACATTCGCGATCTCACTATTGATGCGTTGAAAATTGACAAGACCTTTGTCATGGAATTAACCGACAATCCGGTGAATCGTGCGATCATTGAAGCAGCCAGGTTAATTGGTACAGCCAAGCACTGTGAAGTGATTGCCGAAGGTATTGAAACCATTGAGCAACTGCATATTTTACGCGAGATCGGCATTGCTACAGGGCAGGGGTTTTTGTTTTCCAAAGCGATTCCTTACCGCCAGTTTATACAATTAGCCCAAAGCGATATCATTGTGGGCGGTTCGCCTGCCAGACAAAAAATTGCATAGCGGGCTACATATCGCCTGCTTAGCCGGTTAGTTTGTGTGTATACAAGCCACAGTCATTGTCTTTTTACGCTGGTTAGATAACAGTTTGGTAAGTGCCTTTTCGGCACGCGGTTAACAGGGTAAACTGTGCCTACCATCCAGAACCAGTAATGTATTACCTATGGATTCATCTTTTCTGGCAAACGGCCAGTTTCTGCATTTATCACGTTTCCAGCCGGAAACATTCGCCAATCAGGCAAGCCTAACATTACCCAATCACACCACCATTGATATTCTTGCACCGGGTATTGTGGAGGTCACACCTGCCTCTCAGGCTGGCAAGTTCATTGTGTTGTCTTGCGGTGTTCATGGTAATGAAACTGCGCCTATTGAGATCTGCTCAGATATGCTCGATGCGATTGTCGAGGGAACAATTATCGTACAGCACAAGATATTAATGATATTCGGTAATTTACCTGCAATGAACGCAGGCGAGCGGTTTATTGAAGAAAATATGAACCGTTTATTTAGTGGTGCTCATCAAAACGGCTCGTCACCTGAACGTCAGCGCGCTAAATTACTCGAAGACACCGTGGCACAGTTTTTTGCTAAGGCGGTGGGGGGCGAAGAGCGGCTCCATTACGATTTACACACCGCGATCCGTGACTCTAAAAATGACAAATTTGTGGTCATGCCGTATTTGGGCGATGGCCGCCTGCCAAGCGCCAAACAGTTTGGCTTTTTGGCGGCGTGTGGCGTGGACACTTTTTTATTGTCTTCGGCACCGACCACCACGTTCAGTTATTTCTCTTCGGCTCAGTTTAAGGCGCGGGGCTTTACCGTTGAGCTGGGCAAGGTCAGGCCGTTTGGCGAGAACGATATGCGCAGCTTTGCGGCGGCCAGAGCGTCGTTAACCGCACTGGTCAGTGAAACTGATTATGCGCCTGCAGCAACTATGAGTGAACTGTTAGTATACAAAGTAAATCAGGTGATTAACCGCCAGCATAAAGATTTTGCGTTGCATTTTAGCGACGATGCCCCCAACTTTACCGATTTTAAGCAAGGAACGCTACTGGCGTCTGAGCCCGGCGCAGAATATGTTGCGCAGCAGGATGGCGAAGCTATCGTCTTTCCCAACGCGAAAGTCGCGCTGGGACAGCGGGCCTTGCTGACGGTTGTACCAACCACTCTGGAGACATTGGATGTTTGAGCTTGACCCTGTATTAGCGGCAGACACGCTGCATGTTGGTGATTTACCCCTTTGTCGGGTATTGTTGATGAATGACAGCCAGTATCCCTGGCTCATTTTAGTACCACGCAGATCCCAAGCAGTAGAGCTGACTGATCTGGATGACGCAGACTATCAGCAATACTGTCGTGAGAGTCGTCATGTGGCAAGCGTTATGATGGCATTATACAAAGGCCAAAAAATGAATATCGCGGCGCTGGGAAATGTGGTGTCGCAACTGCATATTCATCACGTGGTGCGCTTTCATGACGATGCAGCGTGGCCTGCGCCTGTGTGGGGTAAACTGCCACCAGTACGGTATGCTAAAGAGACAAGCCAGCACCAACTGGCGCAACTACAACGGGTAATTTTTGAGGAAACGTTATGATTTTAACCACCACCCCAACCATCGAAGGCAAATCGATTAGTGCCTATCACGGAATTGTTATTGGCGAAGCAATTATGGGCGCCAATTTGTTTAAAGACTTATTTGCCTCTATTCGGGACATTGTTGGCGGTCGTTCTGGCTCATACGAAGATGAGTTAACCAAAGCACGGCAAATTGCGTTTCGCGAATTAGAGCAGGAAGCGCTGGGCATGGGTGCGAATGCCGTGGTAGGGATCGATTTGGATTATGAGATCCTGGGCGACAAGAACAGCATGCTAATGGTCAGCATTAGCGGCACAGCGGTCACCGTTGAGTAACTGACCCGGCGTGACTCAACGCTTATCGGGCTTTGCGTCACTGCCGTGTTCCACGTTTGTTTTTGCTGCTGTGGTTGAGCGGGGGGAGTTTTCATCGTCATTTTCCGCCTCAGGCTTAACCTCAACCTCCGGCTCAGCCTCAGAACGCGACGCACTGGGTGGCGTGTAGGTTTTGGGCATTTTAAATTTGGCACTGTATTTTAACAGCATAATGTTACTAACAATAACGCCCAGCACAATGGCTATAATGCCGATAACCGCCCATGTACTCATTGTTCGACAACCCCCTCATTTAACACAAAACGCGGATAAAGTTCATCCAGTAAGCGCAGTATAGTCGCTTTTCCCTCTATTGGCGCATTGCGCAAATGAGCATGGAGCGCCTGTTGACTGCGAACAGCTTCGAAGGGTTCGGCACTGCTGGCATGTGACAGGTGCCAGAGTTCGGTGGCTACGCCGCCTTTGTCGGTGAGAAACGGACGGTAAAAACCAAACGCTTCAAGGTGCTGTGCCATCCATTGGGCCAGAGCATAGCAGGGGCCACCCTGACGATACTCACTATCGACCATGTCGAACCGGCCACCACAGGCTTGTACCGAGGCGCGATCGTAGACATCCAGATCGGTGCCCCAGTGATGACGGCTGCCCCCCGGAAGTGCCGACCAGATGAGGATTGCATAGACTTTGTCGGTATCACTCAATGCGGCGGTATCAAGCGTGTTTCCGTCATGATCATAAAGCGGCAGCTCACCGTGCCATTTGCGGTTCCAAATAGATAACTGACGCTCAAAGCTGCGATAGCTGCTGGCGATCTGGATATCCTGACCCATTTCCAACGCGGCCTGCTGCATGGCGCTGAATGCGTCGGCAACTGCCGGCAGCAGTCGGTGTGTCTGGTTTATGTTGACCAGTGCCGATTCATCATTGCCAAGCCAGGCTGAGCGTAGATTCATGTCAGCAGGTTCTCCAGCAGGCGATAATAAATGCGCTCTAAATGATAAAGGTCGTTAATACGTACATGTTCATCAATTTTGTGGATGGTTGCATTGACCGGACCAAGTTCAACCACTTGCGCACCGGTTGGGGCAATAAAGCGGCCGTCCGATGTGCCGCCGGCGGTGGACAAGCAGGTTTCAAAGTCCATTTCAGTGTAAATGGCTTTTTGTGTAGCAGTGAGTAAATCGCCACTGTCGGTTAAGAAGGGCTGACCATTAAAGGTCCACTTGATGGTGTATTCAAGATTATGCCGGGTAAGAATATCTTCTACTTTCGCTATCAGTTGCTGATCGGTGACCTCAGTCGAAAAGCGAAAATTAAAACACACATGAAGCTCGCCAGGGATCACGTTACCGGCACCCGTGCCGCCGTGAATATTGGAGATCTGAAAGCTGGTGGGCGGAAAAAACTCGTTGCCGTTATCCCAGTGAGCGCTGGCAAGCTCATCCAGAGCAGGGGCTGCCTGATGCACCGGGTTGCGGGCTAAATGAGGATAGGCAACATGGCCCTGAATACCCTTCACCACCAGATCGCCGGTAAGGGAGCCGCGTCGCCCGTTTTTGACCACATCTCCCACTACCTCGGTACTGGAGGGTTCGCCCACCACGCACCAGGTGATTTTTTCGTTACGCGCTTCTAATGTATCAATGACCCGGGTAGTACCGTTAATAAACGGGCCTTCTTCGTCGCTGGTAATTAAATACGCAATACTGCCATGATGGTCGGGGTAGTCGGCGACAAACTGACGGGTAGCGGCCATCATGGCGGCCAGACTGCCTTTCATATCCGCTGCACCACGGCCGTGTAAGTTGCCGTCTTTTTCGGTGGCCACAAAGGGCGGTGTTTGCCAGGCGTCTTCTGGCCCTGATGGCACCACATCGGTATGCCCGGCAAAACAAAAAACCGGCCCTTGTGTGCCGCGCCGCGACCACAGGTTGGTGGTATCTTCAAAAACCAGGGTTTCGTTGTTAAAGCCGCTGGCCGCCAGCCAGTCTTTCATAAAATCCTGACACCCCGCGTCTTCGGGCGTCACAGAACGACGATTAATCAGTTCTTTGGCAAGCGCCAGTACGTCGGTCATAGGTCAAATACCTCTGCATACTGCACCGTATTAAAACCCAGATGAAAGTCGTCCTTAACGGCCAGTAACGGGCGTTTAATCATCGCCGGATGCTCTTGCAGTAACGCCAGTGCCGTGGCGGCCGACAAAGATTCCTTTTGGCTATCGGTTAGTTTGCGGTACGTCGTGCCGCGTTTATTAACCAGGTTTTCCCAGCCAAGGTTGGCGATGGCCTGAGACAATACATCCGCGGGGACGCCCTGTTTACGGTAATCATGAAAGGTAAAATCTATGTCATGCTCCGTTAGCCAGTTTTTTGCTTTTTTAATGGTATCGCAGTTGGCAATACCGTACATCACTACAGTCATGCAGCCGCCTTATATTGTACTTAATTTGCGGCAAGTCTAGCTTGCCTTAATAGCGCTTGTAAATGATGCGCGCTTACTATGAAAATTTTTATCAGTTGCAGTAATTATGACACAGTCCGGTGCAGTTTTTTTATCTATTTAATTGTGGTAGACCATTGTGAGTTCATATGTGGCAAGGGCTTTAGCGCGCTTTTGCGAACCGGCATGACCTGTGCACAGGTAAGTATGTTACAAGTTTTCTTAGACAATGTTTAAGTTAGCTTTCAGTCCAGTGTGGAAAGGCGTCAGATGGCGCTGACATTGGTATTAGCATTTACTGTTAACGCGGAGGAATCAATGAGCATTGTAAAAACAGCATCAGCTCACTACAAACCACTAGGCAAAAAAGGGCAGGGCAAAGTAAGCACGCAGAGCGGCGCGCTGGCCAATCAGCCGTATGGTTTTAATACTCGATTCGAAGACAAGGCCGGTACCAATCCAGAAGAACTGTTAGGGAGTTCACACGCCAGTTGTTTTGCTATGGCTTTATCGTTTGGCCTGGCCGAAGCCGGTTACGAGCATGGCGAATTATCAGTTGAGGCGCATGTTACGCTGGATAAAGACGGCGATGGCTTTAAGATTACTAAATCAGATTTAGTGCTCGATG
Source organism: Alteromonas gilva (assembly GCF_028595265.1). Lineage (NCBI taxonomy): Bacteria > Pseudomonadati > Pseudomonadota > Gammaproteobacteria > Alteromonadales > Alteromonadaceae > Alteromonas > Alteromonas gilva. The sequence goes on along the minus strand of NZ_JAQQXP010000001.1, from coordinate 2,718,207 downwards.
CGATTGTCGATAATATCGACCCGGATGATTTTGTTGCCATTGCCAACGATGCCAAGGAAAACTGTCCGATATCCAAAGTCATCAATGCACCGATTACGCTGACACATACTTTGAACAAAGGCTAAAACACCCTTAGCTGGTAAAGTCAGCAAACTAGGTTTGTTACGCACCAGCCGCTAGGCGAAGAGCGTAAGAAACCCTGCTTCACCCGCTCTGACTGAGCTGCCCGGTATAATCTGCAGGGCGCTCAGTTTGCCGGTGTTCAGCAAGGTAATAATGCACGCCGGAACGCCGCCATTCAGTTTTATCCACAGCGGATCGCAATGGGCGACAATCGTTCCCGCCTGGCATCGCTGACCCACTTTAACATTAAACCGAAGTCTCTCTCCCAGCACAATGGCGCCGGGCTCACCAAGCTGGAGCAGTATTTTAAGGCCTTTGGTGCTAACCAGTCTCAACTGTGCCTTTGCCACATCAACTTTTTCTACTACGCAATCGAGGGGCGCAAGTACGTCTCCCCTGTTCATTATTATGGCAACACCATCACCGAGTAAGCCGTTACAACACAATGGATGCGTTAAGGTATGAAGGGGCGTAATGTCACCCGTTGCCGGTGCGATGAGACGCATAACCGCCTTTGAATCGGAAGGAGGATGGGTAGTAATTTTACTCTTTAAAATGGCAGGCATAGTTGCTTGTTTATTGATTATCCGGGGTTACTTTATCAGTTAACAACACGTTGCGCACAGCGTAAATTTTTCGCCTGTGGGTTATCCACTATATCTGTGGATAACTTTGTTGAGTAGTTATGGTGTAGTTAGTAATATACTGAAAAATATAGCTTTTTAAAACTGTATATAATGTGCGCAGTGGGTGGGTGTGCATAAATCATAGTAACAATCCAGACTTTTTAAAAAGAAATTTGCATCGTTAGTGAATCACTTAACCTGTACTACAGGATTATTTACCTCTACTGACTGTTAGGATAGGATTAATACCAAAATAAAACGAATAATTTAACAGGTTTACACATTTTGGGAATGCCGCTAGATATTTATGCCGGGCCGTCGGCAATGCGACGGATTGAGCAAGAGGGCTTAAGTCCCGGTTTGTTTTCACACATACTGGGCGCATCAGGCGGACCCAAATGGTTTGTGCTGGCGGGTATCGATCGCGTACTGTTTCCCGAATTTTTTGCTACCTCAACCAAACCGCTGAATGTGATTGGCTCCTCTGCCGGCGCCTTCAGGGCTGCCTGTTTTGTGCAGCAGGATCCTGCGGCAGCAATAAACCGCCTGGCGGATACCTATTCCCAAACAGTCTATTCTGCTAAACCGAGTGCCGAAGAAATCACTGAAAAGGCCCGCGATCTCATTGACAACGTTATGGGCCAGGAAGGGGTAATGGATGTGTTAACCAATAAGCGGGTGAAGTTACACGTTATTGCGGCGCGTTGTCATGGGCTGATGCGGCACTATGGTAAGTACCGGCAATTAGCGGGGCTTGGCCTGAGTGCTGCTGCGAATGCGATGGATCGGCGTTTATTGCAAAAACTCTACACCCGCAGCGTGTTTTCAGCGCCTGATAGTTGCCTGTCTATCACCGACCCATACCGGCTACCCACCGAATTTATAGCGCTGGGTTACAACAACGTTAAGGATGCACTACTGGCATCAGGTTCTATTCCGTTGGTGCTTACCGGCGTTGAGCGCATGGTGGCAGCACCTGCCGGCATGTACCGCGATGGCGGCATTATCGATTACCATTTTGATTTATCCTTTGGGCCGGATAACGGCTTGGTTCTGTATCCGCACTTTTATCCCCAGGCTATTCCCGGCTGGTTTGATAAACGACTCAAACGCCGAATACCTCATGCAGCCAGTTTTGATAATGTGGTGATGCTGGTGCCCTCAGATGAGTTTGTTGCATCCTTACCTTATGGCAAAATTCCGGATCGCAAAGACTTTGAAACCATGGATGCTTCCACCCGGATTAAATACTGGCAAAGGGTAATCAGCGAGTCGAACCGACTGGGAGAGTGTTTTATTGATATTGTCCGTAGAGGCAGCATTGCAGAGGTTATTCAACCATTACCCTTTTTATGCAAAGCGTCTTAGCAGAGCGGGGGTAGGAGTGCGGCTGATTAAACAACAAGCAATTAAAAACAAATAGCGAAATTTATACTTGCACAGCGCCCGTGGCATCGCTATTATACGCGCCATTCGGTGACCACCGATGCACAATATGCGTCTATAGCTCAGTTGGTTAGAGCGCTACCTTGACATGGTAGAGGTCCCCTGTTCGAGTCAGGGTAGACGCACCATCTATATATACAGTCTTTCTATCGAATCAATTCCAACCTGACAAAACCCTGATACTTTGTGGTTTTTTAACTCGTTCCCGATGAATTGCCGTCTGTTTAGTGCCGCGCGTTGCAATGTTTATGATTTACTTGCTATTCCAGCGCAGCGCCATGCGGTGCAGCGGCGCATGGCGTAGATCCCATAGCCACGCTATGACCGACTCAACCGCTCGGTGCCGGGATGCGCTAGTCATCATCCTGTAACAGCGATGACTGGCTTCAGGCACTGTTAATACTGCTAACGCTTAGAAGTGTCGATGTTAAACAGTGCTAACTTGCACGCATAAATGAACTCACTGCATGAATAACCCCGCGTAATTCTGCCAGGCCCTTCATTCGGCCCATATAGCCATAACCAGGTTTTACGCCGGGCTGATTGAGTTCATCTTCGAGTAAATGTCCGTGGTCCGGGCGCATGGGAATATTACCAAGTATTGACGTTTCGCCCTTTGACGTGCGCCGTGCTTCTTCGCTCAACAGTGCCTGTACAATGCCTACCATATCGTTGTCACCGCCGAGGTGGTCGGCTTCGTAAAAAGAGCCGTCAGCCTCTCTGGTCACATTGCGCAGGTGCACAAAATACACGCGCTCGGCAAATTCTTTTACCATGGCGACCAAATCGTTGTCACCCCGGGCACCAAAACTGCCGGCGCACATGGTGAGGCCATTGGCTACACTGGGACAGGCATCCAGCACTTTGCGGGCATCTTCGGCAGTTGATACAACCCGCGGTAAGCCAAATAACGAAAACGGTGGATCGTCAGGGTGTATACACATTCTGGCGCCGACTGACTCTGCAACCGGGATCACTGCCTGTAAAAACTTGCGTAAGTTTTCTCTGAAACCCTCGGTGCCCAGAGCAATAAATTGTTCGATGGCCCCGCGAATTGTGTCGCGGGTATATGAGCCTTCGCCGCCGGGTAATCCGGCAATAATATTCTTTTCAAGCTCTAAACGGGCTGCGTCAGATAACCCGGCAAATTTGTTTTCGGCCTTTTTTACCACTTCAGGAGAGTAAGACTCACGGGCGCCATCGCGCTGCAGAATAAAAATGTCGTAGGCCGCAAAGTCGGTCATTTCAAAACGCAATGCGTGGCTTTGGTTGGGCAGTTGATACATTAAATTGGTGCGGGTCCAGTCAACCACCGGCATAAAGTTATAACAGATAGTATACACACCGCATTCAGCGGCGTTTTTTACCGATGTTTTGTAGTTTTCGATGAGCTGCTGGTAGTTACCGGTGCGGGTTTTTATATCGTTGTGCACAGGTATACTCTCGATAACCTCCCACGTTAGCCCTTCTGATTCAATCAACTGCTTACGCGCTATGATATCTTCTTTGTGCCACACATCGCCGGTTGCCACTTCATGCAATGATGTCACAATCCCGGTTGCGCCGGCCTGTTTGATTTTCTTCAGGGTTATAGCGTCGTCTGGTCCGAACCATCTCCACGTTTCTATCACGAGATCTACCTTTTAAAATACTTACTGATAAAGCACACGTATGCCTGCGATACTTTTGACCAACAATGTTGCAGCCAGATCTTTTCGCATTGAACCGACGGTAAAGATCTGCCAAGGACGTCGCATGCTGGTAATGGTTGGTTGCAATCACTATTATCGGGCTCAGTGTATAGTGCTATGTTCTGCTGTAAATTAATTTATTTGATTGTTTGCTTACTTTAACCAGCGTATGAACAATGATTTGGTTATTGGCGAAGGGCTGTGTTCACGTTGTGCAATGCCGGCTAACAAAAGTCCGGTGCGCTTTAAGCCCCCCGTTTAAGACTGGGGGGGGGCTAATACCTGTGATGCCGCGAATACCTAAGTGTTTGAGCGCTAGTAGTGCGCTCAACTCTTTGCCTGTTCACGCAGCAGCGAGACAATCGTCGGCAAGTCATTTTGTTCGGCTATTTCGATGGGCGTCAGCCGCGGCGGGACATAGCTTTGGGTTTTAAAGTTCGCCTCATAGCGCCATGTCAGGGTTGAAGCTTCGCTTACTTGTCTGGGGTCAGCGCCTAATGCCAGCAATGCCGACACCAGTTCAGCCTGGTTGGCCCGAACGGCAGCGTGCAGTAGCTGGTATCCCTCGCGGTCAAAGTCACTCAGGATAGTGGCAATGGCGTCAGGGGCGAGCAGGCTTTTGAGTTCCCGTGCATACCAGGTTAAAAAGTCATAGTTGTGGGTATAGACAGCCAGTTGGGTGGCGGTTGTGCCGTCTTTTGCCGTTGCAAGTACATCGGCACCGCGTGATATTGCCGCTTTAACGACATCCAGTTGTTGGCTTTTTATCGCAAAAAACAGCGGGCTGTAGCCTTGATTGGTTTGCTGATTAATGTCGGCGCCGGCATCAACCAGGTAGTGTAAGTTATCTACCCTACCAGCATTCGCAGCCCACATTAACGGAGTTTGCCCTGCACTGTTTGCGTTATTGATATTGGCGCCATCCCGTACCATTCGGGCCAGAATATCAACCGGCGCTGAGCCAGCACACAGGTGCAAAGCGCTGGTGCCATCCTCAATGGCGCGATTGGGATCGCCCCCGCGATCGAGCAACGCGTTAATAATGGCCGGGTTACCGTATCGGCACGCCTGGATCATCGGGCTAAAGCGGTTGCTGTTGGCAATATGCACCGCTGCGCCTTTGTTCAGTAATAGATTAACCAAGTCCGGGGTCTGGGTTTCAATGGCCCAGGCAAGCAAGGTCGAGCGATCCGGCAGCGGCCGGTTTACATCAATCATGCTGCTTAACTTATCAACCAGGGCAACGTCTAAATTTAACATAGCGTGTTTCGTTTGTAACACTAACTCATCGTGCCTGAGGCTGGTTAATTCAGGTGCTACCGACACCGGCGGCGACTCACTGGTACAGGCCACGCCATTGAGCACCATGACAGTCAGTATGGCTGATGCGAGGTATCTTTTGTTGTTTGCTGCTTTGAACACCCGTTGTATTGTTCTGCTCATAATTACCATCAAGACCTCACGACACTAAACCGGCGAGCGGTTCTGAACTGTCACCAAAGCTGTTTACCGGCACGCCCATTTGCTGCAATACCGTCAGCAGCAGATTACACATAGGGGTATGTTTTTGGGCAGCGATATGCCGCCCTCCTTGCAGGCCGCCGCCGGCCAGGATAATGGGTAAGTCCATATGGTCATGCTCATTAGACTCGCCAATACAGGCACCGCGAATAACAAATGTATTGTCGAGTAAGGTGGACTCGCCATCGGGTATGCTGGCCATTTTTTCCAGATAGTCGGCGAATAACTGCATGTGATACGCATTAATGCGCACCAGCTTATCGATTTTCACCGGTACATTGGCATGATGACTCAACGCGTGATGGCCGTCAGGAATACCCAAATTAGTATAGGCGTGATTGCTTAACTCGCGTCCCAGCATAAAGGTGCTAACGCGGGTCATGTCGGTCTGCAAAGCCAACATTTGTAAATCCAGCATAATTTTGACGTGTTCCTCGTAATCGGCAGGAATGTTCGCCGGCACCGACAAGTCATCCAGATTCATTTCTATTGAGGTTTCCTGTGCTTTGGCAATACGCCGCTCTACATCGCGAATGGATTCGAGAAACTGGTCCATTTTGTGGCGATCGTTGCTGCCCAACCGGCGGTTAAGCCGGTTGGCTTCGTCATTAATAAAGTCGAGAATGCTGCCTTTATGCGCCAGGCGCATTTGGCGGGTTTTTTCGTCGATTTTATTGCCATCGCCAAACAGGTGTTCAAACACGTCACTGGGCGTCACCATGGCCGGTAACGCCTGGGTTGGGCTCTTCCAGGAAATAGTATTGGTATAGGTACAGCTGTAATTAATATCACAACTGCCAAGTAAACTGGGGGGTTCAATGCCTAGCTCCAGCGAGGCCAGCTGAGTGTCTTTAGCAAAATAGCTGGCGGCAACCTGATCGGCTGAAATGCCGCAATATATATCGGCGCCTTCGGTTGCTTTGGCGTGGGCGCCGGTTAAAAATGCCGGGCAACTGCGACCATGACCGGCTGGCGGCGCGCCAAAGGCACTGGCCTGATAGTGCGCCAGGCCCGATATTACCGAAAACTTGTCACGCACCTTAGCCAGGGGCTTTAAAATCTCGGTCATCTCGTAATTTTTGCCCACCACGGTTGGTGTATAGCGTTGCATGCGAACACCATTGGGCGAATAGAAGACGGTCATGCGCTTGGGGCGCTCTTGTGCCGATGCGGCTGCTGCAACGGGTACTAAAGACTCCATGACAGGCAATGCAACGGTTACGCCCAGACCACGTAAAAAGGTGCGCCTCGATAAACCAGTGCTAGCGTGTTTCGGCGATCTGTTGTGTGTCATCATGCGCCTCTGGTGCTTTTTTAAAATTAAAAGGAAGGCTGGTTACTACCGCCTCGATAATACTGTGCATGCGATAATTTTCGCTACCAGCCTGCCTGGCAATCTTGCGGATGGTGGGCTGATCGTAGGCTTCCAGCCCTCTGCCAAGGGCGTAGGTCAGTAATCGCTCAATAAAAGCTTCGGTAAAGCGTTCCCGTTTATTCCATAACACTGTGTGTAAGCCTTGTAACCCTTCAAAGTGGGTGCCATCTGGCATTTGCGCGGTGACGTCGATGGGTTGATTGGCGTAGGTTGTTCTGAAAGCGCCAACGGCATCGTACTTTTCCAGTGCCAGGCCGAGGGGGTCCATGCGAACATGGCATGCTGCACAGACCGGATCGGCCCGGTGGCGCTTTAATTGCTCTCTGGCAGACAGGGCCATGCCATCGTGTTCAGCCACTAACGCCGGTACGTCGGGTGGAGGTGGTGGAGGGCTGGCGGCTAACAGGTTATCCAGTATCCATTTGCCCCGTTTGACCGGCGAGGTGTGATTGGGGTTAGACGTCAGGGTTAAGATACTTGCCTGACCTAACAAGCCGCCCCGTTGGGTGTGTTCCGCTAAGTTTACTTTACGAAACGCATGGCCTCTAACACCTTCAATACCATAATGACTGGCCAGGCGCTCGTTCAGATAGCTGTAGTCTGCATTAAGAAAGTCAAAGATTGGCTGGTTATCTTTTACTATGCGCGTAAAAAACAGTTCAGTTTCGCGCCGTATCGACTGTTTGAGCGGTACATTAAATTGTGGAAACGCAAATACGTCCGGAAAATGATAGGGCAGGTTGCGTAAATACAGCCATTGGCCGGCAAAATTCTCTGTCAGGGCACTGGCTTTATCAGATGCCAGCATGCGCTTGATTTGCTGGCGCAGGATATCCGGCTCTCTGAGCGTGCCGTTTGCGGCTAAATCTGTCAGTACCTGATCTGGCAGGCTGCTCCACAGGAACAGGGCAAGTCGGGCAGCAAACTCAAAATCATTAATTTTATAAACGGTGCCCGCGGCAATGTGCTCTGGCGTGGGCTCCTGCAGGTATAAAAAGCCCGGTGATACGAGCAGTGCCTGAATCGTTTTGGCGATACTGGCGGTAAAATCGAGATCCTTTCTTACCGTCTTAAATACATTGAGTAACGGTTGAATATCGGCTTCATTGGCAGGTCTGCGATAGGCGTGGGCGGACAACCTGGCAATAATATCCCTGGCGCAGTCAACTTCCGCTATTGAGTTTTGTGGCTCGCTGGCAGGTGCGCAAACAAAGATTTTACGCATACTGGGGGTTTGGTTTAACGCATAACCCGCGGCTGGATCAGCTTGGTCAGTGGCGTGTTGCAAGGGGCCAATGACCTCGATTTCGAGCACGTCGCGTAAAAAGGCAGCTTGAGAAAACCGCTCTGACATATGGTAGGAGGGCACGGTTGTCGAATGAACGCGCGCGCCATCAACAATAAAGTCCAGGGTGAGTTCGTCTGGCGCGCGGTCGGGTAGCACCACATAGCTGGTACCCTGACGGACTTTTGGTACATGTTCTTGCAGGGCCAGTTCTTTACGAAAAGCCATACCAATATGATGACTGCCAGCGGGCAGGGTTACTTTATAACTGTAGCGGTGAATGTCTAACCGGTCGACTTCGTTATTGGTGTTGGCATTAATAAAGCCGGCAATTTCATAAACACCGCTTACCGGTGCGTAAAACCTGAAGCTGCCACCGCCTCTGGAGTCCAGTGGCAGTTGGTCACTCATGCGCAGATCAAACGATGGTATACCGCTGTTTTTGACCGCGCCATCTTTGGGGATAAGGTAACTGACTTTGCTGGCGGTATCACCTGCCAATCCGGTGGCCAGACGGCTGACTTTTGCGGCAACAAACAGGTAGCGCTCCAGTAACGTTGTGGAGACGCCCAATACATCAGCATTATTGTCGAAACCGTAGCCCGAATCATCGCCGGGTAATGACGCACTAATATCTACATCCAGAGCCAGCAGTGCGCTGACCGAGTTGGCATACTCTCTGCGGTTCAGCCGGCGCAGCGTGGCGCGGCCCGGGTTGGGGTTCTGTTCGCTGTAGGTATCTAAGGAGCCCTCTAACCATTGAATTAACGAGACTTTTTCCTGTCGGGTGAGTTGTTTTTTATCGGCTGGCGGCATATCGCCCATTTCAATTGCTTTTAGAATGGATTCCCAGCGGGGCTGATGCTTGCCGTGCGAAATATCACTGATATCAATGTCTTCGATAGACCAGTTGCCGTCAAAGATATAATCGTTATGACAGCCTTCGCATTTATCATAAAGCACATCGTAAGCCTGAGCCTGGGTAAAATCCACGTGCTGGCGCTGCGCAAAAGCGGCAGGCACCTGCCCCAGGAATATAGTCCCGACTAAAAGACACCAAAACCAAGCGCAAAATTGATTGCCAACGCGAGGTAAGACCCAATTTAGGGAGGAATAAACGATCATTTGCACTCTCTTTGCACATTTGCAAGGTTAACTTCGTGCCTGGCGGGGCGTCCCGCGGACTCTGCGACTGATTCAAAAAATAAAGGCAAATTATATGCCACGCGAGGCTCGAGCTGCCCGGCCGGTTGTGTTAAGGCTGTGCGCGGCTTGGTTTTAAACCGTTATTCCTATACTGTCGTAATGGTGGTATCCGTTATTCAGGTTCGAATAACAAACCGTTTCCTTACCGGCAGTGAATTTATGTTATCGGTGCAACAGTTAACCAAACGCTATCCCGGCGCTACCAGCGCCATCATCAGCGATTTAGAGCTGCATGCCCCATCCGGAATTTCGCTCAGCATTCAGGGCGCTTCCGGGTGCGGGAAGTCGACGTTGCTGGCCTTGCTGGCAGGATTTGAAGTTTGCGATAGCGGTAGCATTGTTATCGCCAACCAGCAACTGGACGGTCTAAGCGCCAGTGCGGCGGATGATTTTCGCAAGAACAACCTTGGTGTTATTTTTCAAAACTACAACCTGCTTGAGTGCTTTAATGTGTGGGACAATGTCGCCTTTACTGCCCGTTTAAAAGGTAACTACAGCGCCGAGCGGCAACAACAGTTGCTCGCTCAGTTGGGTCTTTCGGCATTCAGTCAGGCGCCAGTGGGGCAGTTGTCAGGCGGAGAGCAACAGCGGGTGGCGATCGCGCGGGCGCTGAATCATTGTCCGGCTGTGGTGCTGGCCGATGAACCCACCGGAAATTTGGATGAGCAGACCAGTGATGTGGTCAGTGACTTATTATTTAACTATTGTCACGCACAGAAAATCACTCTGGTGGTGGTGACACACAGCAGTGACGTGGCGTGTCGTGCCCGGCAGCAGTACGCTCTGCATCATGGAAAGCTCTGTGCAGCGTAGGCATTCGTCGGCTTTCTGGCGTGCTATTAAACTTGCGCTGGCTGTGCAGTTTGCCACCTACCGCCAGCGACTCTGGGAACCGCTGCTTATCATCGTGGCTATATTTATTGCCTGTGCCGGGCTGACCGCCGTGACGTTAATTAATCATGGTGCCGGCGAGCAGTTGAACACTTTATCCGTTGGGCCCGTTACGGTGCATGAACAGGTTAGTGCTATTGATTCTGACACGCCACTGACGCAAGCTGACTATGCCAGGTTGCGACAACTCGGCATGGATTATCTGGTGGCTTATGTGCAGTCGTCATCCGGCGATGTGGCCCTGGACACACTGGCCTTAATGAGCCATTTACCTGATGACAACGCAGCTCAACGCCCATCTGCGCAGCAAGATGACGCCGTGGGCTTTTCCGGCGCGCCTGATCTGCAGGATATCAATGAATATTATCAGGGCGAGGTGACACCAGTCTCGCACCCTCTGAGTGGTCTGGCGGTGGTCCGGAAATTAACGCCTGGCACCCGCCAACAGCTGATTAATGCGCTGCCTGCTCATCTGCAGATCGCGCCGGTTGATCAGCGCTCCAATGGCTCTAATTTAAGTGACAGCTTCAGACTTAATCTCTGGGCGATGGGTACCTTAATGCTGTTGGTTAGCGTATTTATTATTTTTAATGCGCTGAATTTATTGCTGGCAGCGCGCATTCCCACGCTGGTCAAGCTTCGACAATTAGGTATTCATCAGTCGACGCTGTTAATGGTATTAGTGTTTGAAATGCTGTTACTTGCGTTATTGGGCGCGGCGTCAGGGGCTGTGACAGGTGCGGCCTTAACCACCAGGCTGACGCCTGCTTTAAGTGCCATGTATCAGTTACTATTTGACAGCGCTTTCAACGACCCGCAGCTCTCCCTCGCGACCTTGCTATTGCACAGCAGCATGTTGTCTCTCGCAGCGGTGGGCGCAATAGCCGTGGTCGCATTTCAGCGTATTAAGCAGCGGCTCTCGTTGCGCAATGGGTCGGTCGCGACGCAGCGAGGTTACAACCGGCCAGCGCGCTGGTTGTTGCTGCTGGGCGCCGTGGTGGCGATGGTTGTTGGGATCAGATGGCTCGATAGTCAGCTGGCCGCGCTGCTGTATATTGGTCTGGTGCTGGTGATAGGCTGTATCAGCGTGATTATGCTGATGCCGGTTATGCTGCGTTGGTTGGCCAGTATTGTACCCGGCAAACGGGCAGTACTGCATTGGAGCGCACATAATGCCATTGCACTGTCACGGCGAACCAAACTGGCGGCCTGTGCATTTTTTATTGCGTTGGCAGCCAATATTGGTATGAATGTCATGGTTGACAGTTTTCGTACTGCGACGCAAAGTTGGCTTGAACAGCGTTTATTTGCGCCGTTTTATGTCAATACAAATGAGGCTGGCGACTTATCCGGGCGCGATGATGCGCCCGTTGTATTACTAGCCCGCTACGCGAAGGATGTGCGCTTTGCTAACCAGACTGTTGAGCTGCGCAGTTTTCCAAAAGCGTCGCGATTCCAGCGCCATCTGATGTCAGATAAGCATTCCCCGGATGCCTGGTCGTTGTTTTACGCCGGTGACGGCGTGTTTATTAATCAGCAACTGGCATACCGCCAAGCCATCGGACTCGGCGACAGGCTTGAGTTGCCCCTTAATGACACCCTGACCAGCGCGACAGTGGTGGGCATTTACCCCGATTATGGTAACCCCTATGCACAAATACTGGTGCCAGATATAACCTTAAAGCAAAACTACGATGGGGTGGGGGCATACGCCGTAATGGCCGCAAGTGCTGAGCTCGATAGTCTTAAACAATGGTTAGAGGAGGTGGCGCCGGATGCGCGAGTCGTTGCTCGCGAGCGTCTCATTGAGCAGTCGATGGTGGTGTTTTCCCGGACTTTTGCCACCACTGATACGCTTAACATCGTGACCATGTTGGTGGCGGCGCTGTCATTTTTTGTGTCGATAAGTTTGCTTATGCTGGATATTACTCCACAACTATTGCTGCTGCGCACTGCAGGTGTGGGGCAATTGAGTATTAAACTATCGCTGTTTGCCCAGTATTGTTTTATTGCCCTGAGTTGCGCGTTAATAGCTATCCCCTTCGCATTGTTGTTAGCCTGGTTACTGGTGGCTAAAGTTAACCGTTTTGCTTTTCACTGGACTTATCCGTTAATGCTGGAACCTGTGGTGATAGCGCAAACGCTGTTGGTGGGGATGGGTATTTTGTTGGTGTTGTTGTTATTGCCTCTGGGCCGCTTAAAAGCGAAGTTTTCGTCACAGCAGTGGGGTTTTTAATGCGTGCAATGAAATGGCTGCTGATATCACTGGTGTCCGGACTACTGATTGTCACGGGGCAGCAAGGGTTTGCTTATGCTCCGCCCACAGAGGCCGAGCAGCAGGTTGTTGTTCCGCATAGGTCGTTATTTAGCGGCATGCGGGCTGATAAGAGCGCCAGAGTCACCATCGACAACCCGGTATCCTTGCCCCGCGACCATGCCCCACATCCGGCATATCAACTGGAGTGGTGGTATCTTACGTTTTTGTTGGAAGATGCTAATGGCGCCCCCTTTAACTACCAGTTTACCTTATTCAGATTAGCCCGGCCTGAGATGGCATCCAACTGGGGGGCCGGGCAAATCTGGATGGGGCATTCTTCATTACATACCGAAACGCAACATTGGTTTAGCGAAAAGTTTGCTCAGCAGGGCACCGGCAGAGCCGGGTACAGCAGTACTCCCTTTGCGCTTTTTATGGATAACTGGCGCTGGCAGAGCGACACCACGGAGCGATTTTTTCTAGCACACTTACAAAGCAGTGCACAAAACGCGCGGGTGAATTTACAGTTACACGCTACCAAACCCTTTATAAGGCACGGTGATCAGGGCGTGAGTGTTAAAACCGCGGATGGTCATTATCGTTCGTATTATTACAGCCAGCCATTTATTGATGCCACAGGCACCATTAACATCGATGGTAAGCCTGTTAAGGTCAGCGGTGTTGGCTGGTTTGATCATGAATGGACATCTCAATTAACTGATGAAGATGCATTAGGCTGGGACTGGTTTTCACTGCACTTTGATGATGGTCGCAAGCTAATGGTATTTACTATGCATGCGAATAACCGTGCTGCATACAGTACAGGTACGCTCATCGGTGCAAAGGGTCAGTCGTCAACACTGAGCAATAACGATATTACCTTAACACCGCTCAAAAATGAGCAGGTGGCGGGGCGGGTATTACCGCTACAATGGCAAATACAGGTGGCCAACGCAGATATTGATATCACCACTACGCCTTACAAGACAAAGCAATATAACCACAGTCGCTTTCCCTATTATGAAGGTGCCATACGTTTTAGTGGCTCACATACTGGCAAAGGGTTTATGGAGCTCACCGGTTACTAAACGACAATATCCGGTGTGTTGACATGAAACGCCGGTGCAATCTTTGTATTAAGCCTTGTAATACTGCCAGTTATCCCGTCGATGCCGTTACTGACAAACTATGTTAGTGGTCGGAAAGTCGTCGGCCATGGCTTTGACGTCTTTCACAAAGGGGTGCTCATAATAAGTTGGGTTGACGCTTTTCAAGCGGTGCACATGGGTATTGTTGTGCCGAATAATCGGGATCGCATTAGTAAAGGCGGGTTGTGTGGCGATTTTTTGGGTCCATTTACCCGAGTCGTATAATTTCCCCAGGCCGGTTTCTATGCGCTTTGCAAGCTGACTGTTGCCCTTATTGAGCAGAAACTTCATGGTGTTGGGGTAGGTGAGCAAATGGCCGGGAAATATGGTTAAGTCGGGCCTTATTTTGAGTTCTTCACAGACTTCTACCGCTGCTCTGGGAAAGTAATCGACAAACCCGGAACTTAACAGTTTAAACGCATAGGGGTAATCGCCGGGTTCAACCTTAAAACCATTATCCCGTAAAATATACAGATCTGGCCAATCGTTGCCCTGGACCGCAACCATACTTTTTATTTCATCCAGCGTGAGTGACTGATTAAAGCGCTTATCATCCTTACGGACGACTAACACACGGTAGCTGAACAGGTCGCCATAAAGCGGAAAATCTACACTTAGGTAGCGCTCTTCTCGCTCAGGGGTGGAAACAGACCACATAACATCGACGATATTGGCATCGAGTAAGCGCATTTGCCTGGCCTGATTGGTTGGCGTTTCGCTGCTCACTAGTTCAATTGGACCGAATTTATCTGCCGTTAAATCCACTGCTGATTGAAGTAGCCATAGAAAGTAATCATGTTGGCTTAACGTGCCGGTGATTGGCATCGGAATACGGATAACCGCCTTTTCTTCTTCGTGGCTTTCCGCTGTACCCGAGCTTTCGGCTTTGGAAATAGACATCCCAAAAACGATAGATACTACTGCGACTTTGAACCAAAATGTCATCTGTATTTTTATAATTATCTGTTTATATCATATTAACCATAGCATAAAAATTGTGCAACAAAGCATGCTAGTGTGTGAGCAGTTTTTTTTAACGCGCCGATCGTTTCATCTTTGGCATCAGCGATGCGGCCCCTTGCATGTGGGCCTCTCGGTGTCATGCCTGCAAGGGTTATCGTCAGCATTTACTGCAAGCTATTGGTAGGTGATTGAGCTGGGTGCTTAGCCTGCAACCATTAATTTATCTCAGATATTGCTGCAAATCCGACAATTCTATTTGCCAGCCCTGAGTGTTGAGTTGCTGCTGTTTTAGCGCCGCAAAGCCAGATTCGGTCATAGTGAGACGAGTGCCGGTGGTGGTTTTAGTCAGTTGCCATTCGACCAGTGTCGATGTGGCATGGTTGAAGGCTTGCTCTGGCTCTTGCATCCAGCGCCAGGCAAAGTAAGAAAAGGGCCTGATAGTTTCGATTTTCATGGCTATTTTACCTGCGCATTCATTTTCCCACTCAAAAAAGCCTGCGGCACCTTCTTTAAGCTCATAGGTAGCGTGGGAGCCGAACCATTTAACAACTTCAGCGGGCTCGGTAACAGCGTGCCACACTCGCTCTACAGGTAGGGGGAACTCCAGTGTTCGGGTGATCGCATCAATCGTCTTTTTCATTAGTCTCTCCAAGGTAATCATCGAGGTGTTGTAGTCGTTGCTCCCAACGCTCGGCGAAAGGGGTCAGCCACTGCATTAACTTATCTACCGGCTTGGGTTCAAGCTGATGAATTTTCTCTTTACCAATAAAATCGGCACGCACGATTTTGGCACTGATCAAGCGATTTAGGTGCTTGGTTAACGCTTGCCTGCTGATAGCTAAGCCTACACCCAGTTGCTTTATAGATTGCGGGCCATCACGATGCAGCCGCTCAATAATGGTTCGGCGAGTCGGGTCTGAAAGTGCTTTAAAAATATCCATTCGATAATAATGAGCAACCATTAGGTTGCATGTCAAGGCCTGACAATATCTTATTGCGGGCGATAGTTGCGGCCCCGGTGCCGTGGATCGAAGATGGTGTCTCTATCTGTAAAAGGGAGCGGGTAAGCAGCGGCGCTTATTTTACTTTTGGGCAGCCCGTACGCTGTGTGACAGAGATCAGGCGCTGGCAGGTAGTCCAGTAGGTAATAATATCGGCAGGTGTCACTGGCAGGTAAAACCGGCTGGTATCAGCCTACTTTATTAACAACGCGTTGGGCTAATTCGGCAATTCGAATATTTTGTTCCATGGCGGCAGACTGTAGTTTTTTATAGGCCTGTTGCTCGTTGAGTTTGCCTTGTTGCATGAGCAGTAGCTTAGCACGGTCGATGACTTTTTGTTCATTCAGGGCTTGTTTGGCGGCATTCAACTCGCTGGCCATATCCTGAATGTTTTTTGCCTGGCCACGGATGAGGTCATAAAAGGATTTATGCGCCGTTAACGCCGAGGTTTCTATTAATTCTTCCTCCTGGTGGTCTGCGCCGCGAAGCCCCTGTACCGTTGAATCATAGAGCATAGTAATGGGGGCATCCGCATGCGGCGGGCTGTTATTCAATGAGGCGACTAACTGCTCATGGTTACGATGTTCCTCCTCGGCCTGATTAATGCGCAAGGTTGCCTGCTCGGTTAAACGCTGAGTCAGGTGCTCCTCGATATCCTGCATGGCATCAATACGCAGAGTGGCAATGTCGTACCAAATCTCACTGAGCTCGGTAGCGCACTGATCGCCTTCAGCCAGGCTGCAAATCATCTTGCGCAGTCGCTCAATATGGACGGTTTGTTCACTGTTTTGCAGCGCCTGCCACATTTGTAGCTCTTCGGCGTCGGCGAAATTGCTGAATGTTTCAAAGCACTGGTTTTGTGAATCGGTAAGGGCAGAAATACGATCGCAGAGTGAGTGATCAAACTGACTTTCGGAAAAGCCAATCGCTCCCCAAGCCCGCTCCTGTCCGGCATATTCTTTTCCCTGCATAAAATTGAACAGCGCTACCAAAAGGCGCGTCATCGCCGGGTCGCTGGCAACATCGGCCGCTTCAAACACCACATCCAGCAGGCCAGCTACCAAGCGGCAATAGGCTTTGGTCGACTCAAGGGGCGTAAGCTGGTGGTCGGCAATTTTGCTGCGCAGATTGGGCAGATGATCCATACCTTGCAGGGCAAAAGTAATGCAACTGAGTAAACGCATCGACTGACCATTGTCATGCTTACCAAGATACAGCGACTTCAGCAGGCTACGCAGATCCTGTTCGCTTTCTTCGCTGGCGGTGACTTGACTGGCCAGGTTGTTGGCAAAACGTTCACCTTTTGAGCCAAGAAACACATTGCTCATTCCCCGTTCACGTTGCAACTGATGAATCATGTCTTTGACGGCTCGCACGGTTCTGCAGTTCGACGACAGGTGATGGAGAGCCTGAATTTCCTGTTGCTTTGCAGACAATAAGAAGCGTTTGGTTATATCGCTGTGTTTGGCCATGTTATTGCTCGTTGATAGCGTTATATAAAGCTAAGCAAGAGCCATTCCTTACAAGGTGAAAAAAGGCATAATTCCTGTTTTGGCGGATAGTTTGGCGGTTTTATACGCGTTTTGGGGTTAGGTGATGCGTTTAATCGCCCATTTTTTAAGCTGAACTGACTGATCTAAAGAATTTCATTTGCCCTT
This sequence comes from Alteromonas gilva, assembly GCF_028595265.1. Classification (NCBI taxonomy): domain Bacteria; kingdom Pseudomonadati; phylum Pseudomonadota; class Gammaproteobacteria; order Alteromonadales; family Alteromonadaceae; genus Alteromonas; species Alteromonas gilva. The sequence continues at coordinate 2,701,016 of NZ_JAQQXP010000001.1, read as the reverse complement.
TAATGGGGATTTTGCGCCATTTTGGTTCGTTGTTTTTGTCGGGTGTTGTTCACAAACGGTTCAGAGATACCAAGGTTTGATTTTAAGTTGTTGTAAAATATGTATTTTATTTTATTTTGTTATTTTGGCACTGGTCTTGTATAAGTTATTACAGCAAACCTTGACTGGTTTTTACAAACGATATTCGGATAAAGGCGTCCGCAACTCATTCCCCCGGGAGTGAGTGCGGACGTTTTTTTTTGCCTGAAATAAAGTTTGCAAAGTGTTTGTGGGTAATTTTTTGAAAATACAATTAGGTGATTAAATATGGCGTATTTACTTCCTTCTGAATTTGCAACCAAGATGGTTGATGCGGGCGAATCCAAAATTTACATGTCTACCCGCGATACATTAATCCGTGCTTTTATGGCGGGTGCAATCCTGGCATTGGCAGCAGTCTTTGCAATTACCATTGCAGTGCAAACCGGGGTGTTCCTGATAGGGGCAATTTTATTCCCGGTGGGTTTTTGTATGTTATACCTGATGGGCTTTGATTTGCTCACCGGTGTATTCGTGCTAACCCCGTTGGCATGGCTGGCTAAACGTCCCGGAGTAACCTGGCCGCAGATACTGCGTAACTGGGGACTGGTGTTTCTGGGTAATTTTGGTGGTGCACTGACCGTGGCGTTTATGATGTCATTCGTTTTTACCATGGGCTACAACATCGATGGCGGTGCCATCGCGACCAAGGTTGCCGGTATTGGTGAAGCGCGTACCTTAGGCTATGCCGAACATGGCGTGGCCGGTTGGTTTACTATATTTGTTCGCGGTATGCTGTGTAACTGGATGGTGTCGCTGGGGGTTGTTGGTGCAATGATCTCGACCCACGTCAGTGGCAAGGTGCTGGCCATGTGGATGCCAATCATGCTCTTCTTCTTTATGGGTTTTGAGCACTCGGTGGTTAATATGTTCCTGTTCCCGTTTGGCTTAATCATGGGCGGTGAGTTTTCTATCATGGATTATTTCATCTGGAACGAAATCCCGACTGCGCTGGGTAATTTAGTGGGTGGTCTGGCATTTACCGGTTTAACCATTTATTCAACCCATGCCCGCACGGCGCCTAAGCGTGTAATTCCAACCGGCGGCAGCAACAAAACAGTGGCTGCGGCAAAAGTACATGACAAAGTGTAATTTATGTTAAAAGTGCGCCGGGGAGAGTTCTCCGGCAAGGGAATCAAGTCGATAAATCAGGACTGCCACAACGTGGCAGTGCCTGATTTTTCGCGTTTGGGCACGCGGGGAATTGTCGCGGCAGTAGCAGACGGTATTAGTAGCAGTCAGGTCAGTCAGTACGCCAGCGAGCTGGCGGTAAACCACTTTGTGCGCGATTACCTGAAAACCTGTGACGTATGGTCGCCGGCCCGGGCGGCTGAACTGGTGCTGCGCACCGTGAATACAGAGCTGTATGTTAAAACACAGGAAAGTCCCCACTATGAAAATCCCGACAAAGGCTACGTATGCACGTTCAGCGCGCTGATTTTGCACCAACAGCAAGCGGTGTTGTTACATTGCGGTGACAGCCGGATTTATCGTATCCGTCATGGCGAGGTCACCTTGTGTACCCGTGATCATCGGCAATCGGGCGAGGGAGGGCGCTCATATTTAAGCAATGCATTGGGCATTCGGCCAAACCTTGATGTTGATATCAGTACCCTTGATCTTAAGGCGGGCGATACCTTTGTGTTGATGACCGACGGCATCGCCGAGACACTTGCTCCCAAGGCCTGGCAGGCTTTGCTCAACGACTATCATGCTGACCTGGATGACTGCGCTGAACACATCGCCAGAGCGGCGCTAGACGGCGGCTGTGATGATAACCTTACCGTGGTGTTGCTGGAAGTGACGTCAACCGTTGGGGCATCGACAACAAACTATACAGAAGCGGGTTTTTTACCTTTTATTGCGCTGCCAAAGCCTGGTGATGATGTCGATGAATGGCAAATTCAGCGGCCGCTATACAGCAGTGAAAGAAGTTTGGTTTTCATGGCTGTGCACCGTGAGAGTCAGCATACCGGGGTGTTAAAAATGCCGGCCACATCGATGCAGGCTAATACCGGTTTCCTCGATGAAATGGTCAAAGAAGAATGGATCGGCAACCGGGTAACCCATACCAATGTGTTAAACAGCTACCAGCACACTTTTACCCGCAGTGGCTTTTACACGGTGATGGCGCATTTTCCCGGCAGTAGTCTGCGCCAGTGGTATGATGATAACGGCCCTGCCACACTGGCGCAGGTGCGTGACTGGACTACCCAGGTGATTAACGGTTTAACGGCTATGCACCGCCAGGGCATACTGCACCAGGACATTCGCCCTGAAAATATCATTGTTAATGACTCAGGTGTGCTGACAATTATTGATCTGGGGGCGGCCAGCATCGCCGGGCATAACTTTTTGCAAAGTGATGCCGAGCTGTTTATTCCCGGCGATTTACTGTTTAGTGCACCGGAGTATTTTGCCGGGCTGTGGCCAGATGAACGTGCCGATCAGTTTTCACTGGCCGTGCTTGTTTACCACCTGCTCAGCGGTGAATACCCCTACAACACCAATGTGGCCAGGCAATCCAATTATGCCGGTTTACTTAAATTACGTTATACCAGTTTGCTCCAGCGAAACGTCAATGTGCCGTTGTGGGTGGATGCTGCGCTGAAACGCGCCTGTCATCCTCAGGCAGCGAAGCGCTATCCGAGTTTATCGGAGTTTCTTTACGATTTGCACCACCCGAATCCGGCCTACCGGGGCGGTGTGCCGTTGATTGAACGCAATCCGGTGCGCGTGTGGCAGGGGATCTCGGCGGTGTTGATGGTATTGTTGATGGTCGTCGTCGTTTTGCATTACGGGTAAATCAATGCACCAAAAGCATTCGTTTTGCTTATTTTTGGTGCGTTGTGATCCGTGTTGCTGCCAAAAGTCAAAGCTAACTCCTTGTATTTATTGGGCTCCAATTTTGGCATTATAATTGTATTAGTATTGTCATAGTCCCGATGAGTACCATGAATGTATTGCTCGGGTAACAACTTAATTAGCACTATGCTTAAACAGGCAACGAAGCCCGCAACCAGAAATGGTTGTGGGTTTTTTTTTGCCTCAAATACAGGTGAATGAAATGAATCTTTCCTCACAGCAACAACGCGTCGTTATTATTGGTAACGGTATGGTAGGTCACCACTTTGTTGAGCAACTGATCAACAGTCAGGCTGATTGCGATATCACCGTTTTAAGTGGTGAGAGTCGGCTGGCCTACGACCGGGTGTATTTATCGTCGTATTTCGCCGGCAAAACTGCCGCAGATTTGGCCCTCACTGATGAGAAAACCTATCAGGAATGGGGCGTAAAAGCGGTGACAAATGCCTGGGTGACCAATATTGATCGCGCTAAAAAGGTGGTTACCACCAAAGACGGCGTTCACTATCCCTACGATAAACTGGTACTCGCTACCGGCTCCTATCCGTTTGTTCCGCCTATTCCGGGTAATGATCAGGAGCACTGTCTGGTCTATCGTACCATTGAGGATCTGGAGTCGATCAGTGCGTCGGCGGCGCAAAGCAAAGTGGGTGTGGTGGTTGGAGGCGGCTTACTGGGGCTTGAGGCGGCTAACGCCCTCAAGCAGGCCGGTCTGGAAACCCACGTAGTGGAATTTGCCCCGCAACTGATGGCAGTGCAGCTTGACCCTATGGGGGGGGAACTGCTCAAAGATAAAATTGAAGCCCTTGGCGTTAAAGTGCATACCCAAAAAGCCACGGAAGTGATAGAGGCGGGCGAGAATTGTCGCTACCGTATGAAGTTTGGCGACGGCTCGGTACTGGAGACAGATTTAGTGTTGTTCTCTGCCGGTATCCGGCCCAGCGACCAGTTAGCACGTGAGTTTGGTCTTGTTGTCGGGGAGCGTGGCGGTATTGTTATCGATAATCAGTGTAAAACCTCTGATCCGGACGTGTACGCCATTGGTGAGTGTGCGCTGTGGGATAAACGTATCTACGGTTTGGTGGCGCCGGGCTATGCCATGGCACGAGCTGCTGTAGCTGACCTGACCGGCGGGGAAGGCGAGTTTGCCGGTGCCGACATGAGCACTAAGCTTAAGCTTATGGGCGTTGAGGTAGGCTCTATCGGTGATGCGCACGGCCGCACGCCGGGAGCGCTGGTCTACACCTACCATAACCAGCCTGAAGGGGTGTACAAAAAGCTTGTGGTAGATGCCAACAAATCACTGGTGCTGGGTGCTGTGCTGATTGGTGATACCAGCGACTACGATACCTTACTGCAATATGCCTTAAATGGTATTGCCCTGCCTGATACTCCGGAAGCGCTCATTTTACCGTCATCCGGTGACAAACCGTTGCTGGGTGCTGACGCGCTGGGTGACAGCGCGACTATCTGCTCTTGTCATAATGTTTCTAAAGGCGACATTGTAGGAGCGATAGACGGTGGTTGTTGCTCGCTGGGCGATGTTAAATCGTCTACCAAAGCCAGTACCGGCTGTGGCGGTTGTACCGCATTACTTAAGACAGTGGTCGATAGCGAATTAGAAAAGCGTGGCGTGGAAGTATCCAAAGCCATTTGTGAGCACTTCAATTATACCCGCCAGGAGCTTTATCACCTCATTCAGGTAGAGAAGATAGCAACCTTTGACGAGCTGCTGACTAAACATGGTAAAGGTCTGGGCTGCGACATTTGTAAGCCAGCGGCGGCCTCTATTTTTGCGTCGGTGTGGAATGACTACGTGCTCAATAAACCGCACCAACCCCTGCAGGATACCAACGACACCTATTTGGGTAACATGCAAAAAGACGGTACTTATTCCATTGTGCCACGGGTTGCAGGCGGTGAGATCACGCCGGACAAACTGATACTGTTAGGGCAAATCGCCAAAGACTACAACCTGTACACCAAAATTACCGGTGGACAGCGCATTGATCTGTTTGGCGCCCGGGTAGACCAGTTGCCTGCTATCTGGCAAAAGCTGGTTGACGGTGGGTTTGAAACCGGTCATGCCTATGCCAAGTCATTGCGTACCGTAAAATCCTGTGTGGGCAGTACCTGGTGTCGTTATGGCGTGCAGGATTCTGTTACCCAGGCAATTGATCTGGAAAACCGTTACAAGGGCCTGCGCGCGCCGCACAAAATCAAATTTGCCGTCTCCGGCTGTACCCGCGAGTGTGCTGAAGCCCAGGGCAAGGATATTGGCGTGATTGCCACTGAAAATGGCTGGAACCTGTATGTCTGCGGTAATGGTGGTATGAAACCCCGGCACGCGGATTTATTCGCCACCGATCTGGATGATGCGACCCTGGTGAAGTACATCGACCGGGTACTGATGTTTTATGCAAAAACGGCCGATCGTCTGCAGCGTACCTCTGTGTGGATGGAAAACCTCGAAGGCGGTCTGGATTACCTCAAATCGGTGGTTATTGATGATTCGCTGGGCATCTGTGAGGAGCTTGAGGCGCAAATGCAGCGCATTGCCGATAGCTATCAGTGCGAATGGAAAACCACGATCGAGTCGCCTGAAGCGCTCAAACGCTTCCGTCAGTTTGTTAACAGCGACGAGATTGATTCAAACATTCAGTTTGTTGCCGAGCGTGAGCAAATTCGTCCGGCCACGAATGCCGAAAAATACGCCGCTGAAAAGGCGATTCCAGTAGAGATTGTTTAGGAGAACACTTATGCAGGTTCAAATGCAGGCGCAAACTGCGCCTTCCCCCCAGTGGCACGATGTGTGTCATACCGATGATCTGGTTACCAACAGTGGTGTTTGCGCGTTGGTTGATGGTCAGCAAATTGCGATTTTCAGAATTGTGCTGGGCGACGAGACGCAGTATTTCGCAATCAGCAACTGGGACCCGATTGGTCAGGCAAATGTGTTGTACCGCGGCATTGTGGGTACCTTGCAGGACAAGGTAGTGGTGGCATCACCGTTGTATAAGGAACACTACAACCTGGCAACAGGCGAATGTCTGGAACGGGACGATGTCAGTGTGCAAAGCTTTGCAGTGCGCGTTGACCAGCACCGTGTCTTCATTGAACTGTAAGTAACAGGGCCGACTATGACTTCAATACCGCCAATGACGCCTGCCAAATCCCAGTCTGCTACCGAGCAACTGGTGCAAACTACTTGTCCTTATTGCGGGGTAGGTTGTGGGGTGGACGTACTGCAGACCGGTAGCATGAAGGGCCGGCTGAGTGACCTAAAGGGCAGTCCTGAGCACCCGGCGAATTTCGGTCGCCTGTGTATTAAAGGTACCCATTTGCTGGAAACGCTGGATCCTGCCAAACGACTGACAACACCGGTGGTATTCGGTCAACCCGCTAGTTGGGAGTCGGCAACGGATATCGTGGCGGCAAGGTTAAGCAGTATCATTGAGCAGCACGGTCCGGATGCAATTGGGTTGTATGGCTCGGGTCAGTTGCTCACAGAAGATTACTATGTTGCCAATAAGCTGATGAAAGGCTTTATTGGCACCGCTAATATCGACACTAATTCAAGATTATGTATGTCGTCAGCAGTGGTGGCCCACAAGCGTGCATTCGGCGAAGACATTGTGCCGTGCGATTACGAGGACTTAGAGCATACCGACTTACTCATTTTGGTTGGCAGTAACGCCGCCTGGACCCATCCGGTGCTGTACCAGCGCATAGAGCGGGCAAAGCTGCGTAATCCGGCCATGAAAGTGGTGGTGATCGACCCGCGTCATACCGACAGCAGTACCATTGCAGATTTACATATCGCGCTGCGTGCTGGTTCCGACAGCGCCCTATATTGCGGTTTGCTGCATTACCTGGCCGTCAATAACGGCCTGGATAACGCCTTTATTGAGGCATCTACCGAGGGTTTTGACCGCGCGCTGGATGCGGCAAAAGACTGGACACTGGCGACCGTCGCCGAGGCCTGTGATGTCCCTGAAAAACAGTTGCGCACGTTGTATAGCTGGTTTGCGCAGTTGCCCCGCGTGATCAGCTTTTTCTCGATGGGAATTAATCAGTCCACCACCGGTGTAGATAAAGGCAACGCCATTATCAACTGTCACCTTGCCAGTGGTAAAATTGGCCGCGAAGGCTGCGGCCCGTTCTCTATTACCGGACAGCCCAATGCCATGGGTGGCCGTGAAGTCGGAGGCTTATCGAACATGCTGGCCGCGCACATGGATATCGATAACCCTCAGCATCGTGAAACCGTCAGCGCTTTTTGGCAGGCGCCTAACCTGGCGTCTCAACCGGGGTTAAAAGCGGTGGAGATGTTCCAGGCCGCTGCCGATGGCAAGCTCAAATGCCTGTGGATCATGGCGACTAACCCGGTGGCCAGTATGCCAAACCGGGCGCTTATCGAAAAAGCACTGAGTAACTGTGAGCTGGTGATTGTGTCAGAAACCGCTGCCACCAACGATACCCTTAAATTTGCTGATATTGTGCTGCCTGCGACCGGCTGGTCGGAAAAAAACGGCACGGTAACCAACTCAGAGCGGCGCATTTCGCGCCAGCGCGGATTACTGGATCCGCATGGCATGGCCAGGCATGACTGGCAAATTATCAGCATGGTCGCCTGCGCGATGGGCTTTGAAAAGGCGTTTGCGTACCAGCATCCGCAGCAGATATTCAGCGAGCACTGCGCGTTAACCGCGGCCGACAACAACGGTAGCCGGGCACTGGATTTAGGCGCACTGGCAGGGCTGTCACTAACCCAGTACGATAACCTGCGACCGCAACAATGGCCATTAGCCGAAGCTCATCGTTCAGGCAGTGAGCGACTGTTTGCCGACGGTAGATTTTATACGCCAAATGGCAAGGCCCGCTTCATTGCCATTACGCCCCGTGCGCCCGAGCAGCAAACCAGCAGCCAATATCCGTTTGTGCTCAATACCGGCCGCCTGCGTGATCAGTGGCATACCATGACCCGCACTGGCAACGCGCCGCGTTTACTCAAACATACTGACCGGCCCTGGTTAAGCATCCATCCGCGCGATGCGCAGCGCCTCGGCATTACCGATGGCGCGTTGGTTACGCTTAAGGCGGCCTGCAGTGACAACATTGACGTGATATTGCCGGCGCGCCCTGACAGTAAACAGCGCTGCGGTGAATTATTTGCGCCGTTTCACTGGTCTGCTACCTGGGGCTCTCATTGTAAAGTGGGCGCCTTGCTCAACGGTGCCAACGATGCGTTATCCGGCCAGCCCGAATTAAAACACGGTGCGGTGAGTGCTGAGGTATTTAACGCCGCGGCCTATGGCCTTATTTATGGTCATACAAATGATGTGGACCGTTTAAAAACAGCCTGTTTATACTGGCTTGATACACCGACTGACGAGGCACTTTGTACGCAGGTCGCCGACACGCTTACCCCGATGGCGTTGCTCAATAAGTTGTTAGCGCAACTGCCTCAGGATAGCCAGTGGAGTACGTTGCAAAGTGGCGGGCAGTGCACGCTGGTGGCCACCCGTAAAGAACGACTGGTATTAACCATCATGCTCTCGGCAACGCCTGTGGCGCTACCGGTTGATTGGTTAGAAAGTCTTTACAGCAGTGATTCGGCGCTCACTGAAGCGCAAATGAACGGCTTACTCAATCAGCAGCCTGATGATGCTTACATGCTGGGCAAAATAGTCTGCAGCTGCTTTGAGGTACGTGAAAATACCATTAAACACGCCATTGCCGAGGGCACCAATAGCGTTAACGCACTGGGTAAAAAATTACAATGCGGCACCAATTGTGGCTCCTGTAAAACGGAGCTGGCGTCATTAATTGCTGCCTGTGACCAGGCGGAGGCATCAGCGCCGCAGGTCGTCAACATCGCCGACACGAAACCGGTGACAGAGGAAAATTGATCATGAACGTACGTTTACATGCGGTATCCAGCGCTTTATTACACGGCCTGTTGCGCTTTCAAAGCGCCTTTACCGGTCGCAATAAGCGCACCAGTATTGGATTCGACCAGGCTTCTGCTGAGGCAGATAGCTCCCAACGTACTGGCGAAGTCTTTATTGTAGGCGCAGGGCCGGGCGACGCGGAGCTGCTCACCATGAAAGCCTACCGGTTGCTGCAAACGGCCGATGTGGTATTGTTTGACTGGTTGGTTGACCAATCGGTACTCGATTGCATACCGCGGCATGTAAGCAAAGAGTTTGTTGGTAAGCGCTGCGGTAAACACAGCATGCCACAGGATATGATTTGCCAGCGTCTGGTTGAGCTTGGGTTAAGTGGTAAGCGGGTGGTGCGCTTAAAAGGTGGCGACCCGGCCATTTTTGCCCGCACCAGCGAAGAAACTGACGCACTGCATAAAGCCGGTATTCCGTTTGCTATCGTGCCGGGGATCACCGCCGCATCGGGGGCCTCTGCCTACACCGGTATACCGCTCACCGACCGGCGTTTTGCCCAGGCCGTGAAATTTATGACAGCCCAGTTTCAAAACCCAGAAAAAGAAGCAGACTGGGCGGCAATTGCCAGGACTGCCGCGCGTGAAACCACCGTGGTATACATGGGCCTTAAACGCTTGCAGCAGCTTTCCAAGCGGTTGTTAGCCGAAGGGGGGGACAGTCAGTTACCCGTTGCAGTGATTGAAAACGCGTGTTGTAATCAACAAAAGGTGGTTGCTGGCACGGTCAGCAACATTTATCAACACGTGGCAGACGCTGCGATCGCCGGTCCTGCTTTAGTCATTATTGGCCAGGTTGTCACAGCGCGTCAGCCCATATCGGTCGATTTGTTACATCACTCCTATGCAAAAAGCGCCCTTTAGTCACTATATAAATGCCATTGGTAAAGGCCAGCGTGGCGCCCGCCACTTAACCTTTGATGAGGCATTCGATGCAATGTCTCAGCTACTTGATCAAGACATTGCACCAGAACAAGCCGGGGCGTTTTTAATGCTCCTGCGGATGCAGGAAGAGTCGGTTGATGAACTCTGCGGTTTTATTAAGGCCTGTCGCCAGCGCTTGCCCGACGCATTAAAGCAACTCAATGCCACACTCGACATTGGCTGCTACGCCGGTAAACGCCGCCAGCTACCCTGGTATTTGCTAAGTGTGTCGGTGTTGGTCAGTCATGGTTATCGGGTCTTTTTACACGGCGCCTCTGAACCCGGTTCGCAGCGCTTTTATGCCAGCCACGCTTTAACGGATTTAGGTCTGCCCTTATCCCAGTCAACTGCTGAGGCGGCCTCACACATGGACGCCTACGGTGCTTGCTACCTGGATTTGGGAATCGCTCTGGCGCCACTTGATCGCATCATAAAGCTACGTGAGTTATTCGGGCTGCGCTCCTGTGCCAACACGTTAGCCCGCTTGCTTAACCCCAGTGGCGCGCCCTATGCCGTACAAGGGGTCTATCATACTCACCTTGATGAACGCCATGCCCAGGTCAATCAAACCTTTGCTCAGCAGTCACTGGTGTTTCGCGGCGATGGTGGCGATCCGGAAATTAATCGCGACCGTGATACCGCTCTCTACCTTACCCGCAACGGTGAAACCGAGCATGCAGTAATGCCAGAAGCACAAGGCTGGGCCATGAAAGAGCGGCAATTTAGCACCACGACGATGCTGGCAGTGTGGCGGGGGCAGCAAGACCATGGCTACGCCGATCAGGCAGTCGTTGCGTCACTGGCCGGTTACCTGATGTTGCTCGAGGAATTGCCCCAGGCACAGGCCTTAGAACAGGCCGGGCAGTGGTGGCAGGCGCGCGACAAACAGGTGTTACCTTTTGAACCAAAGCGCTCCAATTGTGCAGGAAACGCACTAAAGTGAGTCACTGAAACGCATCAATCACTGTGCGTAAAAAATTAACGTGTTGAAAAATATAGTTATTTATTTTTGGCATTAAAAATGTATAACAATAATAGTGTAAAGTAAGTCAGCGATCCTGACCTGCTTTCAAAAAAATTCAGTGTTTTGCCCTTTTCATAACAGGTCTGGCAAAACATATACGGCAACGAAGCCCACCAGCTATTGATGACATCGTCATCACCAGTTGGTGGGTTTTTTTTTGGCTTAAGGAAAGTAAATGTTATCTACGATATTAAACAAGAAACTCAAACAGGCGGCCGGTTCACTTACCTTTGTTGTCACTTTGCTGACCGCTTCAGTAATGACGGCCAACGCACAGGATGTTGGCTGGCCGGAAAAAGAAGAGCTTAAGTTCGGCTTCATTAAACTCACCGACATGGCGCCCCTGGCGGTTGCCTACGAAAAAGGTTACTTCGAAGATGAAGGGCTGTATGTGACACTGGAGGCCCAGGCAAACTGGAAAGTACTGCTGGACCGGGTGATTGACGGTCAGTTGGATGGCGCACATATGTTGGCCGGCCAACCACTGGGCGCAACCATTGGTTTTGGTACCGAATCGCATATCGTTACCGCTTTTAGCATGGACCTTAACGGTAATGGTATTACTGTTTCCAATGATGTCTGGGCGGAAATGAAGAAAAACATTCCCCATGAAAATGGCAAGCCGGTTCATCCGATTAAAGCGGACTACTTAAAGCCAGTAGTCGACAGTTATAAAAATGCCGGTAAGCCCTTTAAAATGGGCATGGTGTTTCCGGTCTCTACCCATAACTATGAATTGCGTTACTGGTTAGCTGCCGGCGGTATCCACCCTGGTTACTATGCACCGCATAAAGGCGATACTTCGGGACAAATCGATGCCCAGGCCTTGTTATCGGTGACCCCGCCACCGCAAATGCCTGCAACCATGGAAGCCGGCACTATCTATGGCTACTGTGTTGGTGAGCCATGGAATCAGCAAGCTGTGTTTAAAGGTATTGGTGTGCCGGTGATTACCGATTACGAAATTTGGAAAAATAACCCGGAAAAAGTCTTTGGCGTAAGCAAGAGCTGGGCCGAAGAAAACCCCAATACCCATATTCGCGTGGTGAAAGCAATGATCCGTGCCGCTATGTGGCTGGATGCCAACAATAACGCTAACCGTCCGGAAGCGGTAAAAATTCTGGCGAAAAGCAGCTACGTGGGCGCAGACGAGGATGTTATTGCTAACAGTATGACCGGCACCTTCGAATATGAAAAAGGCGATAAGCGTGAAGTACCGGACTTTAACGTATTCTTCCGTCATAACGCCACCTATCCGTACTACAGCGATGCCATCTGGTACCTCACTCAAATGCGCCGCTGGGGGCAAATATCCGAACCTAAATCTGATGACTGGTTTATAACAACCGCGAAAAGTGTCTATCGTCCCGATATTTATACCCAGGCGGCTAAAGCGTTGATTGCCGAAGGGTTAGCTGATCCGAAAGACTTTCCTGACTTTGACACGGAGAGCGGCTTTAAACCACCACAGACTGAGTTTATCGATAACGTGACATTTGATGGCACTAAGCCTAATGCTTATCTCGATAAATTTTCCATTGGACTAAAAGGTGACACGGTACTTTAACCGTGTCGCGACAACACTGAGAGTAAAGACGATGAGTAAAACGGTACAAGTTGTCAGCCAGATTGGCCAGCTACGCGGAAAAAACATGTTTTCAAGCGCTTTATCAATATTACCAAAATTGCTCATGCCGTTGGTTGGGATCCTGTTATTTTTGGCTGTCTGGAATGGCGTAGCAAAATCCATTGATACCTCGTTAGGGCAATTTCCAGGACCGGCCCAGGTATGGGAACAAAGCGTTACCCTGATCAAGGAACATAATCAGCAACGTGAAAAAGCCGACGCCTTTTATGAGCGTCAGGAAGTGCGCAACGCCGAACGCGTGGCTCAGGATCCTGATTATGACCCCAAGATTCGTGAATTCACTGGCGCACCAACCTTTTTCGACCAAATATGGACCAGCCTGTACACCGTTATGGTGGGGTTTTTAATTGCCAGTGTCATCGCGGTGCCAATGGGGATTTTATGTGGCCTGAGTAAGTCGGCCTACGCGGCCATGAACCCCCTGATCCAGATTTTTAAACCGGTTTCTCCGTTGGCCTGGCTGCCATTGGTGACAATGGTCGTCAGCGCCCTTTATGTGAGTGATGATCCGATGTTTTCTAAATCATTCATTACCTCGGCGGTGACCGTCTCACTGTGCTGTTTATGGCCGACATTGATCAATACGGCAGTGGGTGTTTCCAACATTGATTCTGATCTGGTCAACGTCAGTAAAGTATTGCGCTTAAAGCCGTTGAGTCATGTGCAAAAAATTGTTTTACCGGCGTCAATTCCGATGATTTTCACCGGGTTGCGACTTTCTTTGGGCATTGGCTGGATGGTACTCATAGCCGCTGAAATGCTGGCGCAAAACCCTGGCTTAGGCAAGTTTGTGTGGGATGAATTTCAAAACGGCAGCTCTGAGTCGCTGGCCAGAATCATGGTGGCGGTCATTACCATCGGTATTATCGGGTTTATGCTCGATCGGCTGATGCTTGCGGTGCAGCGCCTGGCAAGTTGGGACAAAAATTCGGTGTTGCGCTAGCAGCGCTACTGAAAAGAGGAATCTATTATGCAAAATAAACATTTAGAACTATCCCAGGTAGGGATTGATTTCCCTACTCCCAAGGGCCCGTTCACTGCATTAACCGATGTGAATCTGAAAATTAGAAAAGGCGAGTTTATCTCCCTGATAGGCCACTCCGGCTGTGGTAAATCTACCGTGCTGAATATTGTGGCAGGCTTATATGAAGCGACATCAGGCGGTGTGATACTTGATGGTAGTGAAGTCAGAGAGCCGGGCCCGGAGCGGGCGGTGGTGTTTCAGAATCACTCGCTGTTACCCTGGCTATCGGTGTACAAAAACGTAGAACTGGCCGTTAAACAGACCCAGAAAAGTAAATCCAAAAAAGAAATGCGCGAGTGGATTTTACACAACCTGGAGCTGGTTCATATGACCCACGCACTGGACAAGCTGCCATCAGAAATTTCCGGCGGTATGAAGCAGCGAGTTGGTATTGCCCGGGCGCTGGCGATGGAGCCAAAGGTGTTACTGATGGACGAACCATTTGGTGCTCTTGACGCGTTAACCCGCGCGCACCTGCAGGACTCGCTGATGGAAATCCACGCCGAGCTGGGCAACACCGTGATTATGATCACCCACGATGTGGACGAAGCGGTATTGTTGTCCGATCGCATTGTAATGATGACCAACGGGCCTGCGGCCACTATCGGTGAAATTCTTGATGTAAAACTCGACCGTCCCCGTGACCGGTTGGTGCTGGCCGATAACCCGGAATATAACCACTACCGGCATGAAGTGTTGACCTTTCTGTACGAAAAACAGAAAAAAATTGAACCGGTTTCAAGCTATAAAAAAGCACAACAAAGCAAAGCGTCAAAAAAGTCTGACGTTGCTTAATTAAGTATTAATAAACATATAGTTAGCTCGGCCTTTTGAGGCTGGGCCAGGATCTCTCACGCTCAATTTAGGAACTTATCATGAAAACACAATGTTCTTTTTTCAAACGAGGCTTGTTAGCTACCGTTGTTTCTGCGGCTTTACTGCCTGCTGCACAAGCAGCCACCGAATGGCATGACGCGCTGTCAGACTCCAAGGCATCAGCCAGTTTTAACCTGCGCTACGAAGGTGCTAATCAGGATAACGCGTTGAAAGATGCCAGCGCGCTGACGCTGCGTACGTTGCTGAGTTTTGAGTCCGGTGAGTATAAAGGGTTTTCATTCAAAGCCGACTTAGAAGATGTCACCATCGTAATGGGGCAGGGCGATTACACCGTCGGGCCGGCTGGCTACAATCCTGGCGAATATTCGGTGATTGCCGACCCGGAAACCACCGAATTGAATCAGGGCTATTTGCAGTTTAAAAATGACGGTCTGACTGTAAAAGCCGGACGTCAGATTATTGCACTGGACGGCCACCGCTTTGTTGGCCACGTGGGCTGGCGTCAGGACTGGCAAACTTATGATGCGGTGTCGGTAAACTATAAGGCAAGCGATAAACTAAGCGCGTTTTACGCCTACCTGAACAAGCGCAACCGCATTTTTGCTGAAGCGGCGGATATCGACTCAAAAGATCATTTACTTAATGTGAGTTACAAAGACGATTTTGGTAAGTTAACCGCTTATGCGTACCTGCTTGAAGTAGATAACAACATCGATAACAGTCTGGATACCTACGGCGTAAGCTATGCCGGCGCCTATACAACGGATTCGGTTAAATGGCTTTACAGCGCTGAGTTTGCGAGCCAGTCAAGCGAGGCGGCAGCGACGGATTATTCTGTCAGTTACGCAATGTTAGAAGCGGGCGCAGTGGTCTCGGGAGTTACCGCTAAACTAGGCTACGAACTGTTGGGCTCTGATGAGGGTATGTACGGTTTTGCCACACCACTGGCGACCCTGCATAAATTTAACGGTTGGTCTGATCAATGGTTAGGTACACCAGCACAGGGTTTACAGGATGTCTACGTGAGTGCGGCAACCAAGTTTGCCGGTGGGAACTGGTTGTTTGTATATCATGACTTCAGTGCAGATGAAGCGAGCAGCACGGTTGACGATCTCGGTAGTGAGATCAATATCCAGTACACCACCAAAATTGCTGAAAAATTTAGCTTTGGTGCCAAATATGCTAATTACTCAGCCGGTGATATAAAAGTCGATACCGACAAACTGTGGGTATGGATTTCAACTAAATTTTAAGGCAGTTCACGAGTCATGTGTGCAGTATCTGGTATTCAGGACCTTATCGAACAATCTCCACACCATTGCCTGGGTGTCATTTTGGCTGGAGGACGTTCATCACGAATGGGTAAAGACAAAGCGACGGTGCGGATTGGACAACGTACTATGCTGGATATTACCCGTTCGTTACTGGATGCTGCACCCCTCAATAATCATATCGTGGTAGGCGGCGAATTTGCCGACTGGTCTGAAGAATGCTATGGCCATGGGCCTGGCAGAGCTATTTGTGAAGTCATGATGAGCACAGCGATAGCGGATAGTTTTGCGCCTGACTATGTGTTGTTTTTACCGGTTGATATGCCGTTACTGACAGCGCAGACGCTGCGCAAGTTAATTGACCTGGCTAAAGAAAAGCAGCGTGCGGTATATTTCGACGCACATTACTTACCACTGGTCATTCCGCTTAATGAGGTCACTATCAACCCGCTGAAATCACTGACCAAATCTCAGCCGTCGCCGTCTGTGCGTCGGGTCCTCAATACCCTGGGTGCTTATCCGGCTAATTTTACCGGCGCTACCGCCGAACTTGCCAATATTAACAGTCCCGCCGATTTGACGGCACTGTCAGTGAGTTATTAAGCCATAATAATTACGCTGTTCTGTTGCAAATTCTTTGCAAACCATTGCGTGTACAAGCTACTATTACTGTAGGCTGCTGCACAGGGTAGCGGTACTTTTTCGACACGTTTATTTGCCGTTAAAACTTGTGTGACGAGGCATTTTGCCACAGGCAGACCCTGCTATGTTAATCAGTACTACAGGATGGTAGTTGCCATATTTTTGTGGATAATCAGGTGAACGGAATGACAACTGAATCAATTTTTGCGTCAACGTTTGAATATTGTGGTGTCGGATTAGCCCATGTTCGAACAGATGGTGCTTTCATCAGGGTTAATAAAACTCTCAGTGATTTTTTGGGCTATTCTCCAGCCGAGCTTGTGGCACTGGACTTTCAACAAATTACTCACCCCGATCATCTGGACAAAGATTTGATTCATGTCGCGGATGTGCTTGACGGCATTTATGATTCCTATCAAATGGAAAAGCTCTATATCCACAAGCAAGGTCATCTGGTGTGGGGCAATCTTACTGTCACCCTGGTGCGTAATGCCGATAACTCGCCGGCGTTTTTCATTTCTGTGGTTGAAGATATCGATGAAAAAAAGCGCATAGAGCAGAATTATTTTGCCGCTCAGGAAACCCTGCGTTCGATTATCAGTTCTTTGTCTGATCGCATGGCGGTTTGGGTGGCAACGCCGGATCTGTCCTCGCTCATATTTGTTAATGAAGGTTATCAGCGTATATGGGGGCGCAGTGGCAAAGAGTTGTACGATAACCCGTGCAGCTTTATTGACCACATTCATGTTGCCGACCGACAGCGGGTGCTGAGCTTTTATCGCCAGCGCATAACCGCCCCCTGGCAGTTTGAGTACCGTGTTATGCGTGATGATGGAGAACTACGCTACATACGCGAGCGAGGCGAAGTCATCCACGACCATTGTGGTGAAATAATCAGTCTGGTTATTACGGCCGATGATATTACCCATGACAAGCAATTAAACGAAGCTCTGAAGTCGGCAAATCACAAGCTTGCGTCATTGTCGCGCATTGACGCTCTTACCGGCATTGATAATCGCCGGGAGTGTATGCTGGCACTCGAGGTTGAATGCAAACGGTTAGACAGGATCAGTGATATTACGACGTCGACCCTGGCATTTCTGGATTTGGATAAGTTTAAGTTCATTAACGATCATTACGGCCATCATATTGGCGATAAAGCGTTAATATCATTCACTGACCGGATAAAGTCGACGATGCGAGAGAATGATGTTGTTGGGCGCTATGGTGGGGATGAGTTTTTGTTACTGCTCAGAGATACGACAACAGAAGATGCCGAAAATGTAATACAGCGTATTTTTGCTCAACCGCTGACAGTGACCAGCGAAGAAGGTGACATTGTACCGGTCTATTGCTCAGTAGGGTTGGCGCAATGGCAGCCTGAAATGGACGGCGTGCAAGACTGGATAGAGCACGCCGACCGTCAGATGTATAAAACTAAGAAAAGTAAAAAGCAGCCCTGATTTTCACTATTGTTGCTGGCCCCATTTGGCAATGATGTCCCGTTCGGCGTCGGTCATGTTGGTTTTATTTAAAAACGGCATATCCCGTGTAACCGTGGTGCGATGCACTAATTGTGGTGCCTGGCGGGTGATCTGCTCCCAACTGTCAAACTTAACACCCAGTGGCGCAACCTTGAAAATCTCATCGGTAGGGTTTGCTGCATGACAGCCCTGACAATGTCTGGTGATAAGCGCATATACCTGTTTATCCAGTGCTGTCATCGCTGGCTCAGGATGACTGGCAGTGGCGGTATTGCCGGTGTTCTCCGCGCTGATTGTGGGTTGTGCTGCTGGTTGCACCTGCGGCCAGGACACCCATAAGGCAACCAGCAACAAGCCAAGGGCACCGCTTATCAGCACGCCGGGGCTGCTACGGCCCAGATGACGCAGATTAAAGAAGTGTCTTATCCAGGCCGACAGCGCCATAATGGCGACGAGAACCAGCCAGTTCTGCGGGTGCTGATAGGTCATGGGATAATGATTGCTGATCATGATGAATAGTATGGGCAGGGTCAGGTAATTGTTATGCACTGAGCGTAATTTAGCGCCGGCCCCCCAGGCCGGATCCACTGGCTGTTTCGCGGCAACGGCGGCAACCATTTTACGCTGAGCCGGCATAATATTTAACAGCACGTTGGCCACCATAATCGAGCCAATCAAGGCACCGACATGAATATACGCGCCGCGCCCGCTGAACCATTGAGTGGCCAGGTAGCTGGCCACCACCAACAGCGCGGTTAACGCCAGGGCAAACACCTTTGGATAATTTGCCAGTGGCGAGCGGCATGCCAGTTCGTACACAAGTACCCCACCGGCCAGCAAAGACAGGCCACGGATAATGGCTTCGGTTTCGCTCATGGCCATTACTGAGGGATCAATCAGATACGCCGCCGCGGCAAAATAATACACAATGACCAGCAGGGCAAAACCGCTGAGCCAGGTAGAGTAGGCCTCCCACTTAAACCAATGGAGGTTTTCAGGCATGGATTCAGGGCCATAGGCGTATTTACCCACCTCATAAAAGCCCCCGCCATGGACGGCCCATAAGTCGCCCTTAATGCCTTTTTGTTTTTTCCAGTCAGGCGGCGTTTCCAGGCTATTGTCCAGCCATATAAAGTAAAACGAGGCCCCGATCCAGGCGACACCGGCGATGACATGAAACCATCTTACAAATAATGAAAGCCAATCAAGCCAAGGCATCAGCATGCTCCTGTTGAATATATTGAGGTTGTCCGGCCACCCAGGTCGCCACGGTCGCACGGTCGTCGCCTAGCATGGTGAGGGCAAACAGAGCGTCTTCACAACTGCTGTCATTTTTAACCCGCAGTGTGGTTAAGGGATCAAAACGTGGATTCAGCACCACAAAGTCAGCGTCGCTACCCACATTGAAGTTGCCGATTTTATCGCTTAAACCCAGACTATGGGCGGCGCCCTGAGTGAGCATATAAAAGCCCTGTAGCGCCGATAATTTGAATTGGCGTAACTGGCAGATTTTGTAGGCTTCACCCAAGGTTCTGAGTAAATTAAAACTGGTGCCGCCGCCCACATCGGTAGCCAGGGTCACCGGCACGTTAAATTGTTCAGCTTTGCCCATTTCAAACAGGCCGCTACCCAAAAACAGGTTAGAGGTAGGACAAAAAGCGGCGACTGCGCCGCTGGCGGCCATACGTTGCCATTCACTGTCAGATAAATGAATACAGTGGCCGTAAACCGCACGCGGTCGCACCATATGGTATTTCTCATACACCGCGAGATAGTCCTCGCAATCGGGATAGAGCGTTTTAACCCAGGCTATTTCGTCATGGTTTTCCGACAGGTGAGTCTGGATAAAAACATCGTCATATTGCTGGGCTAGTTCACCAAGCGCCGCCATCTGTGCGCTACTGCTGGTAGGGGCAAACCGCGGCGTCAGTGCATAATAATTGCGTCCTTTGCCGTGATAGCGTTCTATCAATTCGGCACTGTCACGCTGGGCTGAAGCCGGCGTGTCCTGCAGCCAGTCGGGACAGTGTCTGTCCATACATACTTTGCCGGCCACAGTCAGCATATTTCGCGCTGAGGCGGCTTCAAAGAGTGCTTCGGTACTGGTTTTGTGCACGCTGCTATACACCAACCCGGTCGTGGTGCCGTTTTTAAGGCATTCATTTAAAAAGAAGTCTGCCATGCGCGCCGACAGTGCCGGATCGGCAAACTGACCCTCGGCAGGAAAGGTAAAGTTATCCAGCCAGGTAAGCAGTTGTTCACCGTATTTGGCGATAATTTCGGTCTGCGGAAAGTGCAGATGGGTATCGATGAGCCCGGGTATAATCAGGTAATCGCGATAATCGGTGAGCGCCGCCGCCGGATACTGGCCGCGCAGCTCATTGTATTCACCTAAGGCAATAATTTTACCGCTTTCAATGAGCATGGCGCCGTCGGTAAAACTTTGCAGATCGGCGGCGTAGTCAGCCGTTGCATGAGGGTAATGGTGAATCGCCCCGCGAATTAGTTGCTGTTTCACTACTAGCTGCCCCGGTAACTGCTAAAACCAAACGGCGAAATGAGCAGCGGTACATGATAATGGCCGCCAGCGTCCGTCATTTCAAAATGAATGTCGACAAAGGGATAAAACGACTCCCCGTGTGTGCTGCGCAAGTAACGGTCACATTCAAAACGTAACTGGTAAATACCGCCGGTAAAGCTAACACCGGGCCAATCTTTACAGCGTCCGTCGCTGTTGGTGACGGCCGAAACCGCGCTGCCATCCGGGCAAGTCAGCGTAATCGGCAGGTCGGCAACCGGTTTTCCTGATGTGGTATCTAGCACATGACTGGATAAACTGATCATGATGTAAAATCTCCTTGTGACGGCGTGTCGTTAAGTGCTTTGCCTAAACGCAGTAAGGTAATTTGAATTTGTTGCTCGGCAGCGTTTGCCAGCTCAGTGGCCGTATCATTGGGTAAGCGCTGGCGCAGTTCATCGAGCATAATGTCGGCACTTAGGCCGGTGGCACAAATAATAAAAATAAAACCATGCCTGTCCACATAGCGGTGGTTAAGCTCATGCAAAGCCCGTAAGGTTGATTCACTGGCCTCGCTGGTGCCTTGTTGCTCAGCCGATGCGGTGGCTTTGGTGTTGGCAAATTTGGCCCGCAAACTGTTAACGTCGCCAATCATGGGATGAGCTTCAAAGGCCTCGCGAAAGTCGGCTTCGCCCATGGTTTCCCAGACTTCTCTGGCGGCTTTGTACAGTGATTCTTCACTACGGTAAGGCCGCTTTGCCACCATTGCACCCACCCAGCGCGATGCCGCGCAGGTTTGTTCAAAGAAGGCACCAGCCTGCTTCTCCTGTAGCTGATTGAGTTCATCCAGTGTCATGTGATGTCTGCCTGTGTGGGGGCAACGGGCGTGGCCTGTTGCGGTTCATCGTTTACGCCGTGCAGGCGCTGGATAATTTGCGCACTTACCGAGACGGCCACCTCAATGGGTTGTTTACCGGGAATGTCGGTGACCCCGATGGGACTATAAAAATCCCGTAACCGGTTATTGCTGATCCCCTTTGCCCCAAGGCGATGAACAAAGCGTTTGGCTTTAGTGTGAGAACCAATCATGCCCACATAGGGCAGATGGGGTTGTTTAAGCGCTTTCTCGACCAGTGCAAAATCGAGCTGGTGGTCGTGGGTCATAATGATCACCCAACTGCCCGCAGGCAGCAGGGGGATTTCACCGGTTGGCGTATCATCGGTGATAAATTCAACGTTGGCCGGCAGCGGCAGGGCAGGGGCAAGAGCCGCACGATTATCTATCCAGCGAATACAAAGCGGTAACTGGGCCAGGATTGGCACTAGTGCCCGGGCAACGTGTCCGGCGCCAAACAGGGCAACTACCTGACGATGACTGACATGGGTTTCAATCAGTATTTTCATGGCGCCGCCACAGCACTGGCCCAGCTTGCTGGCCAGCGGAAAATGATGCAGCGCCTGCTGATTCTGGTTGCTGTGTATGCTCTGTGCCAGGGCTTCGCGGGCCAGTTCAATGGCTTTATATTCTAAGTGACCACCGCCGATCGTATCGTACTGACGGTCAGCGGTGACGACCATTTTGGTGCCTTGTTCGCGCGGCGTAGAACCAGCCGTGGTGACAACCGTAATTAACGCGTAGCCATCGGCCTGACGTTCACAGTGATTGATGGCCTCATACCAGCGCCTGACCTGCCAGTTTTCAGTTTGCATGGTTTTTGCCCTCCTGCAGTGCGGTAATTGCAGTAAGTACCTTTTCCGGTGTTGCTGGCGCAGGAATGGCCGGATCAATGCGATAATCCGCCAGGCTTGAGACGGCATCCTTAATGGCACACCACACCGACATAGCCAGCATCAGCGGCGGCTCACCGACGGCTTTGGAGTGGTAAATGCTGTCTTCGGCATTGGGGCGGTCGAACAGCTCTACGTTAAAGTGCGCCGGCGTATCGCCGATGGCGGGAATTTTATAAGTCGCCAGATTGTTGCTGATAAGCTTACCGCTATCATCCCACCGTAAGTCTTCGGTTGTGAGCCAGCCCATCCCCTGTATAAAGCCGCCTTCGATTTGACCGCGATCGATGGCCGGGTTCAGGCTGGTACCCACATCATGCAGGATATCCACTTTATCCACGGTGTATTCGCCGGTAAGGGTATCAACGCGGACTTCTGATACCGCAGCACCATTGGCAAAGTAGAAAAACGGCCGGCCGGAGCCGGTATCGCGATCATAATAAATTTTGGGCGTGCGGTAATAGCCGGTGGATGATAAGGAAATACGCGCCATATAGGCGTTTTGCACTAATTGGGTAAAGGGCAGGGCGTGATCGCCCGATGATACCTTGCCATCCGCAAATGTCACCGAATCCGGTGCAACACCAAACTCCTCAGCGAACAGTTCAGCGAGACGCTGTTTAAGGGTAATACAGGCATTCTGGGCCGCTTTGCCGTTTAAGTCGGTACCACTTGATGCCGCGGTCGGCGACGTATTGGGGACTTTGTCGGTACGGGTTGCGGTGACTTCAATGTTATCCAGTGAAATACCAAATTCGTGGGCGACAATCTGCCCGACCTTAGTATGCAGGCCCTGGCCCATCTCGGTACCGCCGTGGTTAACCTGAACACTGCCATCGGTGTAAATATGAATAAGTGCGCCGGCCTGATTAAGGTGCTTGGCAGTAAACGAAATACCAAATTTTACCGGCGTCAGGGACAGGCCTTTTTTGATGATCGGACTTTGTTGATTAAACCGGGTGAGTGCTTCACGGCGTTGCCAGTAGTGGGCATCGTTCTCCAGCCGTTCAATCAGCGACGGTAAAATATCCTGCTCAAGCTCCATACCGTAGGGGGTTATCATGCCATTTTGTGGACTGTACAGGTTACGTTTGCGCACGGTTAGCGGATCGAGCCCTGTTTTACGCGCCACGACGTCCATCATAAGTTCGGCCATAATCAGCCCCTGCGGGCCGCCAAACCCGCGAAACGCGGTGTGCGATACAATATGGGTTTTCAGGCGGTGGCCGGTAATTTTACTGGCCCCGAGCTGATAGGCGTTATCCGTGTGGAACATGGCGCGGTCGACAATTGCATCGGACAAGTCCGGCGAATGTCCACAGTTACCCGCCACGGTAATTCTGGCGCCGTGCATTTTGCCACTGGCATCAAAGCCGATGTGGTAATCGTTTTCAAAGGGGTGACGCTTACCCGTGGCCTGCATATCAAGCATACGCGGCAGGCGCATTTTAACCGCGCGCTGTGTACGCCAGGCAAACACCGCCGCCAGACATGCCCATTGCGCGGCTTGTGACTCCTTACCACCAAAACCGCCGCCCATGCGGCGCATATCAACCGCGACGCGGTGCAGTTTTACGCCCAGTACTTCGGCCACCAGTTTTTGCACTTCACTGGGGTGCTGACTGGAGGTGTAAATACTCAGGCGATCTTCTTCTTCCGGAATGGCCAGGCTCACCTGACCCTCCAGATACAGATGCTCCTGACCACCCACCGATAGGTGACCGCTGGCCGTCATCGGCGCAGATGCTAGCGCGGCGTCAATATCACCACGGCCAAACTCATGGGTAGGGCGCACCTTGCTGTCGGCTACGAGGGCCGCGTCGGTAGTTAAAATTGCGGGCGCCCCGGTAAAGCTCATTTCGGCTTTGGTGGCCGCTACGCGCGCCTGTTCTTCGGTTTCGGCGAGCACGGCAAAGACCGGCTGGCCGTGAAATTTCACCTCGGTGTCTAACAATATCGGATCGCCGCCAAATACCGGCCCTATATCGGTATGCCCGGGAATATCGGCGATGGTGATGACATCAATTACACCGGGTGATTGCCACACTGCTGCCAGCTCCAGCGCCTGCAAGGTGCCACTGGCGACGTTTGTGGTGCCCACACTGACATAGCAAAGTGAGTCGGGGGCCGGGATATCATCGACATAGCGGGCAGTGCCCGATACCTGGCGCACCGCGCTCTCGTGACGAGCTGGTTTTAGCAGAGGCGTGTGCTCAGCATGCGCCGCCGGTTGTTTAACGAGTTTACGCATAATGGGCCACCCGGGTTGAGACTAACAGTTCAGATTGGGTTTCAAACCAAAAACGTTGCCATAAGTTTGCCAGTAATTGTTTTCGATAAGCCGCACTGGCCCGGACATCATCAATGGGTGAAAAGGCCTCACTGAGGATTTGCATGCCCTCGCTGCGCAATTGTGCATTGCGCCAGTCTTTGCCCACAACATGTTGTTCCAGTGCGTGGCAGCAAACCGGCGTGGCGGCAACGCCACCAAAACCGGTGTGCAGTGACTTCACGGTGCTGCCATCCAGCTCAATATTAAACACCGCGCAAACCGCTGAAATATCATCTTCGTGACGCTTTGACACTTTATACGCTTTGAGCTGCGCGGCGGCGCTGAGTCTTGGTAAACGAATGGCGCTAATCCA
Organism: Alteromonas gilva; assembly: GCF_028595265.1. Classification (NCBI taxonomy): domain Bacteria; kingdom Pseudomonadati; phylum Pseudomonadota; class Gammaproteobacteria; order Alteromonadales; family Alteromonadaceae; genus Alteromonas; species Alteromonas gilva. The sequence continues at coordinate 2,676,309 of NZ_JAQQXP010000001.1, read as the reverse complement.
TTCTTTGTCGTTCAGTACGGTTTGGCGATAACCGGTAAAAAATTCTCTGGCGGCAACCGTTCGGTACTCACTGCCATTGTCTGTCTCTACTGCACCATTAAGCGCCAGTAACACAGGCGGCATATCACCTATTGGCGAGGCGTTGGCAATGTTGCCCCCCAGCGTAGCCTGGTTACGAACCGGTATTGAGGCGAAGCGGTCAATGAGTTCGTGCAACGCCGGAAAGTACTGTGTCAGCAGAGCGGTAATATCGTTAAGCGGCAGCGCCGCGCCAACACTGATATGGTCGTCGGTAACGGTTACATCACGGCACTCTTTAACCCGTGTGGTACTTATCAGCGTTGGCAGTGATTTAAGCTGCTGGGTGTATTCCAGGGCTAAATCCGTACTGCCAGCCACAAAACGCGCATCCGGGTAGCGGGCCAGTAGTTCGGCCACCTCAGTGCGACTCTGGGGCAGAAACACGTTGTTCATTGTCGCGGGCTCAGACGACTCTGCCTGCAGCGCTTGCAGTGTTGCCAGCGTTTGTGCTTCGCGCCGGGTAAATTGATCGGGCTGGCGTTCGCCGGCAGGCTTGCCACAGCTTTCCCGGGTGGCATCAATAATTGGCCGGTAACCGGTGCAACGACACAGATTGCCTGACAGGGCGGTATTAATGGTGTCACGGTTAACGGCGGTATCGGTGTGATACAGGGCAAACATCGACATCACAATACCAGGGGTACAAAATCCGCACTGGCTGCCATGGTGATCAACCAGCGATTGCTGAACCGGATGCAACGCGCCGTTATGGCTGAGATGTTCGACGCTAATGAGTTGCTTGCCGTGTAAGGAGGCCAGCAGTGTGATACAACTGTTGATACTACGGTAATGGATGCGTTGCTGATCGGGGGCAATTTCACCAAGAACGACCGTGCATGCACCACAATCGCCCGATGCACAGCCTTCTTTGCTGCCTTTCAACGCTTTATTATCGCGCAGATATTGTTGAACGGTGACTTCGGCGACCTTATTGTCGAGCGTAACCAATTCATTGTTAAGTAAAAATTTTATCATTCCGTGCTCCGGGCCCTGACTGGCAGGCGATTAAGTGCCTACCTTACCGGAATATCTATTCAAAAAGTAGACCATATGGTCAGTTTTTATTGGAAAAGTTGACGTATTCCTTCACTATGAGGGCATTTTACCGGCGTGTCCAAAACCCAGCTTTGACCTTCCCGCCTCAAGTGTGACAGGACAGACCAGAAAAACGTAAAAAAATGACTACTTGGTCAGGAAATTGCTGCAGAATGCGGTAACGGACATTGTCAGGCGCACAAGTAAAACGTGACGCTACCTGAGTGAAGAGCGACATAACAAGGACAAATCAGTATCAATGGTGAATAAATCAAAAATGGACGGCAGTATTGGGGCCAAAAATAAACAAAAAATTCTGGCTGCGGCAGAAAAAGCATTTGCGTCTTATGGGTTCAAAGGTACCTCGGTACAGCAAATAGCCGACGAAGCAGAATTACCCAAAACCAACATTCTGTATTATTTTAAATCCAAGCAGGGCCTGTATGTGGCGTTGTTACAAGACATTATGTCGTTGTGGAACTCGCGGTTTGATCAGGTTACTGCCAACGACGATCCCGCGCTGTCACTGGCCGATTATATAGCCGAAAAAATGACCATGTCGCGCACCCATCCCCAGGCATCGAAAATTTTTGCCATGGAAGTCCTCAACGGTGCGCCTTATTTAAATAAGTTTTTTAATACCGAACATGTGGCCTGGATGAATGGTCGGGTGGCGATTATTCAAAGTTGGATAGAGCAGGGTAAAATGGCCCGCGTTGACCCCACTTATTTGTTGTTTCATATTTGGGCGTGCACCCAGCACTATGCTGACTTTTCGGCACAGATCACCAGTTTGCTGGGCAAAACTATGAAACGGGCAGATTTTGATGAAGCCACGCGGCAAGTGATAAAACTGGTGTTATCTGGCTGTGAGTTGGCGATACCCGGGAAGTACCAGGAGTGATGTAACATGAGTAATCAGTATCCCCGTGATTTGGTTGGCTATGGCGCCACACCACCACACCCTAACTGGCCTGACAATGCCCGTATTGCGGTGCAATTTGTGATTAATTATGAAGAGGGCGGTGAAAACTGTGTTTTGCATGGTGACAGCCACTCGGAAATATTTTTATCCGAAATAATCGGCGCTCAGCCCTATCCGGATCGGCACTTAAGCATGGAGTCGATTTATGAATACGGTTCCAGAGCCGGTTTTTGGCGGCTTTACCGCTTGTTCACAGAAGCCGGTATTCCGGTCACTGTATTTGGTGTAACCATGGCACTGGAGCGCCACCCTGAGGTCGTTCAAGCGATGCTCGATGCTGACTGGGAAATTGCCAGTCATGCGCTACGCTGGATTCACTATCAGGATATGCCCATAGAGCAGGAGCGGGCGCAAATTGAAGATGCTGTGCAGCGTCACAAAGCGCTGACCGGCAAAGCTCCGGCGGGCTGGTATACCGGGCGCACCAGCCCCAATACACTGGCGCTTATTGCTGAGCGTGATGATATTCTCTATTGCGCTGACTCCTACGCCGATGATTTACCCTATTATGACCGCCACTACAGTAAGCCCTTGCTCATGGTGCCTTATACGCTGGACACCAACGATATGCGCTTTGCCACTCCGCAGGGGTTTAACAGCGGCGAGCAGTTTTTTAGCTATTTAAAAGATGCCTTCGACGTGCTCTATGCTGAAGGTGAACAGCAACCCAAAATGTTATCCATTGGACTGCATAACCGCATTGTTGGTCGGCCCGGCAGGTTCGCCGCGTTAAAGCGATTTGTTGAATACGTGCAGCGTCACAACCAGGTATGGCTGTGTAGCCGGGAACAAATTGCTCGCCACTGGCAGCAACACTTTCCTGCGGAATAAACCGTAGGAATGAGCCTCCGGCATAAACCGGCGGCACAATCTGCCGTATTGAGCGCAAAAATCCATTGTGGTGGCACATTCAGGCAATCAAAAAGGGGAGTCCAATATGACTCCCCTTTTTTGTGCTTATCGGTTTGTTTGTTTGTTGCCTGGCGTGGCAAGCTATATTAGCGCTAAGCGCTAAAGACCAAAGACATAACGTAACACAAATACGCCGGCCAGCAGGTAAGTGATAACGCTGATGTCCTTGTATTTACCGGTGCCTAATTTAACGCCTACATAGGTAATAAACCCCAGGGCGATACCTTCACTGATACTGAAGGTCAGTGGCATGGCCATTAGGGCAACCACGGCTGTTGCCGCCGCGCCTACATCATCAAAGTCCAAATGACGGATAGAATCCATCATGAGTATTCCCACCATAACCAGTGCCGGGGTAGTGGCCATGATAGGGATAACTTTCATAAGCGGCGTTAAAAACAGCGCCAGTAAAAAGCACAGGCCCACCACAATTGCAGTGAGGCCAGTACGACCGCCCGCCGAGGCGCCTGCTGCAGACTCAACATAGCTGGTGACCGGCGAGGTGCCCAGTGCTGCGCCGACCACGCTGGCCGACGCGTCGGCAGTCATTGCCGCGCCAATTTTCGGCAGTTTGTCGTTTTTATCCAGTAAGTTAGCACGCCGTGACACGCCAATAAGCGTACCGATGGTATCGAACATATTCACGAACATCAGGGCAAAAATGAGATCCCAGGTTGCGGCAAAGTGTTCAATCGGGTACCAGATATCCATGGCCAGCCAGGTATCGCTGATAGGCTCAGGCATACCCACAACACCATCGGGTGTGGGGGTGAGCATGCCGTCTCCGTTGGGAATAATGGTGCCGACCACCGTCAACAAAATAATCGATATTAATATGCCGCCGGTAACACGTTTCTTCACCAGAATGACGGTTAATAATATACCGGCCAATGCCAGTAAAACAGCCGGATCAGACAGGTCGCCAATGGTTACAAAGGTCGCGTCGCTGGCCACCACTAAACCGGCGTTCTTTAAACCAATGAAGGCAATGAACAAACCAATGCCGCATTGCACACCAATTTTGAGCGAGGCCGGAATCGCCTCTGCTATAAGGGTGCGTACTCCGGTCAGGGTTAAGGCTAAAAACAGAATACCATTCCAAAACACAATCCCCAGTGCGGCTTCCCAGGGGATCTCGCGGGTCATACAGATGGTAAAGGCGAAAAACGCATTGAGCCCCATGCCTGGAGCCAGCGCTATGGGGTAGTTGGTCATAAGCGCCATGAGCACGGTACCCAGACAGGCCGCCAGGGCTGTAACCGTAATCAGGCCCTCAGGGGGCATACCGCTAAGGCCCAGAATGCCGGGGTTAACCACCAGAATATATGACATGGCGGCGAAGGTAGTGAGACCGGCGATCACCTCGGTTTTAATGGTTGTGCCGTGCGCCTGCAGTTTAAACAATCGCTCTATCAGCGTCGATGACATAGTTGTTCTCTTTATTAGAATTAAAGCTGCTGCCTGATGAATGTGTATCGTTCAGCAATGTTGAGTACCAAATGGTAAGCAAAAAACTGACCATGTAGTCAATAAGTTGGTCTGGTATCTGCAAGTATGTTTAAAATGTTTGCCAATAACAATAAACGGGTTGGTTTTGATTAGGCTAACCTTACTTATAATCAGATAAATGCAGGCTATTTTGGCATGGAGCCACTTATAATTGCACCGTTTTGGTGAATTTGCCTGCCAACAGTGCGCGAGGGAGCGTGATAACGCGATGAAACTTATTCATTTAATTGAGCAATTACCTAAATCAGAATTGCATTTACATATCGAAGGTACGCTAGAGCCTGAACTCATGTGGGCGCTGGCAGAAAAACATAAGGTCAGCTTACCTTATGAATCGGTAGAGGCCATAAAAGAAGCCTATCAGTTTGACTCGTTACAGAGCTTTTTAGATCTGTATTATCAGGGCGCCGATGTACTGCGCGATGAAGACGATTTTTATCAGTTGATGCGTCAGTATTTGCAACACTGTAAAGCCGATAATATCGTGCATACCGAGATCATGTTTGATCCGCAGACCCATACCGCCAGAGGCGTTGGTTTTGATATCTTTATGCCGGGCTTTCAACGGGCGATAGAAGAAGCCAGACGTGAGTGGGGCATCAGTGTTTATCTGATCATGTCATTTTTACGCCACCTTTCAGAGCCAGAGGCGATTGAAACACTCAATCAGGCTCGTGCCTATTATCCGCTCATTACCGCAGTGGGCCTCGACAGCAGTGAAAAAGGCAATCCACCGGAGAAATTTATCAAGGTATTCGCAGCCGCCCGGGCGTTGGGTTTTAAGTGTGTTGCTCATGCCGGCGAAGAGGGCCCCGCTGACTATATCTGGCAGGCGCTGGATTTGCTTAAAATAGACCGACTTGATCACGGTGTGCGCGCCAGCGACGATCAGGCTTTGATGGCGCGGCTGCGTGATGAGAACATGGCATTAACGGTTTGCCCGCAAAGTAACATCAAGCTGTGTGTGTTTGACAATATGCAGCACCACAATATTCTGCAGTTACTCGAAGATGGCCTGTGTGTGACAGTGAACTCAGATGATCCCAGCTATTTCGGTGGCTATCTGAACGATAATTATCGCGCATTGATGACCCATTTAGGGATGGATGAAAGCGCATTGGTGCAATTGGTGAAAAACAGCTTTATGGGGTCTTTTTTGCCCGCTGAAGAGAAAAACAAATGGCTGCGCTGTATTGATAGCCTGCTCAGCAACGCCGCCTGAGTAAGCTGTTTAACACCACGTAATACAAGCAACAACGCAGTTAAAAAAAGCCCCGGCATTGCAAATATGCCGGGGCTTTTTTGTGACTATTTATTTATACCATTTAACGCTGGGGCAGATTCTCTTTATATTCCGGCCAGTTAAGCACGATTTCATCGACCACTTTACTGCCAACCTTATACGCGGCCTCAAGGGCCGGGCGCATACCGGCGTAACCGGCGCCAGAGCTTTCGGCCTCGAGGTTTTCCGCCGCGGTCAGACTTGACGGTTGCATGGTAAAGTTGCTGGCGGTGCGCAAGACTAAAAAGCGCTCTTTATCCACCAGGCCGGCATTGTCCAGAAATACCATCGACTGGTAGCTGCCGGTATCTTCCATACCCGAGGTCATAAAGTTACCTTTCCCGTTTGTCCAGTAGGATGTCCAGTCATTGGCCCAGTCATTTAACAACTTACCGTGCCAAAAGGTCGAGGCTGAGAGGTGATCGCCGCGTAATACCTTTGGCGGCTGCTGTGCAGCGGGCATTTCAGTATATTTACTGCGTAGTGCCAGCATCGCATCGGTATCCATTAACGACATGTCTTTGGTCAGCGCGAATGCCCAGTCAACCAGCTGCGTATTGAGCTGGAACACTTCGCCATTAGTGGCGACCACATCACTTTCTGATTCTGGATAAGGCGCGTGGGCAAATAACGGGAAATAGCCTGTTTTCCAATCGTCGGGGATTTCGCGTGCATCAATTTGATGGGCAAGATCGCCATCGACCAGATAATCAGCCCAAATCGCTGAGCCAATGGAACCGTCTTGTGGGTCTATTCCGGCAATCCCTGCGACCAGCCAGTAGGCTTTGGTTAAATCGAAGCGCGGATCCAGTCCCAGTGCCATAAAAGCCGATGACGCGCGGGCAATCCCCATACCGGTAACCATGCCCAATACGCCTTTTTCGGGGTTGTAGTAGATGTCATGAAAGCCGTGGGGAAATTCAAATTTTTCAGTCAGGCCGTAGCGCTCACGCCAGAACTGGAATTCACCGGGTTTGTCGCCGGTGTCCTCGCCGATTTCAAACATGGCGACTACAACCGCTTTAATCGGCAGCGCTTGTGTTGTGGTGCCCTTTGGCGCGGCGTGTTGAGTAGTGGGAGCTTCTCCGGCGGGCTGGCATCCTGTCAGCACCAGCAAGCCAAGTAAAGCGATGAATGTTTTCATTTGTTTGTCCTCAATATAAAAACGGCATGCCAGAGCATGCCGTTTTAATCTGTTGTGCGGTGTTTAGAACTTGTAAGAGAACTTCACGTTAAAGTGACGTGGTAATTCAGGTAACACAATCTGGCTACCAAACAAGTCCGGGAAGTTAGCACGGAAGTAACGCTCGTCGGTCAGGTTTTTAATGGTCAGGTTAACACCAAAGTTTTCATCCTGATACGACAGACCGGCATTAACCAGTGTGTAGGCTGGTAAGGTTACCGCGCCGGAGAAGCCTGACGATACCGAATCGACATCGATGATACTCATGCTGGCCGCATAACCGTTCTGGAAATCATAAGTACCGGTCAGGGTATAAATGTTTTCCGGCATACCGGCTTTCAATGCTTTCGGGTTCTTGGTACCCGGTCCAACCAGGTTTAAGCCAATCACGTTACCACCAAACACCAGTGACGGATCGTCCAAAGCAACCAAATCATCCGCGCCAAGGAAACCAAACTGGTTACCGTTCTCAAGCGCTGTCAGGTTAACTACTTCAACGTTTGAATAGCCCGCTGATAATACGAGGTTTTCGTTAACTACCCAACGCAGTTCAAATTCCAGACCTTCGTTGTTAGTGGTGTTGTTGGTAACGGTATTTTGTGTGTTGTAGTCAGTACGTTCCTGTTCGAAGATAGACAGCGCGAAATACAGTGATTCATCGAGGAATGAACCTTTCACACCATATTCCATCAGTTCTGACGTATCGAATGCACCGCTGCCATCAGGGTTATCTAACTGACCATAGTTAATTTCAGCCCCCTGACCAGCTACCAGTGTTGCCTGTTCGGCGATGGTGATGTAAGGGATCAGACCAATTGGCGTAGTATAAGAAATACTGGTGTTCCACGATACGCCGTCTACGGTTTCCTCGCGCTCAATCGGTGTTAATACGTTCGCGTCTTCACGGGCTTGAGGTAACAACAGATCCTGACGTGACGTGGTTTCGATATCAATGGTATCGTAACGGGCACCCAGGACAATGTTCAGACCCCAATCCCAGGTTAAGTCTGTCATGGCTGCAAAACCAAGATCCAGATAGTTACCTACGTCATAATTATCGTAGTTCATGCCTGAGCGGGTAGCTAACAAGCGACGATCCAAAGGGCCTGAAGGCATGGTCAGATCACGGCGGTTAAAATACTCATGGGTAAAGTCATCGCCGTGCAGAAAGTCGGTGTAACGAATAGAGGGTGATACCTGGAACTGGGCAAACAATGAATCCATTTCGACTTCGGTTGAAAATACCACCTTGTCTTCTACAACCCAGCTATCGTGGAACTGTGAGAAACCGTAAGCATTTTCGTTGATGTTATCGTAGGCATCATAAAATAACTGGTTTTTGATTTCCCAGTCACCAGCATAGTAAATAACATCAAAGTACAGGGTAGTCGCTTTGTTGCCCAGTTGATCATCCGGCGCAACCAGTGTCTGGTTGCCGTTGAGAGTGGTGGAACCAACATTTTCCAGTGCCATCAAGGGAGAGAAAAAATCACCAGTGACGCTGTCTAAAGGAACTGCAGGGGTAAAAATAAACGGGTTTAACTGCCCCTGTACAGCAGTATACTCCTCGTGTGAGATGTCACCGCTGTTATCGGTATCGATATTTTGTGCAGTACCAGTTACATAAGTGCCATCATCAACCAAGTCCTGGGTTAAGCGGTTCCAACCGGCAACCTGATTACCCTGATAGTTGTGATACATACCGCCAAATTCAACGCGCAGGTTATCGCTTAAATCAATGTTAAATGAAGCCTGGATGATAGACTGGTCAGTGTCGGTGTTATCGTAATAACTGCCTGAGTTTTCAATCTCACCGTAAACGTAGTAACCCATTTCCTTGCCCGCAACTTTAGCAGGGCCGCCGACTTCGGCAGTGATAATGCTTTTATCCCAGGTGCCGTGAGTATACGACATAGCGCCTGTTGGTGTGTCAAGGTACTGACCAGAGGAAGCACGGGCAGATTTAGGATTAAAGTTGAGGTAACCACCAATTTTAGACGGGCCATATATCGGCGATGCCGGACCACGGACGATATCGATACGACTTGAAGCGCCGATAGGCGTAGGGTAGTTCCCCGGGTTGTCCAAACGCTTCATGCCACGGAAATAGGCCTCACCAGGATTCCCCCGAATATCAAGCGAACCGGCTACGCCGAAAAATGACTGGGTAAACGTACCGGGAGCGAAAGCAACCAGTTCGTCGATATCAGAAACGTTAAAACGCTCCATTTGTTCAGAACTGATCGTCGATGCTGAACGCGGTGTTTCCAGAATAGATTTACCAAAACCAAATACGGCTTCTACATCCTGGCCGGGTAAGCTACCCAGTGAACCTTTAACTTCAATTTTCTCAATTTCTGCATCGGTAGGTTCTTCCTGAGCCAGTGACGCGCCGGGGGCCAGCATCATTAATCCGGTGGTGACCGCCAATGCTAGTGGCGTCACACTAAACTTAGTTGTTTTCATGGTTTTCCTCATATTCTGGATTTGTAAGTATTATATGAATTCTTGCTATGCAGACACTTGCTTTGCAGGTTTAATGCCAAAATCCTGACCACATGGACAGGATTAGTTTGAAATTTAACTTATTGAAAAATATAAACAAAAATAATCGCTCAAATCGTCGCTACGTTATCAAAATGTTAATTCAACCGGCCTGATTCGTGCTTTGCACCATCGCAGTGACATTCGCTGACACCTTGCACCAAGAGAGTAAACGCCAGCGGCACGCCGGCATAGAATGCGCGGCTCATTGTTCATCTGGCTTTGGCTGATCCGCTGGTACCTGCTGAGATACTGCGGGGTTGGGTAATACCAGCGTTAACACGATAGCGGTCATCCCGGCGGTCGTTACCGGTGACAAAAAGATGTTACCCAGCCAGGCAGGTAATTGAGCAAGTACATCTGCAACCAGCATTACGCCGAGCCCCATCCCCAGGGAACACGCAGTGATCAGGCTGTTGCGCTGATTGAGTGGTTCAGTGGTAAGAATTTTTACCCCGCCGACCGCAACCATCGCAAACATGACCAGCGTGGCACCGCCTAAGACGGGTTTAGGGATCGCTTGTAACAGTGCACCAATAAAGGGAAAAGTGCCCAGGACTACAAACACAGCGGCCACAAAATAGCCCACTTTACGACTTGCGATGCCGGTCATTTGAATGACCCCGTTATTCTGCCCAAAGGTGGTATTTGGAAAGGTACACAGCACGGCGGCGATTAAAGAATTCAGCCCATCTCCGAGTATGCCGGCTCGAATACGCTTAAGGTATTTATCGCCTTTAATCGGCAACTGGCAAAACAAACTGTTGGCGGTGAGATCGCCGGCGGTTTCGATGGCGGTAAAAAAATAAATAAGGGCGACAGGTAAAAACAGCGACCAGTCAAAATCAAAACCGTATTTAAAGGGTTGCGGAAAACTAAAGTAAGGTAACGACGATAGCGCTGAAAAGTCGGTCATGCCAGCGGCATAAGCCACAAGGGTACCCACGGTCATGCCAATAAAAATCGCCGAAAGCCGCAACCAGCGGTTACGGTGTGAGTTAAAAATTATGATGATTAGCAATACACCCAGGCCTAGATTCAAATTCGCGACATCGCCAAAACTGTCACTGTTAAAACCACCGGCCAGGTCAGTCATACCAACTTTAATTAGGGAAATACCGATGGCGATAATCACGACGCCGGTAGTAATGGGGGTGATGACGCGTTTTATCTGCTGGATAAACTGACTGAGAATGATTTCGACAAACGCACCCCAAAAACACACGCCAAACATCATGGCCAGGATCTCATCGTTGCTGCCGCCCCTGGATTTAATGGTGGTGCCTACCAGTAATAACGCGCTGATAAAGGCAAAACTGGTGCCCTGAATGGCCACCAGACCACTGCCCACCGGTCCGAAACCTTTGGTTTGAATAAAGGTACCAATACCAGTCACCAGCAGTGCCATGCTAATCAGATAAGGTATTTCGGCCTGCAAACCCAGTGCTGACGCAATAATCAGGGTTGGGGTCACAACACCTACAAAGCTGGCCAGCATGTGTTGTACTGCCGCAGTAAGGCTAACCATAAAGCCGGGTTTATCATCCAATGCATAAAGTATGTGGTGCTGTGACATGGACTATCCTTGATGACACAAGTCAGGTTGATAACGACAAATAAACTGACGCTTGGCAGGCATGTCAGTTGCCATATCAGTGTGGTTATTAATGATGGCCCGGGTAAATTCAGCCAAGCGTTGCCGATAGGTTGCTAATGCTTGCTGCTTGTCGGTTTCTGGCAGGAAACTGTGTTTAAGAGAGTTTTCGCCAAGGCTGATTAATTCCTGCCATGACAGGTTAAACTCGTTAACAGCAATATAGTATTCGTCGGTCATTGTGCTGTCCCACATTCCCCGATCATCGGTTGACAGCGCCACCGGTATATCGGTTCTCAGGTATTCACCAAAAGGGTGGTTACTGTAGTCTTCGGTGTATTCAAGCAAGTGATTGCTGATCAGATTAATCTCTATCAGATAGGGGCCATGGCGCATGAGTAACAAGGTGTCAGGATCCGTGATAGTGTTCAGGCCATGACCGATGCGCTGCGCACCCAGTAACAAGGTATCACGCACATGCCGGTTCGGTTCATCCACTTCGCCGGCATGAATTGCCAGAGGAATCGCCGGGTATTGATTACGTAACTCCCGTAAAACCGGTAAAAAGCGCAGCGGATAACCTTTGTCATTGTCTTCGCGGCCCGCAAAGTTAATACCAACATAACTATCGCGGTGCCGATCGATAAAGCCGTAAACCCAACGCAGATCATCTTCTGCAGAGGGTGCAAAGCGCAGTACGGTGTATTGAAATTTTACCGTTACGCCGGTGGCCTGTGCTTCTTCAGAGTCAAGCATGGTGGTCAGAATCGCTAACGCTTCTTCCGGTGTATAGCGGCTGCCATCGGCTTTTAGTTTTCCTCGCACACCGACCTGGGTTTCCAGATACTGAAGGCCTTCGTTGCCGAATGCCTGCATATTTTTTAATAAAATATAAGCAATGACATGAGGGTTAGCCGGCAATTCGTTGAGCCGGCTCCAGTGCGCTTCAAAAAACTCATTGCGCCCCTCGTAGTCTTTATCGAGACGAATACTGTTCAGAAAGCCTTGTTTTTCGTCCTCCGACAGGGCTTCCATTTTTTTGTATTCCTGTTGCTGGCACCTGGTCAGGCCGCGGTACGTTGATGCCTGAATGGTTTTAAATAGCAACAGTTGTCGGCCAGCGCCATATTCGTTGGCACCGTAGCCAAGACACTGATTGATTTTTACCTTGGTATAATACTGATAGCCACCGTTACGGGTTTGATCGGTTGCAATGTCATACCACCATTCACTGTAACCGGCACCGGACAAGTGATTATGCAGATCACCGCCTTTCGGTAGTGCCCACAAAAAAGCATACAGTTGGGTTGGAGAAGCGGTTTGTTTAAAGTCGCGAAACCACTTATCCATTTCATCAGCCTTGGCGACCTGGACTCCTAAACTCATGACGCCTGCTGCGACCCAACTTAATAACCGTTTCATATTGTTCCTGTTGTAAGCAAAATATTATGCTTAACAAGCAATTTTCTGACCAAATGGTCAGAGTTTGGCGACTATGCTTAACATTATGAAAATTAACAGTATTATTTGTTCAGTAGGGGTCTGGAATGGCATTTTTCCTGATGTCTGCACCAGCCTGATGCAAGCAGAGAGAGTTTTTTATTCAAGGTGGTGAAACAAAGTTATCAGACAAAGGGTTGGGTGTCGTTGCCGCCAGTGAGGCTGGCAACGACATGTCAGGCTCTGAATCTAGTAGGGGAAACCATCCGGCAGGGTCACAAAAATAGAATGTCTTACTTCGTTATACATGGCCCGGCTGCAATGGCCTTCGCCTTCGGTATCTTCCAGCAGCAGAACGTCTCCGGCGCCAAATACGTGTCGTTCGCCATTTGATACAGTAAACTCTGCGCGACCTTTTAAAATAAACAGCAGTTGCCGGGCAGGTGCGGGGTGCCACTTAAAGTCGTAGTCGGCAGGGGTTTCACGAAATATGATAGAGCCGGCGGGGATTTTCTCTGATAACAGGCCGATAGGGCCGCCATCCTGTAAAGGAATGTCCGCTTCACCAAAATGACTTTTTCCATCGGCATCATTGTATATTCGAGGTATTTTCATACGCGTAATCCTTTTAGTTAACGAATCGCCTTATTTATCGGGCGAGAATGATTGTAGAAACTGATGAATAACCTGCAGGCCGGCCTGCACGTCGGCGGGCGTAACCGACTCGCCGGGATGATGGCTGATGCCACCTTTGCAACGCACAAATAACATACTGACCGGACAAATGGCATCCATCGCCATGGCATCATGGCCGGCGCCTGATGGCAGACTTACTTTTCTGAAGCCGCTTAATTCGATGGCTTGACCCAGAGTATGTGATAAATAGTGATCGCACTGTACGGCGTTAGCGTGGTGGGTCATTTGCCAGTTAACATCCACATGGCGACGCTCGGCAATATCGCGAAACACTTCTTCGATAAGTTGTAATGCGGCGTCCCGTTTATGGTCGTGCTCACTGCGGATATCCAGCGAAAACTCCACTTTACCGCCAATCACATTCACGGCGTTAGGGCGTACATCAAAGCGTCCGACGGTTGCCACAATACCAAACTGGGTAGCAACCGATTCTACCGCTAACACCATTTCACTGCTGGCCGCCACCGCGTCCTGGCGCATGGTCATAGGCACCGTTCCGGCGTGGCCTGCCATCCCATTTACCTGAACGTTGAGCCGCTTAGCGCCGGCAATGGCGGTAACCAGACCAACGGGCAGATTTTCGTCTTCCAGCACGGGGCCTTGCTCAATATGCACTTCGAGATAGCCGGCCACATTATCAGGATTAAGCGCTGCATCTTGAATGCGATCAAATGATAAGCCAAACTCGCTGAGTGCTTCTGGCAGGGACAGGTTATTTTCGTCGCGCAACAATCGCCAGTCTTCGTTCCAGCGTCCGGTAAGCGCCCGGCTACCCAATAAGGTTGAGCCAAAACGGGTGCCTTCTTCGTCACCAAAACCAACAATGTCGATATGAAACGGAAAGCGGATACCATTATCGGCGCAGTATTGAACCACCGCCAGTGGCGCAATCACGCCCAGCATACCATCGTATTTACCGCCATTCGGCACGGTATCCAGATGACTACCCAGTATCAGGGACCTGGCATGGGGATCGCTGCTGTAATAGCGGCCCCACTGGTTACCGGCCGCGTCCTGCCATACTGCCATATCGGCTTGCTGCATCCATTTGGCAACGAGGTTATTGGCCTGTCGGTGTTGTGCGGTCAGGTAGCGGCGGTCAACAATTCCCGGCGTTTGGGTAATCGCCCCTAACTGCTCGCAGCGTAACATCACCTGTTCGGCCAGGCGGGTAAAATCTATCATACTGTTTTACCTGCATAGGTATCGAGTGCGGCATCCACACCCGCACCGGCGCTGAGTTTGTGGCCGGCGCGGCGCAGCACGGTTTCGAGTGACTGCAGGGTGTGCAGCACCGCGTCCTGTCGGGCGTTATACCCCATGGTGCCAATGCGCCAGATCCGGCCTTTAAGCGGACCAAAACTGGTGCCGATTTCAATGTTAAAGTCGAGCAATAGTTGCTGGCGTATGTGCTCGCCATCCACCCCATCGGGGATCTCCACTCCGACCACGTTGTGCATTTTATGCTTGAGATTACCAAAGGGCGTGAGATCCAGTGCCTGTACACCTGCAAGCATGGCGTCGCCAGCCAGCTTATGGCGGGCAATACTGGGCTCAATACCTTCTTCAATTAAGTTAATGGCACACTCGCGGGCACAAAATAACATCGAGGCGGCTTCGGTATGATGGTTAAGGCGCTCTTCACCCCAGTAATCGAGCAGCATAGGGATATCGAAATAGTTAGAGCGAATGCGTGAACCTGCGCCGGAGCGATGGCTGTTTTCGCGAATGCCGGCTTCAACGTGATGACGTTTGCGGACCACCTCGACATAGCGTTCGCTTAAGGTAATGGGTGCGCTGCCGGAGGGGCCGCCTAAACACTTTTGTAAGCCAACCGACACGGCATCAAGCTGCCAGGCGTCGGTTTCAAACGGGTTGCCACCAATGGAAGCAGTCGCATCAGAGTAAAATAAAACATCATAACGGCGGCAAATTTCACCCAGATGCTCCAGCGGTTGCAGCATAGTAGTGGATGTATCACCTTGCACTACAGCCAGTACTTTAGGGCGCACTTCACGAATGGCCTGCTCAATTTGCTCGGGCTCAAAGACCTCGCCCCAGGGCACTTCGATGCTGTGTACCTCGGCGCCGGCACGTTCGGCAATTTCACACAACAGGTGGCCAAAGCGGCCAAATATGGGCACCAACACCTTATCACCGGGCTCAAGGCATGACACCAGCACGGCTTCAATGCCTGCGCGGGAGGTACCATCAACCAATATGGTGTGGTGATTATCGGTTTTGAACACCTGGCGATAGAGTGCCATGACTTCGTTCATGCAACCGGTCATGGATGGATCGTACTGGCCAACCAGTTGCTGCGACATTGCCGTAAGTACCCGTGGATAACAGTTTATCGGGCCGGGGCCCATGAGCAGTCGTGGCGGCAAAGATAAAGGTTTCATTGTTGCTCCTATAGCAGGCTCTGAGCAAGCATTCGCACGCCGGTGATGAGTAACACCACGGCAAACACTTTCTTGAGCTTGACGGCATCCAGTCGGCTGGCAAGGCCAGCACCAACCGGTGCAAAAAACACAGTTAGGGGAACGATGGCCGCAAAGCCAATCAGATTAACCAGACCAATGGTACCGGTAGGGGCATCGGCAGGTGCCTGGCCTAATATCAGCATTGTGATGGCGGCGGGCAGTGAAATAATCAGCCCAACGGCGGCAGCTGTGCCGACGGCGCGGTGTGCCGGGTAATTACAAAAGGTCAGGGTCGGTACCGTCAGCGTGCCACCGCCGATACCGACCATGGCACTAAACAGGCCTATGCAGGCGGCAATGATACGCTGGCCTATGGCGCCGGGCAGATCGCTAAACCACGCCTCTTTACTGCCAATAAACATATTCACCGCTGATAAGCTGGCAATGATGCCAAACAGCAAGGTGAGTACTTCACCATTAACCTGCGTAACAGCGTAGCTGCCAAGCAGTACGCCGAGCAAAATAAACGGCCCCCAGCGTTTGAGTAACAGGGTATCGACATTGCCT
Source organism: Alteromonas gilva (assembly GCF_028595265.1). Classification (NCBI taxonomy): domain Bacteria; kingdom Pseudomonadati; phylum Pseudomonadota; class Gammaproteobacteria; order Alteromonadales; family Alteromonadaceae; genus Alteromonas; species Alteromonas gilva. Next base: position 2,660,055 of record NZ_JAQQXP010000001.1, on the reverse strand, counting down.
TTTTCACGGTGCGCGCGGATAGAACTGACCGACGTTGGTATAATTGTCGCCAGTGACGTGGCGGTGGCTATGAGCATGGCTGAGTCGGCCGATACGCCCAGCGCCTGAAACAAAAAGTACAGCACCGGTACAATCACAATACCGCCACCGACCCCCAGCAAGCCTGCCAGAATGCCGGCAAACACACCGGTTGCCATCAACGCCAGCAGGGTTGGCAATAAGTCCATGATTGCATCCATTACTGTACTGCTCCGTCGGTGGGATTGATGTGTTCAAACACTGGCGTAAACGCGGTGGCGAAGGCTTTGCCATCGCTGCGTGGATCGGTGGCGGCCTCGGTTTGTTGGTTAGGGTGCAATACCACGGCACCGGCATGGCCCATTAATTCATTACAGGCGTCGACAATCACCATATCGTGACCGCGGGCCAGCAATTCGTCGCCGACGTATTCTGCTACATCACGCTCTACTTTGAGATTATGCGACTGATCGCCCCAGGTTCGCCCCAGTAACCAGCGTCCCAGTGCAATAGACTTAGCCAGCGGCTGCTGATGATAAACATAGCGGCTGAACAGCGCCGCCTGTGTTTGTGGCTGGCCTTCACCGCCCATGGTGCCATAGCTCATGCGGCGGCCGTCATTGAGCGTCGCAAAGGCGGGATTAAGGGTGTGAAAAGGCTTAAGGCCGGGCTTAAGCTGCTGTAAGTGACCCTCATCAAGACTAAAAGAGGTGCCGCGATTGTTCCATACAATACCGGTTTGGGGGCTAACAATACCGCTGCCAAACTCCCAGTATAAACTTTGAATATAGCTCACCATGCGGCCCTGATTATCACACGCGCCCATCCATATGGTATCGCCGGTTTTGGCCTCGTGTGGCCAGGGTTGAGCTGTTTTGAGACTAATTTCACTGGCCATTTTATCGAGCTGTGCGTCGCTGAGGATATCCTGTAAGTCAACGTCAAGGCGGCCCGGATCGGTCACGTACAAATTACGTTTGATAAAGGCTTGTTTGGTGCATTCAATTAACAAATGCACCATGTCAGCGTCACTGTTGGCGCTGGCAACCACTCGGTCGTACAAGGCCAGAATGATCAGCGATGCAATACCCTGGGTAGGCGCCGGCAGGTTATACAGCGTGCCCTTGCTGGTGGTAACACTCAGCGGTTCAACGACCCTGGCTTCAAAGGCATTAAAGTCAGCCAGGCGAATGGGCGAGCCAGCTGCTGCTAAATCTGTGGCTAATTGTTTGGCGATATCGCCACGGTAAAAATCATCCAGGCCATTATCCGCAAGCTGTTGCAGGGTCGTGGCAAGCTTCGTCAGTTTAACTATTTTGCCTTTTTTAAGGGCTTTGCCTTTAATTAAGAAGGGCGCAAAATTGCTGTCCTGGGCGAGATCGTCAAAAGTTTTAAAGCTGGCATCCGACAAGCTTTGCGTCACCTCAATCCCCCAGTTTGCCTGACTGATAGCACGCTCTAACAGCGCGGATACCGGCATAGGGGTCTGCCAGTCGGCACTGATTTGAAGCGCTTTTTGCCATCCGGCAACAGCCCCTGCCATGGTAAGTGCGGCTTTGCCGCCGCGCGAGGGGATGGCCTTGTGACCGTTATAAAAGTCAGTAGTGGCACCTTGTGCAGCAGTGCCACAGGCGTCGATGGCGACCGGTTTTTTGCCGGGTTCACTGATGAGCCAAAAGCCATCACCACCAAGACCATTCATATGTGGGTATTCCACCGCAATGGAGGCGGCTGCGGCAACCATGGCTTCGATGGCTGTGCCGCCACGTTGCAAAATTTCGTTGCCGACGGTTGATGCCGCATAGTGCGGTGCGGTAAAGGCAGTATGTGTTGGTGTTATCGTTGTCATACTTTTGTTTCCGTAAGGGTACGTGCCAGCGCAAACAGGCTGGTTTCACTGCCTGCAGGACCAATTAAAGAGAGCCCGCAGGGCGCGTTATTCAGGCAAAATAACGGCAAATGCAATTGTGGTAAACCAGCCAGTCCGGCCAGGGCAGTAAGTGTTAATAATTGATTGCGATACGCTACCAGCGTGTCAGGCTTAGCAGATAACAACGGCGCAGTGCCTGGCGTGGTAGGCAGCACTATGGCTGTGTTGTTGCTGAGTAATGCCGTGACAATGTCGCAAACCTGTTGTTGTATCTGTTTGGCATTATTGACTTGTGCCGGCGAGATGTCAGCACATTGTTTAAAACGGGCGTCGATATCTGCGGCAAACGTGGGTTGTTCTGCTGTGATCCAGTCACCGTGGGTGTGCCAGATCTGCTGGCCTTGTAACACCCGGAAGCTTTCTGCCAGTGGCAGACTTGCCAGCTGTGAAAAGTCGCCCGGCGCCACAGCAATATCAAGCCCGCTGAGAAAGTCATTGGCCAACTGCGCATGTTCACACTTGTCAATGGCACTTTGAAAAACGGTCAGCGAGGTTAGCGCAGCGGCGTTGCTGAGTGGTTCATCAAACAGGCAATTCATACTGGCTTCAAGAATATCCAGCGTTTTACTCATGACACCAACGGTGTCAAAGCCCGGCGCCAGCGCTACCAGACCATCAGTGCTAATGCGTCCGTGGGTGGGGCGCATGCCATATAAGTTGTTATAGCTTGCTGGTACCCGAATCGAACCACCGGTATCAGTTCCCAAACCTATATCAGCCAACCCTGCCGCGACGGCCGTGGCTGAACCACTGGAAGAGCCTCCGGGCAACCGCTCGGGGGTGACCGGGTTTTGCGGTGTGCCGTAGTGCATATTCTGGCCGTTAAGGCTGTAGGCTAATTCGTCGGTAATAGTTTTACCGCTAAGCGCCGCGCCGCCCTGTAATAATTTACGCACTGCACTGGCCGTGGTGTCGGGAAGCGCATGACTGTTTGGCCAGGCGGGGTTTCCGGCTGTCGTTGGAATACCTTTAATATCGAATAAATCTTTTACCGCCAGACGCCGGCCAGCCAAAGGCAATGGCGCTTGTTTTGCCAGCGCAGATGAGGCATCAGTATATGATTGATTTGCAGGCACCTCAGCAGGCGCTGCTTGCCATACAAATGGCGAACTAACGGTAAAATGTTTCATACGGTTTAGTGTTACAAGATGGTACCCTTATGAAACAATTGTTTCAGCATCAAGTCAAGTGAAACGTTTGTTAAAAAGATGTGTTTTATGTTAATGGCGGGGCATTAAAATTAGTCATGGAGGCTCATCCACTGCGGTTAATCATCAGTGCATGGCTAATTCTGAGTGCTGGCTTGGCAATGATGGGCAGAGTCTGTATCGTAAACCTATCCACTTCTTCTGCGTGATTCTTCTGTTATGGTACGCTCTCTGATCCCAATATCAGCGCTGTTGCTGTCTGATGCGCTGTTATTACTTGGCCATGGTTTGCTGTTAACCCTGTTGCCTGTGGCAGCCAACCAGTTAGGCTTTTCCTCGGTGCAGGTGGCTTTGACCGGTTCTGCTTACTTTTTGGGGATTATTGCCGGCTGTCTGGCTACCCCCCATGTGCTAAAACGGGTAGGGCATATTCGGGGTTTTGCGGTGCTGGCCTGCGCGTATCTTATTTTCACCCTGCTGTTTGCCTGGCTGCAATCGTTTACGTTGTGGTTGGTGCTGCGTTTTGCTCTAGGGGCGGCGGTATCCGGCCTGTATATGATCATTGAGAGTTGGCTTAACGAACGGGCTGATGCAACCAATCGCGGTACTATCTTTTCGTTTTACTCGATGCTTAATTTACTGATGATCACGGTGGCCCAGCAATTACTGACCCTTGGTGACATCAGTTATCAGCTTCTCTTCAGCATTGCAGCGGTCCTGATTGCACTGTCGATAATACCGGTATCACTGACATTGTCACTAGCGCCCGCAGCGGTAAAAAACGTCAGGATCAGTTTTCGCAAAGTCTGGCAGCACTCACATATCGCCATGATTGGTGCGGTTATTTTGGGGTTAGTGACTGGCGCGTTTTGGTCTTTGGGACCGGTTTACGCGGCTGACAGCGGCTTTACCAATACCCAGCTGGCGCTGTTTATGTCGGCAACAGTGCTTGGCGGTGCTTGCTTTCAGTTACCGGTAGGGCGATTTTCTGACCGCTATGACCGGCGTATTATTCTGATGTATAACGCGCTGTCAGGCGCGTTGATCTCGCTGGCAATGGTGGTAGCCTCCCATTGGTCGGGCTTTGCCGGTTGGCCGGCGGCTTTACTGGCGTTTTTGTGGGGCGGTGCCTGTATGACGTCCTATGCTATATGCCTTGCCCATGTGAACGACAATGCCACGCCAAAGGATTTCTTACCCATCGGCAGTGGTATGCTCATTACCTATGGGATCAGCTCAGCGGTAGGCGGGCCGCTGGCGGCCGGGTTGATGAGTATAATGGGCGCACAAGGCTTGTATGCCTATATGACCTTTTTTCTGGCCCTGTTTGCGGTGATTGTTTTATTTCGCCGCCGTACCCACGTGCTGCCTGATACCGCTGACGACCACCAAACATTTCAGCCTTCTGCGGGTATCACCACGCCTATGGCGCTGGAAATTGATCCACGCACCGAACATCTGCAGGATAACCCACAGCCATCCGCCGCTGAGTCGCCGGCACCTGAGGTTAAGCTGCAATAATCAGCGGGTAAGGCACCTCATGTTGCTGACTTCAGCGTGATATTTGTTGCCTGAGTTAATCCGGGTCAAGCTCACCCATCTCGGCGTATAAGGCTGAGATGGTCGCTACCCGGTTGTCTCCCTCGGCGCCGAGCAGGGTGAACGCCTGGTTACAAATCACGGACACCAGGCTCATGGGGGCAGCGTAACTGTCAAAAGCAAACTGATTGCCTAGCTGGCAAACCAGGGTGTGTCCTACCCGGTCCTGATATACCTGACCGGTGGGATCTGTGAGCAAAATGGTACGCGCTGATGGCAGAGCGTCAATCATGCGGGCAAAAATGCGCGGACGGCGGCGAAAACCAAACACCACAATGATCTCGTCGTCGGCCAAATCCATGAGATCTTCGCTTAAACTTTGTCCCGGCTGGGGTAACAGACGAACATTAGGGCGAATTTGCTTAAGTTGCTGGCGGCAGTGCAGCGCCACCGGATAACTATTGCGATAACCGATTAGGGTAATTTTAGGAGCCCTGGCGAGTATGGAGGCAATGTGATTAATTTGCGAGGCCGGAATAGCCTCCAGTGTGCGCTGTAAATTACCCAGCTCTGCGGCAATATAATCGTGTTGGCTGAGGGCTTGTTTAACTGGTATCCCCGCATCGCGTTGCAGCACTACGTCTTGTTTGGCGTCCTGATGGGAGGCATAACCGAGCTGGCGAAACAGGCGGCTGACGGTTGCCTTGGATGTATTGGTCTTGGCGGCAATCTCGGCGGTTGAATCGCTGATAACGGTAAGCGGAAATTGCTGCAGATAGTTTGCGATAGCGCGCGCAGACGGTGAAAGCTCAGTGTACTTCTGTTTGATTCTTGCTAAAACACCATTACTTTCAGACACTTCAAAATCCAGTGTTAATCCGTTTCAGATTACAGTGTAGCCGACAATCTGACAAAATTGTATGCTTTTGTCATCTCACATTGCGAAATTGTCCGGTCTGCGATGATGGTGCAAAGTGGGCAAACCCCAACACAAAAAAAGAGCGCATGATGCGCTCTTTTATCGTTAAATGGTTAAGCTATCAGGCGGGCGAGAGTGTCTCGCTTTTACCCCCTTTACCGGATTTCTTATCAGAGTCATCGATAATCGACACCGCTGATTCGAGCGCTTCCAGTAACGTTGGGTAGGTCAGGATCTCTCCTGCCGACGCGTTAACGTTATTCAGTACCTGTTTGATGTCGTCAGAGGCGCCGCATACAATTAGCTGACGCCCCGAGCGCTTGGCGTCAGAGGTAACCGTTTCTACTGCCATCGACGCGGAAACATCCATGGTAGGTACCCGGGTAAAGTCCAGGATCAGCACCCGCGAGCCGGGTTTTACCCATTCGCGTACGTGGTGACCTAAATCTGCCGCTGCACCAAAGCTTAGTGGTCCGCCAAAACTAAAGATACTGACTTTGCCTTTGGCTCTTTCCAACAGGGCATTTTCCTGCGGATCGTTAAGGGTATCAGGGATCTTCTTGAGTTCTTCAATTTGCAGTTGGGCAATCTGACGAACATAGGCCAGCGCCGCCAATACAACACCTACACCAACGGCGGTGATGAGATCAACGAATACGGTTAAACCCAGCACCAACAGCATTAATGCGAAGTCCCAGCGCGGACCGCTATGAGCGCGTTTTAAGTAGCTCCAGTCGATAATATCCAGGCCAACTTTCACCAGGATACCCGCCAATACGGCGTGTGGAATAGCACTGGCTAAAGGACTTAGCCCTAATACAACGGCCAGTAACACCAGCGCATGGATCATACCCGACAGGCGTTCTTTACCACCACTGCGAATATTAACTACCGTGCGCATGGTTGCGCCTGCACCGGCGATACCACCAATTAAACCGGCAACGGTATTACCAATACCCTGACCAATCAGCTCTCTGCTGCTGTCGTGACGGGTACGGGTCATGTTGTCAGCCACCAGTGAGGTGAGCAGGCTATCGATAGCACCTAAAATCGCCAGAATAAACGCCGCTTCAAGCACCAGTAACAGCGTGGATGACTCAAAGGTAGGCAAATGCAGGCTGGGCAGACCGGTAGGTATATCACCCAGGATAGGCACATTTGCAATGAACAGGCTAACAATCGTACCAATGATCAGCGCCGCTAACGCACCAGGTACGTATTTGCCTAAACTGGGTGGCCACTTGTAAGCAATCACCAGGGTACCGAAGCCCAGCGCCAGGGTGGCAAAATTGATATCTGCCAGGGCAGTGGGGATATAACTCAATGCACCGATGGTGCCACCCGGCGGTTCATGCCCGAGTAAGCGGCCAATTTGCAAGATGATAATGATGGCACCAATGCCCGACATAAAACCGGAAATAACCGGGTAGGGCACCAACCGTATATAATTACCTATGCCCAGAAAACCAAATAAAATCTGGAATAAACCGGCTAACACCACGGCGGTGAAGATTAACTCTACGTCGCCGGACAAACTGGCAAAAAGGCCAGCTAAAACAACCACCATCGGGCCTGTTGGGCCTGATATTTGTGACGGCGTACCACCGAAAAGTGCAGCAAAAAAGCCTACTGCTATGGCGCCGTACATGCCTGCCATCGGGCCGACGCCCGAGGCAACACCCAACGCCAGAGCCAGCGGCAAGGCAACGACACCGGCGGTAATACCACCGGTGATGTCACCACGCACATTTTTAAATAAATTTTGCATTCTTAATCCTTAACTTCAGGCGGAGCTATTCGCTTTTATGGGTGAGTTCTTTAGCGTACTTCTCGTCCATAGGACCGAATTCGCCGGTTTCCTCTTGATAACAAAGCACTTCTGCGGTTTCGATATTGTAAAACCAGCCGTGTAACTTAACCTGACCGGTAGCCAGTTTCGCGGCAACCGTTGGATGGGTTCTTATATGCTGCAGTTGTTGTACGACATTTTCTTCGGTCACTAACTGCAGGTGATCCTCTGTATTGAGCTCATCACAACCACATTTTTCCTTAACCACTTCGCTGGCAACCCGGCAGTGGCCAAGCCATTCTTTTACATGGGGTAATGAAGACAGTGCTTCAGGGTTGATTGCGCCTTTCATCGCACCACAATCGGAGTGACCACAGATAACGACATGAGTGACGCCTAAAGCGGCAACCGCAAATTCAATCGACGCTGTCATACCACCGGTTTGGTTGCTATGGGGCGGGACGATATTGCCTGCGTTGCGGCAGATAAATAAATCGCCTGGTTGGGTTTGCGTCACCAGGTTGGGGTCAATGCGGGAATCCGAACAGGTAATGAACAAAACCTCAGGGTTTTGACCATTGGCTAATTTTTGGAACGCCGCTTTTTTGCCAGGAAAGACATCTTTTTGGAATTTGGCAACACCAGAAATTACATGATCCATACACACATACTCCAGATTTGTTTTAGTGAGTTAAAATGTAAAGATATTGTTATCTTATAGCACTATAGAAAAATAGCTATGCTCGTGATAGTTATTAGCTATAAGATTACCCCATTGTAGTGCGCTTACGCCAGTACAAAACAAAAATGGTAGTCATATGACTACCATTTTTATTTAAACGTACTTGCAGGCTATTTGGGTTTATGGCGTTGCAAGATAGTTGTGCAGAGGCTAAAACTTGATGGTTTCAACCTGTATGTTTTTGGTTTGAGCCTGATCGATATAATCCTTAATCATCTCTTTTACATCAAAGGCTACAGACTTGCTGTTTGAAAAATCTAACACAACCTTAGAGTTGCCTGGTATGGAGTTCAGCTTTTTCAAAATGCTTGGCTTATTAAAGAATGATACCTCTTCGGCTAACACGATGTGGTGGACCTTTTCACCGTGCTCCTCGTTAACGGTTTCCTTAAACTGATACGAGTTTCTGAAGCTGCTTTTAAGGGTAAAGAAAATACTCACGCCAAGTCCGGCAAACACACCGGTCAGCAGGTCAGTAAAGATCATCACCGTAATCGTTGTAATAAACGGTAAAAATTGCTCCATTCCGTTTTGATACATTATTTTAAACATGACAGGCTTGGTGAGTTTGTAACCTACCACAATTAATATTGCCGCCAGTGATGCCAGCGGAATGAGGTTCAGCATCGATGAGATCGCCAGTACAGCGACCAACAAAAACATACCGTGCATAATTGCAGATAACTTGGTTTTACCACCAAATGCAATGTTCGCTGAGCTACGGACGATAACCTGAGTAATTGGCAGGCCACCAATCAATCCGGATACAATGTTACCCAGACCTTGCGCTTTAAGCTCGCGGTTTGTCGGGGTCGTGTGTTTTTGCGGATCGAGTTTATCAGTTGCCTCAACACACAGTAGCGTCTCAATACTGGCCACGGCGGCCATAACCACGGCAATGGTCAACACGTCCAGACTGAGCATTTGCGAAAAGTCAGGAAACGCCAGTTCGTTAGTAAAGTCGCTAAAGCTGTCAATGACCGGCAATGATACCAGCATGCTGCTTGCCATCGGATTGCCCGCCTGAGCCATCATAACAGACGCCAGAATACCCAGCAGTACCACTACAATGGGGCCTTGAATCAACTGGAATATTTTGTGTCTGGGCACTAAATATCTGTCCCAGATTACCAGCAATGCAAGGGATAACCCGGAAATCAGGACTGCCGCCGGTGACATTAGATTAAGCGCGTGTTCGATGGCCGAAAAGGTGTTTTCCCCGTTGGCATGTATAAACGCTTCTTCACCTAAAAAGTCGGCGTGCCAGCCAAACAGATAGGGAATCTGCTTTAATATGATTAGCAAACCAATGCCGGCCAGCATACCAGTGATGACTGAGGTCGGGATAAAGTACGCAATGAAACCGGCGCGGGCAAAACCCATCACCAGCTGAATGACACCGGCTAATACGACGGCACATAAGAACAGTTCCCAGCTTCCCAGGGTGGCAATAGCGTCAAATACAATGACCGCTAAGCCGGCAGCAGGGCCGCTCACACCAAGGCGAGAGCCGCTGCACAAACCCACTACAATACCGCCCACGATACCGGCGATAATACCCGAGAAAAGTGGTGCGCCTGAAGCCAGTGCAATACCTAAACAAAGTGGAAGGGCAACAAAAAAAACAACAATACTGGCTGGTAAGTCATTTTTTAATTCACTAAAGGATAAATCCAACTTCATCAGAAAACTCCTTGTTATTTGTTGGCAACAAGCTGCTCTTTGTTTGTTGAAGGCGTATCCATTGGCTCAAATTTTCCGGACGCTTCGTCATAGGTCAGTACTTCGGCAGTTTCAATGTTATAAAACCAGCCGTGTAATTTAACCTGTCCGGTGGCTATTTTTGCAGCCACAGAAGGGTGTGTTCTAAGATGCTGAAGTTGTTGTACCACGTTTTCTTCGGTTACCAGTTGTAAATGATCGCCGGCGTTGAGTTCGTCACAGCCACAACGTTCTTTAACCACTTCAGAGGCAACACGGCAGTGACCGAGCCATTCTTTTACGTGAGGCAGGCTGGTCAGGCCTTCAGGATTGAGTGCGCCTTTCATAGCACCGCAGTCTGAGTGACCACAAACAACAATATGGGTAACACCTAAAGCAGCAACGGCAAATTCGATTGACGCTGTCATGCCGCCGGTTTGATTGCTGTGTGGCGGAACAACGTTACCGGCGTTGCGGCAAATAAACAGATCGCCCGGCTCTGTTTGTGTAACAAGGCTGGGGTCGATACGGGAATCCGAGCAGGTAATAAACAATACTTCGGGGCTTTGGCCGTTGGCCAGTTTTTTAAACGCCGCTTCTTTAGCTGGAAAAACGTCTTTTTGAAACTTAGCAACCCCAGAGATTACGTGGTCCATTGAAGAACTCCTAAAAAATGAAAATGAATAAATACACTACGAAATGATTTTTACCTGATAGCCATATAGAAAAATAGCTTATGTGGTGATAGTCTTTACCTATATGTTGTACTATTTTTATAGGACTAAGTGTATGGTTGCATCGACCAAATCGATTACATATACCCAATTTCGCTATTTTGTGGCGCTGGCTCGTGAACTCAGTTACCGCCGTGCCGCGCAAATTCTGGGCATCAGCCAGCCAACGCTGACATCCCAAATCAATGTACTGGAGAAAAACCTGGGTATTCCTCTCTTTGAGCGTTCACGAAGTGGCACTTTGTTGTCGCCCGAGGGGCGTTCTTTATTGCCATTTGCTGAAGATGTACTGCAATCCTCTATTCGTTTTGAGGAAAAAGCCCGCGATATTGCTGGCGGCAATCAAACCACCTACCGTCTTGGTGTGCCGCCTACGCTTGGCCCTTACTTGCTGCCGTATATTCTGCCGCAACTCCACAAACGTCATTCCAAGCTTAAGTTTTATGTGCGTGAAGCCGCGCCAACCCAGCTTATTAAGGGCCTGTTTGACGGCCACTTTGATATTATTATTTCACCGGGTTTACAAGAGTCATCGCAACTGGTGTCCAGCAAACTGTTTATTGAGCCGCTCAAATTTGTAGTGCCCAGTGATCACGCGTTGTCGGGACTGCAATTTATTGAACCCGAGCAAATTCACGGCGAAACCGTACTTACACTCGAAGAAGCCCATCATTTTCATCATCAGGTACACGAAATATGCATGAAAATTGGTGCCCAGGTAACCCGGGATTATGAAGGAACCAGCCTCGATACGCTCAGGCAAATGGTTGTGATGGGAATGGGCGTGGCGTTTTTACCGGGCTTGTATGTACATTCTGAATTGCATCAGCCCGACGAGTTGCATGTTTGTGAGTTAAAAGATACGCCGATTGAGCGTCAGCATAATCTGGTGTGGCGCAATACCGCGCCGGGACGGGTGTTTTTTCGTGAATTAGGCAATGAAATTCGCCAGATCCTGTCTGAAACCCTGAGCCATGCAGTGCGTGTCGAGCATAGCGCTTAGCCGGGTTCGCCAGCTACTGACACTTCGTGCCTGTTAATCAGTGCAAACCGGGTAGTAAGGATTAGTCACTGGCTGCTTAAAGACGTACAAAAATTGCGGGGGGCAGGTCGTTTATTATACAAGCTTGGTGTAAAATTCACCTTAACATCATAAAAACGTCATATTTGATTTTAAGTAGGATGGAATGCACGCAAAACGTTGGCTGGAATTACTCGGCCTGTTTATTTTATTACCCCTTTGTTTTTGGGCTGGCCTGCACCAGTTTGGCCCTTATCTGCTAATTGTACTGGCCTGTGTGAGTGGCATTTGTTTATGGCTATTAGTTGCTGATCAGAGCTTCAGACGTGTACGTTTGTGGAACTGGCAGGCCGGAAAACCGCATTTACTGGCTTCGCTTAAATTGTTTTTGCCCTGGGCCCTGATCACAGCGGCGGTGGTGTATTGGTGGCTGCCAGAGTCCTTTTTGCAGTGGCCTGTTGAACATACCTCGTTATGGCTGCTAACACTGCTCTTGTATCCGCTGTTGTCGGTGATCCCACAGGAAATTATCTACAGAACCTTCTTTTTCCACCGCTATAAGTCAATTTTACCTACCCACACGCAGCGCCTTGGCGCCAGTACTATGCTGTTTGGTTTTGCTCATGCCATTTACGGTAACTGGCTGGCTGTTGCGTTGTCGGCAGTGGGTGGCGCTATTTTTGGTGTGCGTTACCTGCAAAGCCGCTCTACCGCGGTAGTGGTTATTGAACATTCCTTGTGGGGCTGTTTTTTGTTTACGATTGGTCTGGGTTCTTATTTGTCGTTGCAACATACCACCTAAGCGATTCACGCCGAAGATGGTGCCACAGGTGATAAGTTACAGCGACTAAGAAACCCCTGCCATAAGGTAACATGGTCGTCCATCGCCTGTTGATACGCGGCAAAATGACGCTGCTGCGAGCGCAGGTACTGTTTAAAGCTGTCAGGCAGCGCGGGCGAGGCCAGCCAGGTGTTCATTACAGGGGCAAACTGATAGGTAAAAGCGTTTATGCGCGCGCCTGCAGGTTGAATTTTGTCGATAAAAAATAAATAAAATACATTGCGCAATACGTTAGCCTTTTCCGGGGTGGTAGCGGTGCAATCCAGCGCGGTTAACTGTGTTTTCAACGCCGCAGTAATGGGCGGCAGCTGTGTCGCAATATGTTGCTGGGCCAGCCAGATGCTCGCGGGTAATCGACTGGCGCTGATGGCTTGCAGGCTGGCTTCTATCGACTGCCCGGGCTGATACTGAGGTTCGGCTAACGCGGTCACTTGTTTAAACAGCGATACCTGACCGGCAATATCAATCGTATCCTGATACAACAGGGCCGGCCTTGCGCGGCTGAACGCCGCTTTGGTTTCGTCACTAAGAACCAGCATATTACTCCAGTGCAGCGGGTACTCAGCCTGCTTTATGCGTTGCCATTGTGACATGGTCGCGGTCAGCTTTCCCCACTCGTTGGTGGCGCTCTGCGCAGCGTTGGCGAGTGTCATACAATCATTTAAGGCGGCGATGAACTGTTGTTCGTAATGCAGGCGCTGCGAGAAATGTTGTATTTTACCCAGCGCAGTATTGTGTTCGGCCACTAAATTGCCCAGTTCGCATTGCTGTAACTGGTGAAACTGAGTCAGGTTGATGCCAATTGAGGTGGGTTGTTTAAGCAAGTCATTGCGCGTCGGGTAGGCCAGGCTGCTGGCAAGCCCGGCCTGGCTGGCAGGGCTGACTAACTCGGTGTCGAGCACCCGGCTTAAGCGTTGTTGGTATTCATTGATGTCATCAGCGATGTAAGGCGATGAACAGGCACTAAGAAAGACGATAAACAGTGTACTCAGGACGAGCCGACACACCGCGCAGCAATGCTTGCTGAAATACCTCAAATGTCCTCCTGACTCAACAGAGTTGTTGATTTAGTTGGGTGATGTTTTCCCGGGCCGTTTGCAGGTAATGGCCGCCAAATAGTACCGCATGGTTGAGGATATGGTAAAGCTGATACAGTGAACGTCGCTGGGGGTACTGTTTATCGAGCGGCCAGGTGTCCTCGTACCCTTCGTAAAAGGTACGTGGCAGTTTGCCAAATAGTTCTGTCATCGCAATGTCGGTCTCGCGGTCGCCCCGGTAAACCGCCGGATCAAAAACCACCGGCATAGTATGATGAAAGCCCACGTTGCCGCTCCAAAGGTCGCCGTGCAGCAAGGAGACCTGCGGTTGATGGTCGCTAAGAAACTGAAATATTCGGGTGGTACACACATCAATATTACACCAGATATGCCCCTGTCTGGCGAGTAGCTCTAACATCACGCCAATACGACTTTCAGCAAAAAAACTGGCCCAGTTGTCGCAAGGGCTATTCACCTGGACTGAGCGGCCAATAAAGTTGTCACGGGACCAGCCGTAATGACTGCCTGCCGGTTGTTTATGCAGGTTCGCTAGCTGTTGACCAAAGGTAAACCAGTCTTCATTTTTGCGTTGCGACAGTTTGAGGTATTGCAACACCAGGTATTCAAACTGTTGTTGCTGCTCTTGAAGCGTGCCAAAACAAATGACCGATGGTGTGTGAATGGCACCGGTTGCCGCTAAAGCGCTGAGTCCGTCTGCTTCGGCATCGAGTTCGGTGTTATCGGGCGAAGGCAACTGACGATATTTGACAAAGTAGCGCCGACTATCATCGCGCAGCACAGCGCACTGATGGGTATCGCCTCCGGCTACAGGTTGATAATTCTGGCAAACAAACAGGTGTCCGGAGCTTTGGCTAATTTGTTCGCTGATAAATTGCCACATTGTATTTTGAATCGTCATGCTTTTCCTGATTATGGAAGATATTTGCGCCTTTGCCAGTGCCAACGGCGGTAAGTTATGCCCTTTCTGTTAGCGTTTTGCGCTTACCGGACTGGCTGATCAGACGAAATACCCTTGTTAAAATACGAGTGTGCTTGATTATTGGTGGTTTTTTACTCTTTAATGGTGTCACACTCATTATTATAAAAGACAGCGTTAATATGTCACTTTCTACAAAACAAGTGGGTTTAGGCCTTGGTCCAGCGGTTTTTATCATGGTATTGCTGTTTTTATCGCCAGCGGGACTCAGTCAGCAAGGTTTAGCGGTGATGGCAGTGACACTCTGGGTAGCTATCTGGTGGATCACCGAAGCCATACCGATCAGTGTGACTGCGTTGTTACCAATCGTGCTGTTGCCTTTGTTTGGTGGCGCTGACATCAGCGATGTAACCGCCGCCTATGGGCATAAATACATTTTTTTGTATATGGGCGGTTTTGTACTGGCGATAGCGATTGAACGCTGGAATCTGCACCGGCGGATTGCCCTGAACATTATTTATATTGTCGGCAGCAATGTACCGCGGATCATTTTGGGCTTTATGTTGTCGACGGCGTTTTTGTCGATGTGGATCTCAAACACGGCCACCACAGTAATGATGCTGCCGATAGGTGTGGCGGTGGCCAAACAGTTTCTGGGCCATGCTGAGTTAAAGGCCGACGAAGGCGAAAAGTTCAGTAAAGCGCTGATGCTGGCGATTGCCTATTCGGCCTCCATTGGCGGTATGGCAACACTGATAGGGACGCCGCCGAACCTGGTGTTAGCCGGTATCCTGCAACAAATCTATGGTATCGATATCAGTTTTGCCACCTGGTTTATGTTTGGCTTTCCGATTACCGTGGTGTTACTGACAATATGCTGGTTTTATCTGACCCGCGTTGCCTTTGCCTGCCAGGCTGTAACCTTTCCTGGTGGTCGCAACGAAATTGCCCAGTTACGTAACGAACTGGGGCCAATGAGTTACGAAGAAAAACTGGTGTTAACCGTGTTTGTGGGCACGGCGTTAATGTGGGTATCGCGCTCATACCTGCAATATTTTGTGCCACAACTCGACGACACTATTATCGCAATCATTGCGGCCACTACGTTGTTTTTGTTTTCCTCTAAAGACAAACAACATCCCATTATGACCTGGGAAGAGGCAGTGAAAATGCCCTGGGGTACCATCGTGTTGTTTGGCGGTGGTATCGCCATTGCCGGCGGCTTCCAATCATCCGGGCTGGCCAGCTGGATTGGGCAACACCTGGTACTGCTCGACGCATTGCCGTTATTCCTGCTGATCGCGGTTTTGATTGCCGCGGTGAATTTCTTAACTGAAATCACCTCTAACCTGGCAACGACAACCGTGTTGTTACCCATACTGGCGCCCATGGCGCTGGCACTGGATGTACATCCTTACACGTTAATGGTGGCGGTAACAGTCGCCGCATCCTGTGCTTACATGCTGCCGGTGGCAACGCCGCCTAATGCCATTGTGTTTGGCTCGGGATACCTGAAGATTGCTGATATGTTTCGCACCGGGATCTGGATGAACTTTATTTCGATTATCCTGCTGACACTGGCTGTCTACTGGGTATTACCCGCGCTGTGGGGGTTTGAGTTAAACCGGTTTCCTGACGCTTTCCTGGGTAATTAGGCAGTTATAAGAGGGGCTGTACTGACTACAGCCCCCAGAGCTTTTCGTTTGGACAGGTGTGGTTACGGTGCTTATTGCGCGATCAGGGCAATCTCGGCATCGGCGTTTAATACCACCCACCAGCGGTTACCAAAACTACTGTCATACCCAACAAGCGGTGTACCGGCACAGTCCTGGTTGCGTGCTGGCGTATCTGACAGGTAACTGGTACTCCAGGCCGAATCAATAATGCAGTTGTCTGGCGTGATGGCTTGCCATTCACCGTCACGGAGTATACCCAGCGTAAGCGCTGCGCTATCAAGGGCCTCAGGCGCTGTAAATTGCACAGCAAAAGTATCGCTGACGGCGCTGCTGATATCCCAGTCCTGAGTCGCTGTTGGCGGCAGGGTGATGGCTGATTTTGCCGAGCCATCGGGTTGTGAATTGCTTAAGCCAGTGTCAGCTTCAATGTTCTTGAGCACGCCATAATCATCCTGATAAACACCGGTTTGGTTTTGCGTACCACTGATGATAAGAATGTCGGAAGCGGTTTCGTTGGCGGGGAGCCAACTGAGCGTGACGTGTTCTTTTAAATCAATGGTGGTTTCGGGAATAATCAGCTCATTGGCATCATAGTCAGGAATTACCCGAACCGGGCTGTTAAGGTTCGGCGTCCAGCTTTCATGGACCTGATATAACCACTGATAGTTAAGACGGATCAGATCGTTCATCGTCTCAGCGCGGGTAAAGCCAGGCGTAAAGCTCATATCCCGGGTACGGGTATCAGTGCGATTAAAAGTATTGTTCTGGCCGCCTACTAAGTTCACGTAGCTGCCGTCATCGCCGTAACAGTCATTGGTCATATACTGGGTTTGCAGGACCAGCACCGGACGGGTATCGGCAGGAATAGAATTAGGGTAAATAACCGACTCACAGCGATTCTTGGTGCGGGAAAATTTATCCATCAGGTGCCACTGCGCGGTAAAGTCCTGATCCGCATCATTGGATGTGGCGGTGTGTGGCGCAAAATATGATGCATAGTCTATGCGTTGATCGGTAAAAGTCAGCAGCGACGAGTTTACATCAAAATGGCTGGAACCCTTCGACATGGTGGCGTTTTTCTGAGCGACTATCATTTGCACTAACTCTCGCTCACCATAGCGAAATTCATAGCCTTTGTACGATGCATTACCAGCCATAATTTGCGTGTAAGTATCCATGCGATAATTACCCCCGGTAGGCGTCGAACTTGACGGGGTAGTGGTCAGTGCGGTTTTGGCGCTGATCAGCGAGCGTTGATACTGATGTTCGTGACCCTGCACATAAATGACATCGTGATCGGCGAAAAACTCGCGAATTTGCGGTTGTACAGAAAATACCCAGTCATCGCCTTTGGTGCCATCCACTATTTGTTCGCGGGTTTGGCCGTATTTAGCGCCGATCAGGCCGTCGTGGCTGGCGACAACAATGTGGTCGATGCCTTCCATTGACTCAACGGTTTCTTTGAGCCAGCTGTAAGCGATGGGCAAGTTGTAATAAGCGAGGCCAAAAATCAGTACGTTGTCGCGCACAACATAATAATTAATCCACTCGTAGTCGGGCATGTGCACGGCATCTTCAGGAATAAAATTGCGCATATTTTCTATCCAGTTGTACGTGTAAGCATAACTGGTTTCGTGATTGCCCATAACGGGTAAAAATTCTATACCCTGCTCAGCGTAAGCGTCTGCAATAGAACGCCACTCGGCAAATTCAATATCGCTGCCGTTGTCGGTTAAATCGCCCACGGCAATGACCATGTCGACACCCGCAGCGGCCTGATGAGCAAGTACTTCGCGCATCGGATACATTGAAACATGCGCCTGGCCTTCGCTGTCAGAGCCGCCCTGAGTATCGGGCAGTAAACCAATCGTAAACGGGGTGGCGGCAGGGGCTTCAGTTTCTGGCGGCGTTGATGGTGGATTGGATGGTGGGGGAGCTGCAAACTCCGAGTCGCTGCCACAGCCGGTAAGTATTGCTGCTGTGAGCAGGGAGGGGACAAGAATTTTAAAATCTTTCAGGTTCATAAAATGACTTCTTCGTTGAGGTGAATGAGAGGCCATCATGGTAGGGATGCTCTGGTTATTTTTAATGGCAATATTAAGAATAATTTATGAAGGTTTTATGTATTTAAAAGTGAGTATTTATTAACTTGCCAGGGGGATGGCCGGGTTAAGCAGACCAGCAGTTCGTTGCAACCGATTAGCATTTTCTTATTACTGGTGTAGACGGTACAATCAGGGTTTTTATGAATCCGCGCGCGATATCAAGGATGCAGTATGAGTTCAGAGATGACCAAACGTCTCAATAAATATATAAGTGATACCGGTTTTTGCTCACGTCGTGAAGCCGATAAACTGATCGAGCAACAGCGCGTTACCATTAACGATAAAGTGCCTGAATTAGGCACCAAAGTAGGCCCGCAGGACACCGTAAAAGTGGATGGCAAGCGCATAGGAGCGGTGGCAAAAGATAAGTCCGACAGAGTCTATATTGCGTACAACAAGCCCATCGGTATTACCTGTACCACTGAGCGGCATGTTAAAGGCAATATTATTGATGCGATTCGGCATAAAGAGCGTATTTTTCCCATTGGCCGGCTTGATAAACCCTCCGAGGGGTTAATTTTACTCACCAGCGACGGTGATATTGTGAATAAGATTCTGCGTGCCGAAAATGCCCACGATAAAGAATATGAGGTGACGGTGAACCAGCCCATTAGTGACCGGTTTCTGCAGAAAATGGCCAGGGGCGTACCGATTTTAGGCACGGTTACCAAACCCTGTAAGGTATCGCCGCGGGGTAAATTTAAATTTAATATTATCCTCACCCAGGGTCTTAACCGGCAAATTCGTCGCATGTGTGAGTTTTTAGGGTATGAAGTCACCAAATTAAAACGGACACGCATCATGCACATTGAATTGGCGCAACTTAAACCGGGTCAGTGGCGTGAACTTACCAGCAAAGAATTAGCCACACTGCATAACGCGGTCCAGGGATCGCGCAAAACAGCCAGCTAGTTTGTGGTATAATTCAATCACTTTGCTTAAAACGACAGCCGATTGGATGTTTCATAAACAATCCCACAAATCAGTGATTGCATGTACCAAATCACAGGTTATAATCCGGCTTATTCATTAGCCTGTAGGCTCAATCACGCACCCTTTAGGGTGTTTTTTTATGATTAGCAACTACAAGTGGCACAGAGTAGGTGTCACCACTGTTAAGGACATTCCATGCCAGTAATTACTCTTCCCGACGGTAGTCAGCGTAGCTTTGATAACCCAGTTTCAGTTTTAGATGTTGCCGGTGATATCGGCCCCGGGTTGGCCAAAGCCACCGTTGCCGGAAAGGTCAACGGCGAGCTGGTCGACGCGGTTGATATCATTAGCCACGACGCCGACTTACAAATACTTACCGTCAAAGACGATGAAGGGCTGGAAGTAGTCCGTCACAGCTGTGCGCACTTGTTAGGCCATGCCATAAAGCAATTGTATCCGGACGTCAAAATGGCCATCGGGCCGGTGATTGATAACGGTTTCTACTACGATGTAGACATGGAGCACTCGCTCACCGAAGACGATTTACAAAAGCTCGAAAAGCGCATGCTTGAGTTGGCCAAAACCAACTACGATGTGGTGAAAAAGACCGTGAGCTGGCAAGAAGCGCGCGATGCGTTTGTGACCCGCCACGAGCCTTATAAGATTGAAATTCTGGATGAGAACATCAGTCAGGATGACAAGCCGGGCTTATATCATCACGAAGAATATGTGGATATGTGCCGTGGTCCTCACGTGCCTAACATGAAGTTCTGCCATCACTTTAAACTGATGAAAGTGGCCGGCGCCTACTGGCGTGGCAACAGCGACAACAAAATGTTGCAGCGTATTTACGGCACAGCCTGGGCTGACAAGAAACAGCTCAAAGCCTACTTGCAGCGTCTCGAAGAAGCCGAAAAGCGTGACCACCGTAAAATAGGTAAAACACTGGATTTATTCCACTGGCAGGAAGAAGCACCGGGTATGGTGTTCTGGCATAACGACGGCTGGTCGATTTACACCGAACTGGAACAGTTTGTGCGTAATATGCTGCGCAAATATCAGTACGACGAGGTGAAAGGCCCGTTAATGATGGACCGTGTACTGTGGGAGCGTTCAGGTCACTGGGACAAGTACGCCGAAAACATGTTCACCACGGAATCTGAAAAGCGTGAATATGCCATTAAGCCCATGAACTGCCCGGGCCACGTGCAAATCTTTAATCAGGGGCTTAAGTCTTACCGTGACTTGCCACTGCGTATGGCCGAGTTTGGTTGCTGTCACCGCAACGAACCATCAGGTGCATTACACGGACTAATGCGGGTACGTGGGTTTACCCAGGATGACGCGCATATTTTCTGTACCGAAGAGCAGATGCTCGACGAAGTAGGCAGCTGTATTGATATGATTTACGACGCCTATCGCAGCTTCGGTTTTGAAAAAATCGAAGTGAAACTATCGACCCGCCCTGAAAAGCGCGTTGGTAGCGATGAAATCTGGGATAAAGCAGAAAGTGCACTGGCCGAAGCACTTAACACTAAAGGTATAGAATTCAAATACCTGCCGGGCGAAGGCGCGTTTTATGGACCCAAAATTGAATTTACCCTGTACGATTGTTTAGATCGTGCGTGGCAATGTGGTACTGTGCAGGCTGATTTCTCGATGCCTGGTCGTCTGGGATCAACTTATGTTGCCGAAGACGGCGAGCGCAAAGTACCGGTAATGATTCACCGGGCGGTGCTGGGATCGTTAGAACGCTTCATTGGTATTCTGACCGAGGAGTACGCCGGGTTCTTCCCATTGTGGCTGGCTCCCAAGCAAATGGTGGTTCTCAATATTACCGATAGCCAGGCCGAATATGCCAATCAGGTCGTCGAATCTTTACAGCAACAAGGCTTCAGAGCCAAGACCGACTTGAGAAATGAAAAGATTGGCTTTAAAATTCGAGAACATACGTTAAAACGTGTACCTTATATGCTGGTCGTAGGTGATAAAGAGATGGAAGCCGGAAAAGTAGCCGTGCGTTCACGTCGCGGTGAAGATTTAGGCAGTATGCCAGTTGCAGAGTTTATTGCGCTGGCAAACGAAGAAATCGCTGGAAAAATCATCAAATAACGGTATACTCCCGCATCTAATTATGCGGCGTGGCTGTCGTTGCGAAAAGTAAATAAGTAAGTGTCTGATTTTCATTTAAAAAGTTGAAATAAGAAAATCAGGTAATGATTAAAGTAGTTGGAGGAATAGCACATTAAAGGCGCTAACAATAAGGCTCAGGGTGACAAAGCCCGGATTAACGATGAAATTACTGCAAGAGAAGTGCGCTTAATTAGCGCAGACGGAAGCCAATTAGGCGTTGTTTCGATTAGCGAAGCAGTCAGCTCTGCTGAAGCGGCAAGTTTAGATCTTGTTGAGATTAGTCCGAACGCTGAGCCGCCAGTCTGTAAAATTATGGACTATGGCAAGTTCCTCTTCGAGAAATCGAAAGCTCAAAAAGAGCAAAAGAAAAAACAGAAGCAAATTCAGGTCAAGGAGATTAAATTTCGCCCTGGCACTGATGAAGGCGATTACCAGGTAAAACTGCGCAACCTGCGTCGCTTTCTGGAAGGTGGCGATAAAGCCAAAGTCACGATCCGTTTTCGCGGACGTGAAATGGCTCACCAAGAGATTGGCATTGAACTGTTAAACCGCGTTAAAGGCGATTTAGAAGACATTGCTAACTGCGAGTCTTTCCCACGTCGTGTGGAAGGCCGTCAGATGATCATGGTGCTCGCCCCACACAAGAAGTAGTAGTGGTCTGTCAAAGTTTTTGGGATTCTGCACCCCAAAACACCCTGCTGCAAATATTAACGGGCTAATAAGGTGACTGCACACCCGAATAAGCCAACCTTAAACAATGCGGAGTTTTAGCAATGCCTAAAATGAAATCTGTTAGTGGTGCAGCCAAACGTTTTAAGAAAACGGGCTCTGGCCGCTTTAAAAGCAAACAGTCTCACTTGCGTCACATTCTGACCAAGAAGAGTACTAAGCGTAAACGCCAATTACGTGGCAAAAAACTGGTTCATGACGCCGATACTAAATTAGTACAGCGCATGCTGCCATACGTTTAAGACGAGGAGACTGAATAATGGCTAGAGTAAAACGCGGCACTATTGCACGTGCTCGTCACAAAAAAGTATTAAAACAAGCTAAAGGTTATTACGGTGCACGTTCACGCGTTTATCGCGTAGCGGTACAAGCTGTAACTAAAGCTGGTCAATATGCCTATCGCGACCGTCGTCAGCGTAAGCGTCAATTCCGCCAACTGTGGATTGCACGTATCAATGCTGCGGCACGTCAAAATGGTATGTCATACAGCCGTTTCATTAACGGTCTGAAAAAAGCGTCTGTTGAAATCGATCGTAAGATCCTTGCCGACATCGCTGTACATGACAAAGCGGCTTTCAGCGCATTAGTCGACGCGGCTAAAGGCGCATTAGCTTAATTATTATTTAATTAAGTTTAAGTTCTTTCGGAAAACGGCGAGCGGGATGCTCGCCGTTTTTCGTTTCTGCACAAAAATATATCTGATTATTGTAAAAACCGTTCTTCATCTTCAATGATGCACGCTGCGACTTCCTGAGGCACCCTAAAGCCGTCACTTACCCAGCAGTCACCGTACAACGAGCAAAAGCACATCTGTGCGCCAAGTTTCAGTTTTAAAAATTTAGGCAATAATGTTGCGTCGTGAATGGTGATGGCGTTGATTTGCTGTCCCGGTCTGATAATACCTGAGCCTAAATGCGATTGGGTGAAGCGAGCAGAGGGGAGTCCGGCTAATTCGAATACATCCTGCCATTCGTACACTAAGGTGTCATTCACCGCTAGTTTCACATAGTGAATAATTGCAGGTCCGTTTCCCTGGTTCATCGCCACAAAACTATATTCGCCCTCGTTATAACTGCGGGTGAACAGCACACTTGGCCAAACTGATGCTCTGGCATACTCGCGGTCAATATGTGCGGAGTAGATTGCCACTATCACAGCGACGGTACTGGTGATTAATGCCGAAAAAGCGATCAGCATATCTGACTGTAAATACCATTTTTTTTGCAAAGTAAACGCTCCTGAAACTAACCTTTAACAGACCCAACCGCGCTCGAAGAAATTTCAATTGTACTGAGCTGATTACTGTAAATAATTGATAAAACAGAGGTAGTCACAGAAACGTCATGGATGTGTCACGCAGATGTCACCGCATTTTAACAGGCGTTTGTCAGGCTATGCGCAGATTGGCTGACAACAAGCCACACTACGTACACTTCACAAGGAACTACAATGGAAAAAGAACTATTTCGCGGTATTCGTTATTCAGCGCTGGCACTTGCGGTGGCTCTGGGATTATCAGCCTGTTCACTGGACGGTGATGATGGCGATGACGGTGCGACAGGCGCCGCAGGCCCACAGGGCGAACAAGGTCCCCAGGGCGATCAGGGGCCACAGGGTGAAAGCGGTGATTCAGTAGGCAAGCTTACCCGTATCGCGACTGTGCCACTGGGTGCCGAAGTCACAGGCATTTTCTTAACGGACGAGGGGGATTTATTCTTCAACGTTCAGCATCCATCCGGGACCAATACGGCAACCACCAGCATTAACAGCATGCCTATTAATACCGGAACCGTCGGCGTGTTAGCCGGGGTTAATTTTAATAATCTGCCAGCTACTTTACCAGACTCTCCGGTTCCGGCGTCAGACGAAGAAAAGCAATTAGTCATGACGGCCATCGGCCAGTATCAGGTACTGGGTCAAACCGGTGATACTTACGATGGCGAGCTTGAGAAAGGCCTTGGCCACATTTATACCCTCGATGGCGGCACGCTAATCCTCGAAAACGACATGCCGGACTTTAACGGCTTCCTGCCAACCGGTGATGGCGAAGGCTATCTGTTTTCGAACTGGGAAGAGCTGCCAGGTGGTATGAGCCGTATGCAAATTACCCGTGACGAACAGGGCATGTGGACCGTTAATGATGTGATGATGCTGGACTTCTCGCCTGTGTGGGGCACCGCTGCCAACTGTTTTGGCTCTATGTCGCCGTGGGGGACGCCATTAACATCAGAAGAGTGGGTGGTTAATTCATCGGTAAACAGCACTACCGACGCCAGCTGGAACAATCCTGCGGCTGTGGCCACCGATGCGCGTTTGGGTCGAATGTGGGAGATGACGGCACCAGACGTGCCCAACCCGTATAACTACGGTTATATCGCCGAGGTAACTGAGCCGACGGCCGATGAACCCGTCATCGTTAAGCATTTAGCTATGGGCCGCTACGAGCACGAAAACTCCACGGTAATGCCTGATGGCCGCACGGTTTACCTGTCACAGGATGATACCGGCGGTGTACTGTTTAAGTTTGTGGCTGACGTAGCAGAAGATTTATCTGCCGGTACCTTATATGGCGCAAAACTCACGCAGGACTCGGGACAGAACGATCCGGCTACTACCGGTTTTGACGTGGAATGGGTAGAGCTTGCCAGCGGCGACAACCTGACTATCCGTGCCTGGATTGACGAATACAATGGTATTGGTACCGACGACTATGTCGAAGGCGAAAGCGCCTATATTACATTGGCAGACGTAGAAGCCTGGGCCAATGGTGATGCCACGTATCCAACATTAGCGAATGGCGGTGGCAAAGTGACTGCCGGTCAGGCGATGGATAACCGCGTAGCATTTTTAGAGTCACGTGCGGCGGCTAAAATGAAAGGTG
The DNA here is from genome assembly GCF_028595265.1 of Alteromonas gilva. Taxonomy (NCBI): domain Bacteria; kingdom Pseudomonadati; phylum Pseudomonadota; class Gammaproteobacteria; order Alteromonadales; family Alteromonadaceae; genus Alteromonas; species Alteromonas gilva. The sequence continues at coordinate 2,635,242 of NZ_JAQQXP010000001.1, read as the reverse complement.
CAACGGCTGAATGGCGCAAGCTGGAAGGTATCTCAATTAACCAGAAGCGCGCACAGGAAGCGGTTGAAGGCGTTGACACTATTCCTGGCGAGGTGGTTACCGATGCGTATCTGTATATTGGTATTGCCGATATTGATAACACCATGACCGATGGCGAGGGCGATATGCAACTGTCTGCCCGGGTAAAAGACTGTGGTGGTGTATACCGTGCGCGTCTGGGTGAAAACTATGACATTTCACGCATTGAGCCGGTTGTGATGGGGTCAACGTACCGCTCAAGCCTGACCGGCGCTGAACGTTGTGACGTCGACCAGCTGTCGCAGCCTGACAACGTGATTGTCATGAATGACGGTCGCATTTTAATTGGTGAAGACGGCTTCCAACAGAACAACACGCTGTGGATGTACGAGCCAGCTAAAAAATAAGTCATTTTTGTAACACTCTATCCGGGCGCGATGGCGCCCGGATTTTTGCATTGTAGAAACTATGAAAATATCATTACCTGTTTTACCCCTTATTACCATTGTGCTTGGTGCACAGTTAATGGCGTGCAGTGACGAAAGCGTAACGGTTGCAGTTGCACCTGATATATCAGGTCAGTCAACGGTTTACCCTTATAGCGAGGGTGACGATATTCCGGCATTAGCGTACATGGCCCATGATGAGATCTATAATCCCGAGTCGGTCATTCCTCCGCAGTGCTATACCAAAACGAATGGCAAGAACAATCCATGCTATGCCTGTCATCAAAGTTACGACCGCAGTGAAAACCGGCCAAATCAGATGGGCGATGGCACCTTGCAGGGAAATTACGAATTCTCCGATGTGGGATTAACCAACAGCTGGAAAAACCTGTTTGTCGATCGCCGGCAGCTAATAAAAGACATCAGTGACGATGAAATCCTTGCCTACATTGAGCAGGATAATTACTCAGCCGCATTGAGCGGCAAGCCGGGCAGTGAGCACCGGCTTCCCGATGCGATGCACCTTGAGCAGCTTAGCTATCCGCAGCAAGCCTTTGGTGAGCACGGCATTGCCAAAGACGGCAGTGGCTGGGTGGCGTATAATTACAAACCTTTCCCCAGTACCTTCTGGCCGACTAATGGCTCTACGGGTGATGCCATGATCCGCTTGCCGTCCGTGTTTCAGCAGCGCAATGGCAAATATGTTGAAGATGTGTATTTAGCTAACCTCACCTTAGTTGAGATGGCGTTGAAAGATGTCAATCAACTTGCTGTACCAAATCTGAATGAACAGGCTATTGGCCTCGATATTAACGGTGACGGTGAGTTAACGACCGCCGTAAAAGTCATGCAACGGCGTGATAATTATTTAGGTGATGCCAGCGCTACCGAACTCAGTTTTTTGCTGTACCCCGAGGGGACTGAGCTTTTGCATACTGTGCGCTACATCGGGGTTGACGACAACGGCCAGATTTACAATGCGCCGCGCATGAAAGAAGTGCGTTACATGCAAAAGGCGTTATTTCGCAGTAAAGAAAGCCTCGCCTCAGCCTATTATGCTGAAGCGAAAGACAAAGCCTTTGAAAAGCTCCCGCAAACACGCTATCTGAACCAGGAAACCGGTATAGACAATGGCTTTGGCTGGACGCTCAATGCCTTTATCGAAGATGCCAACGGTGATTTACGGCCTCAGCACCCCCAGGAGCTAGCCTACTGCAATGGTTGTCACAAAACCGTCGGCTCAACCTTTGATCAAACCTTTTCCTTTGCCCGTAAAGTGCCGGGAACCAAAGGATGGGGGTACATTAACCTGCGTGAAATAGCCGATGTGCCGAACATTAACGAGCAGGACGGTGAGTTTCTGACTTACATGCAACGTGTTGGCGGCGGCGACGAATTTCGTCAGAATGCTGAGATGCTGGCGCGCTGGTTTAATGATGACGGTAGTGTAAACGACGAAAAGGTTAAACAAGCGGATTCTGTGTATGAGCTGATTACGCCCAGTCCGCAGCGTGCGCTGGCGCTCAATAAGGCGTATCAGACCATCGTTAAAGAGCAAAGCTACCTGTTTGGGCGGGATGCCACGATTACCGAAGCACGTAATGTGCTTGAGGTTATTGACGCTGAGCAGCCACCGTTGCTGCCAGAGCACCGGCATGCCTGGGATATGCGCCTCGACTGGTTTGCAAACTCTGAGCATAACGTAGCGAGCAATGCTGCGCCAAACTAAGCGTTAAGTACAAGGGTCTGTAACGTGTCGGGGGGCAGAGCGCTGTACCCCATGGCAACAGACCCTGTCTTAATCAGGCAGTACCATCTGATTTTTCGAGTTAACGAGGGTTTGCCATAAAAAGCTGGCCACCGGCCCTTTACGCTGTTTTTTGTCGCGCACCAGGCGAATTTCTCCTTCGATGACTGACGTCACATCGTCGAGTTGCAAGGGGATCAGCGTGCCGTCTGTAAGTTCATCGGTAACGCTTTTTTTAGGAATGTAGCCCCAACCGGCACCACGCATCAGCAACTCCTTTTGTGACACCGTGTCGTTGCTTCTGATTGTTGAATGCGGCACAACCCCCATGACTTTTTGAATGTCTAAATCAATATCAAACGCCTGTGGCATCAGTAGGGGAATATCCCGCAGCTGGCTGGATGAATGAGGCCGGCTGGCAAAACTGCTAACTAACTGGTGATGAATCACCGCAATGACTTCAAAACGATCAAAGGGCAGCGTTTCGAAGCTGGCCAGTTCATGAAAGGTATGTGTCCAGGGGGTCAGTGCTATCGACGCCTTGCCATCAATCAGACGCTGCAGTGCGCCAAGGCGTTGCACTGATGTTAAGTACAATTCGGTTTGCGGAAAATGTTGCTGAGTTGTCGTAATAGCGTCGAAAAAAGTCGATTGCTGGCATATAGTGTCAAAAGCGAATTCAATAGTGCTTTCGTGGCCATCACGTAAATGTGCTGCCAGCGCCGTGATATCCTTTGCTTGCCTGAGCAGGTACCGGCAGTGAGGTAACAGACGATGGCCATCGTCAGTCAGTTGTAGTCGGTTCGCTGTTTTTTGCAGCAGAGTGAGCTGTAACTCTTGCTGAAAACGTTTGATCGCTATGGATAGCGCAGGTTGCGTTTTATGCAGAACCTCGGCGGCGTTAGCAATGCTGCCAAGTTCTGCCACGGTGACAAACATGCGTAATTGTTCGAGCGTCATAAATAAAATTTATTAAATGAGTAAAATAGATTAAATATTATTTTGGTTGATGTTGGCGTATATTGCCAGTCAAAGTTTCAGGAGAAAATCAGTGAACCGACTCATTACCGCGCGTACAGGCGCAATACTTGGCCTAATATTCGCCATTGGTGGTTGCAGTGGCGAAGCCGAGCAACAGACACCTCAGCCAGTGCCTGCCAAACTGGTAAAAACGGTTATTCTGTCGCCGGGGGATAACAACGGTTACCGTGAGTTTCCGGCGGTTGTTGAGGCCAGCGAAGAAGCAACCCTGGCGTTTCGCGTCTCGGGGGAATTAAACCATTTGCATGTCAGCGCCGGACAAATGGTTGAAAGCGGTGATGTCCTGGCCTCACTGGACCCGACTGATTATCAGATTGCCGTTGATCAGGCCCAGGCCAATTATGATTTGGCGAAAGTACAGTTTGACCGTACTCAAACGCTGTTAGATAAGCAACTCACCTCCCAGGCCGGTTACGATCAGGCCAGGGCCGAACTACAGGTCGCGGCATCGGCATTAAAATCAGCCAAAACAAATCTTGCTTACACCGAACTGCATGCGCCTTTCAGCGGCCAGGTAGCGCAACGATTCGTCGAAAACTTTGAGAGTATTACCGCCCAGCAACCGGTGTTGTCACTGCAAAAAAATACCGTCGTTGAAGTTGCCATTCAAATCCCGGAAGACTTGTTATCGAATATCGACAAAGATACCCAGTACCAACCCGAAGTGCGTCTTGATACACACCCTGAGCAAGTGTTTCGCGCCAGGCTGAAAGAGTATGACACCGACGCTGACGCGGCCACCAACACCTACAAAGTGGTTTTTGAGATGAACCGACCGGCGTCATTCAATGTGTTTCCTGGTATGTCAGCCACCGTCCGGGCGCAGCTTGATCAGGTTATGAAAATGAACCCGGCGAGCTGGCATGTGCCGGCGGCGGCTATTTTTACCAACGGTGCCACCGACAATGAACAAAGTTATGTGTTTGTGGTTGGGGCCGACAATTTGCTCGAGCAGCGCGCTGTGACGCTTGGCAGTATTACCGATGACGGTTTCAGGGTCACCGCCGGATTAAACGCCGGAGACGAGATCGTCGCCGCCGGTGTACATCGTTTGACAGCGGGAGAGCGGGTTCGCGTTTGGCATAAAGAACGGGGGCTGTAAGGGTGAATATTGCCGGTTACTTTGTTAAAAACCGCACAACCAGTTGGTTAGTAACACTGATACTGCTGATTGGCGGCACGATAGCGTTTTTGGGGCTCGGGCGCCTGGAAGATCCGCAATTTACCATTAAAAAGGCCATGGTGATCACGCTTTACCCGGGCGCGTCGCCGACACAGGTCGAAGAAGAAGTCACTTATCCTATCGAGAATGCCATTCAGGAGCTGCCCTACGTCGATAACATTACGTCTATTTCTACCGCGGGAAAATCGCAGATTACGGTGGAAATGAAAAGTATTTATCGTAAAGAGGCATTGCGCGGTATTTGGGAAGAAATGCGGCGTAAAATTAACGATCTCACGCCATCGCTGTCCGCCGGCGTTCAGCCACCTAAAGTTATGGACGACTTTGCTGATGTGTATGGCATGCTCATTGCGGTGAATGGTGAAGGTTACCAGTACAAAGATATCAGCGACTACGTTGATTATCTCAAGCGTGAGCTGGTTTTGGTCGACGGCGTGGGCAAGGTCACCGTACAGGGCAAACAAAAAGAACAAGTGTTCGTTGAAATTTCCCGCGCGCAGGTAAGCTCGCTGGGCATCAGCCCGAGTCGTATCAGCGCCTTGCTGGTCAGTCAGAATCAGGTGTCTAACGCGGGCAGCGTCAAGGTCGGTGATGAGTATATCCGGATTAACCCCACCGGTGAGTTTGAAACTGTCCAGGAGCTTGAAAATCTGCTCATTAGCCAGGCGGGTGCATCCGAACGCATCTATTTGGGCGATGTAGCGCGCATTTACCGTGGTTACCAGGAAGTGCCGACCAATCTTATCCATTACAACGGCGAGCAGTCGTTATTACTGGGGATCTCCTTTGCCGACGGCGTCAACGTGGTGGAGGTTGGCGAGCGTATTATGCAGCGCCTTGATGAGCTCGAATATATGCGCCCGGTGGGGATGCAAACCGACTTTATTTATAACCAGCCTGTTGAGGTAGATAAGTCGGTCCAGGGGTTCATTCTGAATCTCGCTGAAGCGGTAGGTATCGTCATTGTGGTGCTGCTGATCTTTATGGGCATAAAGTCCGGTATCCTTATTGGTTTGGTGCTGTTGCTCACGGTACTCGGTAGCTTTATTTTTATGCAACAAATGGAGGTCAACCTGCAGCGTATTTCACTCGGGGCGCTGATTATTGCGCTGGGTATGCTGGTTGACAACGCAATTGTCGTGACCGAGGGCATACTCATTGCCATGAAACGGGGCCTGAGTAAGGTTGAGGCAGCCTCCTTTGTTGTGAAGCAAAATATGTGGCCGCTGTTAGGGGCAACCGTGATTGCGATTATTGCGTTTGCGCCAATTGGTTTATCGAGTGACGCCACCGGTGAGTTTGCCGGCAGTTTGTTTTGGGTATTGCTGGTAAGCCTGTTACTGAGCTGGGTGACAGCAATTACGCTGACGCCATTTTTTGCCTCGTTGTTATTCACCGATCCGCAAGCCGACAGTGAGCAGAGCGCCGGACCGAACAGTCAGATTAAAGACAGTGAAGAGCTCTATACCGGTATTATATTCACGGTGTTCAGCACCATATTAAGTGTCGCATTGCGGTTTCGGGTATTAACCGTTGTGCTGATGCTCGGGCTCCTGGTGAGCGCGGTGGTGGCCTTTGGGAACGTTAAACAAGCGTTTTTCCCGCCCTCCACCACACCCATGTTTCTGGTCGATATCTGGCATAAAGCCGGCACCGATATTCGTGTGAATGCCGACAAAGTAAACCAGATAGAAACACATTTACTGGCTCAGGAAGGGGTAGAAGAGATTACCTCAACCGTCGGCCAGGGGCTGACCCGTTTTATGTTGACTTACCAAACTGAAAAGTCATACCCCACCTATGCACAGCTGGTTATTCGCATGAGTGACGGTGAGGCGCTTAACGCCCAGTTACCGGCATTGCGAAGCTATATGGACCGTGAGTTTGGCGAGCTGTTTTATAAGATTAAACGGCTCGAAATTGGCCCGTCAACAGATGCTAAAATTGAAGCGCGTTTCAGTGGACCGGAGCCGCAGGAACTGCGCCGTCTTGCTGACGAAGCTAAAGCAATACTGACGGCGGATGCCGGTGCGCGCAATGTGCGGGACAATTGGCGTCAGCAAACCAAAGTGATTCGGCCTATTTTTAATGAGGCGGCCGCGCGCAGGGTAGGGGTGAGTAAAGCCGACTTAGATCAGTTGCTGCTAACCAGCTTCAGTGGCGCAAAAATTGGCGTGTACCGTGATGGAACTGACTTATTGCCCATTATTAGCCGCCCGCCGCCGGAAGAAAGACTAACGGCAGATAACCTTGAAAACCTGCAGATTTATTCGGCTACCGCGCAGCAGTACATTCCTGTTACGCAGGTGGTCAGCCGTTTTGATGTGAATTGGGAAGATCCCATCATCATGCGTCGTGACCGTAAACGTACGCTCACTGTGATGGCCGATCATGACATCCTCGGCGATGAAACCGCGGCGAAACTCTTTAGCCGGGTGCGCAGTCAGATTGAAGCGATTGAATTACCGGATGGCTATGAACTGGAGTGGGGCGGTGAGTTTGAGGCATCAAGCAAAGCGCAAAAAGCGATTTTTGGTTCGCTGCCGTTAGGTTATCTGATCATGTTTATTACCACGGTGCTGCTGTTTGCCTCGGCGCGCATTGCCGCGATTATCTGGGCGTGTATTCCGCTGGCGTTGATAGGCGTCAGTTATGGTCTGTTGTTAACCGGCGCGCCCTTTGGTTTTATGGCACTACTGGGCTTTTTAAGTTTATCCGGCATGATCATTAAAAACGGCATTGTGTTGGTTGAGCAGGTAAAACTTGAACTCAGCGAGGGCAAAGCGCCTTATCCGGCCCTGTTTCACGCTACCTTAAGCCGGGTCAGGCCGGTGTGTATGGCTGCTATCACCACGATACTGGGTATGATTCCGTTATTATTTGATGATTTTTTTGCCAGCATGGCGGTGGTGATCATGTTTGGGCTAGGCTTTGCCACTCTGTTAACACTGGTGTTTGTGCCTGTGCTGTACAGTCTGGTGTTTAAAGTGCACAACAAAGCGTAGTGCTAAGTATTGCTGACCTGTTGCGCGTTTTCCCCTGTAACTCTTGCAATATGACATTGTAAGGATTTTGCATTAACGGGTTTTAATCACAGAGCCGGTTTTTAACTCTATGATTGTAATTGATATTTTTATTGGTATGCCTTTCGCATCACTGTAAGTGACGTTTATCGGTGTCATGCTTTATGACACCCTATTCTCATAAACAGGGAGCAAAATATGAATTCTGATATTGCAAAAGGTAAGTGGAACCAACTGACCGGCGTAGTAAAGCAAAAGTGGGGTAAACTCACTGACGACGAAGTTGAACAAATGGAAGGCAATTTCGAAGAGTTTTACGGCAAAATGCAAGAAAAGTACGGCATGAGCCGTGACAAGGCACGAGAAGAGTTTGAGTCTCTTAGCCAGTAAATTAGCCAGTAAATAAATAACTAACGCCCTCGGTGTATTAGCACCGGGGGCGTTTTTTGTTGGGATGCAGCAAGTGCACACATGGGCTTGGCAGCCGCTGAAGTATGGCTTTACTGGCGTAACGGTCACGGGAACTGTCGCAATGGCAACTGCGGGTGACTATACTCGGTAATGTGTTTTTTTGGGCAGCAGCCCTGAGCGGGTGAACAGCCCTGAGCGGGTAAATGCAGCTTTGAGCGGGTAAAAACTATGTTAGAACGTCAAAAAGCGGGAGTGCTGGTTGTCGATGTACAGGGTAAATTAGCCCGCAGTGTCGCCGACAGCGAGCGCATGATCAATCACCTCGCGAGTCTTATTAAGGGAGCGCAGCAGCTGGGATTACCCATTATTCAGGTAGAACAGCTTCCCGACAAACTGGGCGCAACCGTGCCCGAACTGCAGTTGTTGCTGCCGCCGGGTACCGCGCTTGAAAAATCAACGTTCAGTGCACTGCGCAATGAGCGGGTTGAACAGCAGCTGCATGCAACCGGCCGCACCCAGTGGCTTATCTGCGGTATTGAGGCGCATATTTGTGTGTATCAAAGTGCTATCGATTTACTGGCCTACGGCAGCGAGGTTCATATTGTCACCGATGCCGTCTCCGCTCGCAATCCGGACCACAAAACCCTGGCGCTGAACAAACTGCAGGCGGCCGGTGCTCACCTTACCTGCCTGGAAATGGCGTTGTTTGAATTGCTCGAACGTGCTGGCACTGACGAGTTCAAAGCAATCTTACCGCTCATTAAGTAAGGCTGCTCACCACCTGTTGAGAGCAAAAACGGTCAGTTTAACGCTGCTTTTTGCTCTTTTTTTAATTTATTTGCCCAAATCAGCCTGTTAGGGTAGCCGCGGCTTTTAACCTTTGTGTAAAATAGCCCCCTTTTGTACACCCGCTGTTTGCCTCATCATTTGAGTCGCGGTGAAACAGCAGGTTCCTGCAGTAATTTTTAGTACCAAATTGGGGAAATCATGGAGCTTGAAGCGATAGTCAGTCAGGCCAAGGCACAGATTGACGCTGCCAGCGACGCAGCAACGCTCGACCTGGTAAGAGTTGAGTTTATGGGCAAAAAAGGCAAGTTGACCGACCAGTTAAAAGGGTTAGGCAAACTTTCCGCCGAAGAGCGTCCACTTGCCGGGCAAAAAATCAACCAGGCTAAGCAAGAAATTCAACAGGCCATTACCGCTAAAGGTGACGCTTTACGTAGCGCTGAGCTGAATAAAAAACTGAGCGAAGAAGCGGTTGATGTTACCTTACCCGGTCGCACGGAACCAAATGGTAACCTGCACCCGGTATCCCGGACTATCGCCCGCATCGAGCAGTTTTTTGGCGAGCTGGGTTTTGCCGTTAAAACCGGCCCCGAAGTGGAAGACAGCTTTCACAACTTCGACGCGCTGAATATCCCGGCCAATCACCCGGCCCGGGCCGATCATGATACCTTTTACTTTAATCCCAATATTATGCTGCGCACGCAAACTTCCGGGGTGCAAATTCGCACCATGGAAGCCGAGCAACCTCCGCTGCGGATTATTTCCCCGGGTCGTGTCTACCGTAACGATTACGACCAGACCCATACGCCGATGTTCCATCAGGTAGAAGGGTTAATGGTTGATAAAAATGTCAGTTTTACTGAACTGAAAGGCATATTGCATGACTTTTTACAGAACTTCTTTGAAGAGTCGTTACAGGTACGTTTCAGACCGTCATACTTCCCGTTTACTGAACCATCAGCAGAAGTGGATGTCATGGGTAAAGATGGCCAATGGCTCGAAGTACTGGGGTGCGGTATGGTGCATCCGAATGTATTACGGGCGGTGAATATCGACCCGGAAATTTACACTGGTTTTGCCTTTGGTATGGGCGTAGAGCGTTTAACCATGCTGCGTTATGGCGTTAACGATTTACGCGCATTCTTTGAAAACGATCTTCGGTTCCTCAAGCAGTTCAGTTAAGGCATAAGTGATATGAAATTCAGTGAAAAATGGTTAAGAGAATGGGTTAACCCGGGTGTATCACAGCATGAACTGTGCGAGCAGCTGAGTATGGCTGGCCTGGAAGTGGATGGCGTTGAACCGGTGGCGGGTGATTTCAGCGGCGTGGTTGTGGGTGAAGTCGTCGAATGCGGTCAGCATCCGAATGCCGACAAACTGCGGGTAACCAAAATCAATGTGGGTGAAGATGAGCTGCTGGACATTGTATGCGGCGCACCTAACTGTCGTCTGGGCTTAAAAGTAGCGGTTGCCAAAGTAGGCGCGGTGCTGCCGGGCGACTTTAAAATTAAGAAAGCCAAACTGCGCGGCGAGCCCTCATTTGGCATGTTATGCAGCTATTCTGAACTGGGTGTCAGTGACGATCACAGTGGCATCATTGAATTGCCACTTGATGCGCCGGTTGGCGCTGATATTCGTGACTACCTCGGTCTTGATGATGTGACAATCGAAGTTGACTTAACCCCTAACCGTGCCGATTGCTTAGGCATGCGCGGTATTGCCCGGGAAGTGGGCGTGTTAAATAAAACTGATGTCACTGAACCTGCCATAACGCCGGTCGCCGCTAGCATAGACAGTCAACTGGCAATTACCCTGAGTGCGCCCCAAGCCTGCCCACGCTATTTAGGCCGGGTGGTAAAAGGCGTTAATGTGAAAGCTAACTCGCCACTGTGGTTAACCGAAAAGCTGCGTCGTAGCGGCATTCGCAGCATCGACCCGATTGTTGATGTGACCAACTTTGTGCTGTTGGAGCTGGGCCACCCTATGCACGCATTTAACCTGGCTTCGATAGACGGTGGTATTGATGTGCGTATGGCCAAAGCAGGCGAAAAGCTGACGCTGCTGGATGAAACCGAAGTCGAGTTAAAAGACAATACACTGGTCATCGCAGACGATAGCAAAGCGCTGGCTATGGCCGGTATTTTTGGTGGGTTGCATTCTGGTACCGACGAAAACACCACCGACATTTTACTGGAAAGTGCCTTTTTTAATCCGGATGCGATTATGGGTAAAGCGCGTCAGTATGGTTTGCATACCGATGCATCACATCGCTATGAGCGCGGTGTTGATCCCCAGTTGCAGGCCACCGCTATGGAACGCGCTACGCAATTGATTGTTGAAATCTGTGGCGGACAGGCGGGCCCGGTAGTGGAAGCGGTAAGCGAGTCTGACGTACCTTCGCGGGCACAGGTGACCTTGCGTAAAGCGCGTTTGGCGCGTGTATTGGGTATTGAAATCCCGGCAGCTACGGTTAGCGATATTCTGGCTCGTCTGGGCATGAACGCCACCGAAACAGAAGACGGTTGGGTAGCCTCGGCGCCTAGCTATCGCTTTGATATTGCCATCGAAGAAGATCTGATTGAAGAAATCGCCCGGGTATATGGCTATAACAACATTCCCAACGTGGCGCCAGCGGCGACGTTGTCGATGATCCCGGCCAGCGAAACAGATATACCGGTTAATACGGTTAAATCAGTATTATTAAACCGTGGCTACAACGAAGCGATTACGTATTCGTTTGTTGATCCGAAAATACAAAATGCGTTATTCCCCGACAGTAACGGTTTGGTGCTGCCGCATCCGATCTCTTCGGATATGTCGATTATGCGGGTTAGCCTGTGGCCAGGCCTGCTTCAGTCAACGGCCTATAACCAAAAACGTCAGCAACAGCGCATTCGCCTGTTTGAGACCGGATTACGTTTTATCCCCGACGCCGAAGCGCCTAACGGCATTAATCAGCAACCCATGCTGGCGGGTGTATTAGCCGGACGCCGCAAGGAAGAACATTGGGACAGTACCGACACCGCAGTAGACTTTTTTGATGCAAAAGCGGATGTTGAAGCACTTTTAGCATTGACGGGAAAGGAAAAAGCGTTCATTTTTAAAACAGCAACGCATTCAGTATTACACCCTGGTATGTCTGCAGCGATATATCTGGATGATAAATGTGTTGGTTGGCTGGGCGCGGTGCATCCGCAGTTCAGTAAGCAACTAGGTACAAGTGGCCGGGTTTTTGTGTTTGAAATAGAGCTGTCAGCCCTGACAAAACGTGCTCTTCCTCAGGCGCAGGCGATATCTAAATACCCGGCAAACCGCCGTGATATTGCGATTATTGTTAAAGATCAGGTTAAAGTGGGTGATGTAATAAAATTCATCGAGAAAATTAGCGTAAATCAATTAGTTGGCCTAAACTTGTTCGATGTATATACTGGTCAGGGCATTGCTGATGGTTATAAGAGCCTGGCATTGTCTTTAATTCTCCAGGATCCAGGTAAAACACTGGAAGATGCAGAGATACAATCAGCAGTAGATTCGGTGGTTCAAGGGCTTGAATCAGAATTCGGGGCAGCGTTAAGAGAGTAAACTTATGGCACTAACCAAGGCCGAGATGGCTGAACACTTATTCGAAAAACTGGGTATAAATAAAAAGGACGCGAAAGATTTGGTCGAAGCGTTTTTTGAAGAAATCAAAGGCGCACTGGAATCCGGTGAGCAAGTGAAACTGTCAGGCTTTGGTAATTTTGATCTGCGTGATAAAAACGAACGACCGGGCCGAAACCCCAAAACGGGCGAAGACATTCCGATCAAGGCGCGCCGGGTAGTGACATTTCGCCCGGGGCAAAAACTCAAAAGCCGGGTGGAAAACTCCAAGCCGCCCACAGAGTAACGTATCGCCAGATGCAGTATTGCAGGGGCCGGTTTTAACCGGCCCCTGCTTTATAACATTGCTCAACACATTTGTTTGTCTCCTTCCTTCGTTGATATCACGATATCTGCGCTGCCGTGCGCCGGTATTCCATTCGTAGTACAATCCCGTGCTGAAGTTTAATTTTTACTGTTTAAGGTGTTTATGTCTTTAAGACCGATTGTTGTGGGGGCCGTCATTATCGCGGTCGTTTGGTTCGGCTATGTTCAGTTTGGCGAGCAGGTACAGGACGGCTCACCAGGCGAGGAGCCGCAGGCCAATGAAGCAAAATTACGCTCGGTAGCCTTTCGACAGCAAATTTTGCATGCCAGTGATCTGGTAGCGGGTATGGCCGAAGCGGTACGCATGAAAGACCAACAAGCGGTTGAGCAATGGCAGCAACAAGCCGTAGAAGTCGCCCGGGCCGCCAATCTCAGTGCCAGTGATATTGAATTTATCAGTTCAGAAAAGGGCCGTGAATATCTGGTGTTTCATGCCAAGCGTAACTTATTTAACCAGCAGTTTGAGCAACGTTATTATGCCTTGCAGGGCATCGAAACCTTAAAGCAGGACTACCCGGAAGCCCAGGATCTGTTTGCTGAAGCCGAACAACTCATTGCTGCCAGAGATGCCATTATAATGGATATTGCGGCGGAGCTAAGCAGCCAGCCCCCCCCCGATGCCGCAGCTATCGACAAGGCTAAAGCGCTCTGGCAGGAACGTTTTAAACAGATCGGGACAGCACCTCAGGATACAGTGGGGCCACTACCCGAGTAACCTCAGCCAGCAAGCGGGGTAAATGTTGCGCCGGTAACACTGGCCAGCAAATCGGGGGCAAGCTCAATCTCTAAGCCACGTTTACCGGCGCTGACATAAATAGTGTCAAATTGCGCGGCGCTGGTATCGATAAAGGTGGCGAGCTTTCTTTTTTGGCCGAGGGGACTAACGCCTCCCAGCACGTAGCCGGTGCTGTTTTCTACTTTTGCAGGCTGCCCCATTTGTGCTTTCTTGGCCTTAGCGGCTTTTGCCAGCTGCTTTAAGTTTAACTGATGCGTGACAGGCACCAGGGCCACCACCATTTTGCCATTGTCCAGCTCTGCCACCAGTGTTTTAAAGACCCGTGGCGGGGGGAGACCTAACTTATCAGCGGCTTCCAGACCATAAGATTCTGCTTGCTTATCGTGCTCATATTTATGAATTGTGTGCGGGTGTTTGCCCTGCTCTAAGAGTGTAATGGCGGGTGTCACAATATCCTTTCCCTGTTAATTATTCTGGTATAAATGTCAGCGTGTGCAGCGGTGCCGATGGCATAAGCGGCGTATTACGCTGATTGGCGTAGTCACTAAAGCCTGCCTGGTAAAAGGCTGACAACGGATGACCGGACTGTCCGCCAGGGACAGTCAGTACCGCTTTATCTAACTGGCCGGGGCGTACAAAGAGCCGTTGCGATGCGCCAAAGTCACGGCCCTGAACGGCTGGCATAAAGGTATCACCAAAGCCGGGAATTCGCGGCATATTCAGTGCGCTGCCAAGCACGGGGATTTGCCCTGCAAAGGGGTGGGTGAGGGCCATCACATTGACTTTACCCCAGGCTAAATCGGCCAGCTCGCCGGTCTCACTGTGTTGGCTGAGTAAGCGGCTTTTAGCCGAGTCATATTCGGCGCGCATAAAATCCTGCCAGTTGTTTTGCCCGGCGGGTAACCAGCTGGCTGATTGTGCGTTAATAAGTTGCCAAATTGCGGGTTCCAGCGCATTGGTAGCCGACCACAGGGATTGTCCGTAATTGTTAAGCGCGTTGTTTACCGGGGCAAATACTGTTGTTAACAGCTGCCCGCGGAAGTGTTTGACCAGCGTATAACCTACCGAATCAGAGCAGGCGCACTTTCCCCAGTTGTCGAGTGCCGCGATATCGGCCTGATAGCTGTCGGCGTTTTGACTCAGCAGCGCGCGTAACAATGAATGCCAGGGTTGTAAAAAACGGGCTTCGTTGTCGAGCTGAATGGCATAAAAACGCGCTTCATCGAATTGCTCATGCTCAAATAACCGGTCGCGAACCTGTGATGCCCGGGCGCCCAGCGCGTAGCCACCATCACCAAACCGCGATAAGGCTGTGCTGCTCATCACCCGTGAATTCGCGCTCCAGATCCGATGCGTATCAGGATTCATTACAACCGGTAATTCTGTTTCGTCGGTTTGCCAGCCAGCGTCGAACTGCTCGGGGGTAATGGCCATGTCGTGGGGCGTTTCACGGGCCGGCACCGCACCAGCCAGCATCCAGGCGATATTGCCGTCGGTATCGCCAATGGCAATGTTCTGTACCGGTATGCCGAGCTTGCTAACCACTGGTAGTGCTTCGGCCACTGAGCGCGCGTTTGCCAGCTCAACCAGCAGCATATTTACCGCGTAAGGCTGGTGCGCCACCCAGGATAAGGCATAAAAACGCGTACCGACCTGTTTGACCGGCCCGTATTCGCTCACTAACCGGTTATATGACTGAATATCGCCGCCCACGTTAAGCGTTTCTTTCACGGAGGTAACGTCTTGTTTATCGACCTGGATCCAATCGGCCGTGTCGATGTAACTGTTAGTAAACCCCCAGGCAATATGGCCATTGGTACCTGCCACAATACCGGGCACACCGGGCAGCGATACACCGGTCACGCTGACCTCGCTAGCAGGGCCAGGGTAATTAAGCTGGGCCCGGTACCAGGTAGTGGGAACTCTCATGCCTAAGTGCATATCACTGGCCAGCAAGGCATCGCCCGTGTCGGTCAGTGTGCCGTCAACCACCCAATTGTTGCTGCCAATATCGGCCACAAAATTTGCAGCAGCATCCAGTATTGCAGAGGTGTACGCGGGCGCGCTGTCAGCACTCGCGGTTGCGCCGGGTAGCGCCGGAATGTCGGCCTGTTCAGTCACCAAAGAGCCATCCAGTGCCGCCTGGTACTGGCTTGACTGGGTTAAAAAATCGACCATCGGCTGACCAAATACATGGGCGATGCTGGTGAGCGCCAGATCGCGCTTCATGCTGGAACCCTGTAAATCCAGGTACATGCTAAAGATAACCAGTACGCTGTCAGCAGGTGTCCAGGGAGCGGGTTCAAAGTTAGTCACGATATATTCGAAGGGCCGTGCGCCCATTTCATTAAGCGCCTCATTAACGCCATCGCTGTATGCCACGAGCAGGGCCCGTTGCTGCGCTGGCATGGCAGTCACGATATGTTCTGCGCGGCGGCGAAACTGATGAAAACGATTGGCTTTATCGTATTCTGCGGCCATGTCTCCTAACCACTCGGCCAGTTCGCCGGCGGCAGCGCGTCGCTGTAAGTCCATTTGAAAAAAGCGGTCCTGACCATGCGCATAGCCAAGTAAATACATAGCGTCTTTACGCGTTGACGCATGAATAATGGCCTGGCCAAGGGAATCCCGCGATAATGTTGCCGGCTGGGAAACCTGGCTCACGGTGCGTTCACCGTCCAGCGCCGGTAAACTCTGGCGCAGGGTTAAATAAACCGCCATGACGGCAATAATAACGAGGCTAAGTACGATAAGACTAATCCGTTTAAACCAATTTAACACGTGTAATACTCCCTTTTTTTTCTTATGCTTAGCATACTTAGATGTTATTTTTGTGTAATGAGCGAATTAATAAACCTTACATTATCGCGGCAATGATGGCCAAGCTAGTGCATTTTTTTATTTGGCCGCTGAACATAATATGTAAACGCTATAGATTCCAGGAGTTGTCATGGGACCCGTTATGATTGATTGTCGCACCACCAGTTTACTGGAAGATGAACGCGACATGTTAGCGCACCCGCTTACCGGCGGGGTGATTTTGTTTTCGCGTAACTATGAGTCTACCGCACAACTTAGCACTTTAATAAGTGAAATTCGTGACGCAGCTCAAAAGCCGCTGCTGATTGCCGTTGATCATGAGGGAGGGCGGGTACAGCGCTTTCGTGAGGGGTTTACGCATTTACCGGCGATGGGCGATATCTTAACTTACACGCGCAATCGTCACGATGCCGGCGAATTAAGTTACGCCTGCGGCGTCATTATGGCGTACGAACTCAAGCAACTGGATATCGATATAAGCTTTGCGCCGGTATTAGATATCAATGGCGTATCAAATGTGATTGGCAATCGGGGCTTTGCACCGGATCCACTCACAGTAACTGAACTGGCGGGCAGTTTAATTAAAGGCATGCATGCGGTGGGGATGCCCTCAACAGGTAAACATTTTCCTGGCCATGGCAGCGTGGTGGCTGATTCGCATATCGATACGCCGGTTGATGAACGCGACTGGCAAACCCTGGAGCAGTGTGACTTAATTCCCTTTAAGCAGTTGATTAAAGACGGCTTAATTGACGCTATGATGCCTGCCCATGTGCGTTTTTCGAACATTGACGATAACCCTGCGGGTTTCTCACCGTTTTGGTTACAAACGGTATTGCGCGGGCAGTTGGGCTTTGACGGGGTGATTTTTTCTGACGATTTGTCGATGGAAGGGGCCGCCGTGGCCGGCAGTTATGCGCAGCGTGCAGCCAAAGCTCTGGCGGCTGGCTGCGATATGGTACTGGCCTGTAATAACACCGCGGGGGCGGCGCAGATCCTCGATGGCTTACCGGCGACGACGGTAGTTTCTCATCGCCTGGCCGGATTGTCCGGGCGTCCGCTTAATCCTCATTCAGTAAAGGAATACGCACAAGCCTGTGCGATATGGCAACACTATGACAGTAAAATATAACTATATTGCAATCAGCGCTATTGCCAGCACGCTCTTATGGCTGGTGATGCAGGCGAACGGGTTAAACTATGCCTTGAGTATTACCGCCGCTTTAACCCTGTTAGTTGCCGTTTTATGGGTGACCGAAGCGCTGCCCATCCCGGTAACCTCGTTGATCCCGTTTGTGGCGTTTCCGATGGCCGGAATTATTGACTATAAAGAAGCGTCATCGGCACTGGGTAGCCATGTGATTTTATTGCTTATGGGCGCCTTTATGTTGTCTAAAGCGCTGGAAAAATCAGGCGTGCACCGGCGTATTGCGGTGTACATGTTACATTTGTGCGGCGCATCCAGTGCCAAACGGCTGGTGCTGGGCTTTATGCTGACCTCAGCGGTGCTCAGTATGTGGATTTCTAACACTGCTACTACGCTGATGTTACTGCCCATTGCGCTGGCGATCATTACCTCGATGGACTCGCCAAAACTGGCAACCGCACTGCTGCTTGGTATTGCCTATGCGGCCAGCCTAGGCGGCGTTGGTACGCCTATTGGTACTCCTCCGAATATCATTTTTATGAGCGTCTATGAGCAAACCACCGGCACTGAACTGAGCTTCTTAAACTGGATGGTAACCGGTGTGCCGATAGTACTGATTTCGATTCCAATCATGGCATGGTGGCTAACACGACACTTAACGGCGATGCCGCCATGTGACTTACCTCAATCCGGGGCCTGGCAGGCGGCGGAAAAACGGGTACTGGTAGTGTTTGGTGTGATTGCGTTAGCGTGGATATTCAGACCCTATTGGTCGCAGTGGACAGGTATGACGCTGGTCAGTGACAGCACCATTGCCGTTGCCGGTGTGGTACTGATGTTCTTGGTGCCTAATGGCAATAAAGCCAAACCGGGTCAACTGCTTGACTGGAAAACCGCCGAAGCCATCCCATGGGGTATGTTGCTGCTGTTTGCAGGCGGTATTTGTATGGCCAAAGCGTTTACTGCGTCCGGGCTCAGTCAGTTATTAGGGGATGCTCTGACCGGGTTATCGGCGTTGCCGATTGTGGCGACGCTGCTGATATTGTGTCTGACAGTAAGTTTTGTTACCGAAATTACCTCTAATACCGCCACGGCCACTTTGTTAATGCCCATTCTGGCCAGTGCGTCGGCCGCGATTGGGGTGGATCCCATAGTGTTAATGATGCCTGCTGCCATTAGCGCAAGCTGCGCCTTTATGATGCCGGTGGCGACTGCGCCAAATGCCATTGTGTATGGCAGTGGCCGTATCCCCATTCAAACCATGGTGCGCGAAGGCACGGTGTTGAACATTCTGGTTGGCGTTGTAATTACGGCAGTGGTGGTGGTTACCCGCTTATAAGCAGTTACCACTGCCCCAGAGCATGAGCCTTGTGACTGGCCTGGCGGTTAATTACTGACCGGTACATCGGGTATTTGCTCCATCGCATTTAAATAGCGGGCAAACACAAATAGCCAGTCTGACAGGCGGTTCAGGTATTGCTGGGCAAGGGGCGATACTTCGGCCTGTTGCGCCATGGTGATCAGGCGTCGCTCAGCACGACGACACACAGTACGGCACACATGAGCCTGCGCCGCAGCTACACTGCCGCCGGGTAAAATAAAGCTGGTTTGAGCCGGGAGTTGGGCCTGCATAACGTCGATATGCGCTTCCAGCGTGGTCACGGCATCGGCCGATAATGTGGAACTTGCCGATACCGCAAAACCCACTTTAAACAGTGCATTTTGAATGGCCGCAAGATATTCAAGATCGCTGGCACTGCCTAAGGATTGGGCCTGCAAATGCGCCGCCAGTAGCCCCACATTGGCATTGAGTTCATCGAGGCTGCCGTAACATTCAATAATGGCATCGTCTTTACTGACTTTTACCGGCTTGTTGACGTATAGCAGGGTGTTACCCTGATCGCCGCTTTTGGTATAGATTTTCATGGGTTAGTTTTTGTCCTGAGACGCTGTTGGCTGTGGTGCCGGTGGCCGGTCGTAGCGTCGAATTTGCACTACCATGCCAAACAATGGGTGATCAAAATAATGTAACTGGGTACTGATCACCCGGCGTAACTGCTTAAAAGGCACCGATACCAGTTCGTAAGTTGGCGTAGTAGTGGCAAAGCCATCGCCGGCCACGGTGGTGCCGGTTAGCAGCGGCTGGCGGTAAAACAGCTCGCTGTTAATGTGTAAATACGGCACGTTATTGAGATATTTTAAATAGATCTGAATAAAGCCATCGAGCTCCCAGATAGGCGCCGGCTCTTTTTGGCTGCCAGCGATGATATCGGCAATGTCAGGCTCAGGCGGCGTCATCATGCTGGCAAAACTGATGGGCTGGGGATTAGCCAGTCGCTTGTTCAGCTCACTAAAAAAGGTATCTGTCGGCACCGGCGGTGGGGTGTCTTGTGCGTCTGGCGCAGCGCTCGCGACCTCAGGCGCACTAGCCGAAGGCGTATCCGCGGCAAGCTGTTCGCCGCTTTGGTTAAATTGATTGGCATAGTTCTGACCGGCAAAAACACGCAGTGTTTCGGCCTTGTCCTGACCAAATTTAACCTGCTGACGCCAGCTGAAATGGGCCAGTCGCTGTAAGCCCTTGCGCCAACGGATACTGGTAAACAACTCGTCCTGGGTGAGTGCGCTGCCGGGTAACAAATGGGGCCCGTTGGCGCGTTGCCAGTCGGCCCCTTCGATAGTGAGTGGCGTTTGCTGACGTACCGGTATGCGTAAGTCTGCCTGCTGCCAGTGCCAGTCGCTGGTGGTATTAAGGTTGGTGACCAAGACCGGTTGGCGGCTTTCAACACAGTCGAGCTGCCGGTCCGGCACAGCAAACGGCGTTAACTGCGCATCGTTTAATACATACGACAACCAGTAACCGGCAATTTTTGCGGGAGACGGTGGCGGTGCTGGTAACGGCTCTGCTTCTGGGGCGGGCGTCACAGGTGTGGTTTCGTCTGACGCAGTCAGCAATGTGGTGTTGGTACCGGGCACGGTTACATCGGTTGTTACTGTGTATTCGGTCTGCGCAGGTATATAAGCAGTTGAATAAGCGTTTGTATTAACAGCTGTGTCACCTGGCAGGGCTGCCACAGCTGCGCTGTTGCTGGTTTGACCGGCCTCGAGGCTGTCTGCAGTCGCGGTTTCGTCGGTGGTATCAGCTAGCGTCGCTGAAAGCTCCTCACTGACGGGCTCCTCACTGCCAGGCTCATCGGGGAGGGTATACCGGGTAATAATTTCATCCAGTGTGGGTTTATCGGCCCACAGTGGCGATGCCGGCGCATTACACACCGGCAATGAATTATAAACCATGGTGATATCCGGCTGATAATAATCGCTGAGCAAATCCCAGTCGGTATCGGGGGCGGTAAGCTGAGACTGCTGCTCAAACAACTCCGCCACGTCGCTGACAGAGGTGTCGCGGGCAAACAGCACTACCTCTATATCAAACCACCATTTGTCTGTGTCGTCCTGGGCTAATACCGGTGTGGCGGTAATAACGCTGAGTGTCAGCAGACTACTAATTATACGCCTCATGCCTGGTGTATCTCCCTGGCAAATTCTTCTATAAGCGCGTCCACCATAGCTAATCGCTCCCGCGCTGTCTCGGTTTTCTTTATAATTCTTAACTTTTGACTGCCTTCGAATTTAAACATTTTATTGCGCGTTTGCACCAGTTGAATAATAAAACCGGTGTCGACCGGGGTATCTTGGTTAAATTCGATGGTGCCGCCCGTGGCGCTCATATCGAGTTTGGCGATACCGAGCTTTTTGGCTTTGAGTTTGAGTTCGGCCACTGCCACCAGGTTTTTAGCAGCATCGGGCAGTAAACCAAAGCGGTCGATACATTCAATCTGGAACGCTTCGATATCGTCGCTGTGTTTGCAACTGGCGAGTTGTTTGTAGAGCGACAAGCGGGTGTTAACATCGGCAATGTAGTCTTCGGGCAGCAGTGCCGGAATACGCAGCTCAATTTCGGTATGCTGGCGGTTGGCTTCCTCGAGCGACGGCTCTTTACCGGCTTTTAAGGCCTCAACCGCCTGTTCAAGCATATCCATATACAGCGTAAAGCCAACACTGGCAATTTGCCCGGACTGATCTTCGCCGAGCAGTTCACCGGCGCCGCGGATTTCCAAATCGTGGGTGGCCAGCGCAAAACCGGCGCCTAAGTCTTCGAGACTGGCAATGGCTTCGAGACGCTTGGCGGCGTCGCGGGTCATGCGTTTAGGATGGGGCGTTAATAAGTACGCATAGGCCTGGTGGTGTGAACGGCCAACACGGCCCCGTAACTGGTGCAACTGTGCTAAACCCAGGTGATCGGCGCGATCCATAATAATGGTGTTAGCAGTAGGTACGTCGATACCGGTCTCGATAATGGTAGTACACACCAGTACGTTGTAGCGCTGGTGGTAAAAGTCGGTCATGACCTGTTCCAGCTCGCGCTCGCGCATTTGGCCATGCCCCACGGCAATGCGGGCTTCAGGAACGATCTCGGCGATTTCCTCGGCGGTGCGGGCAATGGTTTCTACCTCGTTGTGAAGCAGATAAACCTGACCCCCGCGCAGAATTTCGCGCATGATGGCCTCGCGAATAACCGCTTTGTCGCGTTGCTGCACAAAGGTTTTAATGGCCAGTCGTTTAGCCGGTGCGGTAGCAATAATGGATAAGTCGCGCATGCCCGACATCGCCATATTGAGCGTACGCGGAATAGGCGTTGCGGTAAGCGTTAAAATATCCACATCGGCGCGCAGGGCCTTGAACTTTTCTTTTTGGCGCACGCCAAAGCGGTGCTCTTCGTCGATAATTACCAGGCCTAAGTCGTTAAACTTAATTGAATCGCCCAGTAATTTGTGGGTGCCGACCACAATGTCGACGGTACCATTTTCGATACCGTCCATGACCGATTTGGTGGCTTTGCCACTAACAAAACGCGAGACCACCTCAATACGAAACGGCCAGTTGGCAAAGCGATCCTTAAAGTTCTCAAAGTGTTGCTGGGCCAGCAGAGTGGTGGGGACCAAAATGGCCACCTGTTTACCCTGATTAGCCGCTAAAAAGGCTGCGCGCATGGCCACTTCGGTTTTACCAAAGCCCACATCGCCGCACACCAGCCGATCCATAGCATTGGGGCTGCCCATATCCTGAATAACGGCATTAATAGCCTGGAGCTGATCGGCGGTTTCTTCAAACGGGAAGCTGTCGGCAAAGCTTTGGTATTCTTCCCAGTTTATCGGGTACGCAAAGCCGGGTTTAGCCGCACGTTTGGCATACACGTCGAGCAATTCGGCAGCCACATCGCGAACCCGCTCAGCGGCTTTTTTGCGGGCTTTTTCCCAGGCGTCGGAGCCGAGGCTGTGCAGCGGTGCAGAGTCTTGCTCGCCGCCGCTGTAACGCGATATTAAATGCAGTGACGACACCGGTACATAGAGTTTGGCCTGTTTGGCATATTCGATAGCCAGGTATTCGGTAGTAACGCCGCCTGCATCGAGAGTTTGCAGGCCAATGTAGCGGCCTACGCCGTGATCCAGATGCACCACCGGCTGGCCCACAGACAGCTCGGCCAAATTGCGGATAATGGCGTTTTCGTCGGTGGCTTTTTGTGCTTTACGTAAGCGGCGTTGACTAATTTTATGGCCCAGTAACTGGGTTTCGGTAATGAATAACAGTTCGCCATCGGGAGTGTTCCAGCGAAAGCTGTGCTCCACCATACCGATGGAAATGCCGATGTTATCGTGACTACCGAGGAACTCGTCGAAGTACTTATATTCGACCGGCTTAATGCTGTATTTGCTGAGTATACCCAGCAGGTTTTCGCGCCGGCCCTGGGATTCGGCACAAAAGAGGACTTTAGCCCCGCGGCCCTGGGCCTCTTTTAAGGTGTTGAGAAGATCCTGCGCTGGCGTTTTCTTTTGCGGATTTAACCCGATACCGTCGAGCTTTTCGCAGTGCAGGTTATGTTTGCCGGCCGCCTCGCCAAGGGCTTCGGTGGCCAGGGTGATCCGCGGCCAGTGTTTAAGCGCCGCAAACAGTTCGTTGACCGGTAAATACAGTTCTGCCGGCGACAGCAGCGGGCGCTGCTTGTTGTAGCGGTATTGCTCGTAGCGCTCATTAAGATCGGCCCAGAAAAACTCACTGGCATCGCTGATATCGCCATGCAACATCACCAGCGTGTCGGGGTGAAAGTAATCGAATAACGTTGCGGTTTGGGCAAAAAACAGCGGCAGGTAATACTCAACCCCGCTTGGCATAGTGCCACGGGTAATTTGCTTAAACACCGACTCTTCGCTGTTACTGGCGTCGAAGCGCTCTAAAAACTGCTGGCGAAATAAATTCAGCGCGTCTTTGTCGGTGGGGAATTCACGCGCCGGTAACATGCGAATCTCGTTTACGGCGTCGCTGGAGCGCTGTGAGTCGGGATCGAACAGGCGAATGGTGTCGACCTCGTCGTCGAACAAATCGATACGGTAGGGATCTTTAGAGCCCATGGGATAGAGGTCGATAATACTGCCGCGGACCGAAAATTCACTGTGACTCATGACCTGGCTAACGTGCAGGTAACCGGCTTGTTCTAACTGGCGACGAAACTGATCGCGGTCGAGGGTTTGGCCACGCTTAAGCAATAACAAATGCTGGCCAATATAGTCGACCGGTGCCAAACGTTGCATTAACGTGTTAATGGGCACAATAAAAATACCCGACGGCTCCTGTGTTAGCCTGAACAGCGTTTCCATGCGCTGGGAGATAATGTCCTGGTGCGGCGAAAAGGTGTCGTAGGGCAGGGTTTCCCAATCGGGAAACAATGTAACCGGCACGCTGTGCTGGGAACCCTGAAAATAGCGAATTTCTTTTTCGAGCTTGAGCGCTGACGGTGTATCGGCTGTGACCAGGACCACTGGCCGATCAGCTTGCTGGCTGGCCTGTGCAACAGCCAGTGCCCGGCTACTGCCGTGTAACAGCCCCCATTGCTGTTGGTCTTGCACATTGGATGATGATTTGGGTTTGGGCAGAGGCAAAGAGTAAAGCGTGGTTGTCATGATTACTGATAAAGCTCGCTATGGTGACGGTTGATTCGCAGCGCCTTGCTATTGTTCCAAGTGCTAGGTTTTTTTGGTTTGATTGCGCTTGCGTAATTGCAGCGTTTGCAAATGCAAACTGGCCCTGACTAACAACTCCTGATCCTGCTCGCGGATCCGGGTAAAAATAAATGATATATGGTAGCCATCCGATTCCTGCTGGCAAGTAATAACTTCACCATAACAAAAAATGGCTGCTGCCTCCTCAGAAACAAACAGTTTTAGTTCGGCCTCCCTGCCAATATCAATGGGGGCAGGGTGGAGAATAATGACACCGCCACCGCCGAATTTAATACTTTCGAAGCGATGATCCGGATCGTCCTGCTGATGCAAAATATACGACATCATCAGATCGATTTTACGCGACTGATGGGTTAAGTAATTGACCAGATCAGAGGCATGTTCGCTGAGGTTACGCAGTGGACGCAGGGCCTGGGTTTCGATACTGGCCATTTCACTGGCAATGCGAAACGCATAGGGCATGTGTTCGTCGAGCTCTTCGGCGTTGGGCAACACAAAGCCTGCCTCAAGGGGTTTAACATTGACCTTGATGCTATGACTTATAAGGAAAAACTCATTAAACTGAGCTTGTTTTTCTGCCAGGGTTAACGATTCCACACTACCTCTCCAAGCCGACTTGTGCGCTGAGTAGCTTACACGTATTATGCAGCGAGCTTAAGTCTTTGTTTATTATTAAAACCTACCATGATGATAA
Source organism: Alteromonas gilva (assembly GCF_028595265.1). Lineage (NCBI taxonomy): Bacteria > Pseudomonadati > Pseudomonadota > Gammaproteobacteria > Alteromonadales > Alteromonadaceae > Alteromonas > Alteromonas gilva. The sequence goes on along the minus strand of NZ_JAQQXP010000001.1, from coordinate 2,610,151 downwards.
GCGTAGTGCAGTGGAAGTGGAATACCAAGTGGTATTGGCACTGCGATGAGTTACAAAGTACAGGTAAATAGTTATGACGTATCCGCTGTCTGCATTTATTGCCCTGCGTTATTCGACGGCGGGCAAACACAATAGCTTTGTGGCGTTTATTAACCGCTTTTCGGTAGCGGGTATTGCGCTGGGACTCATGGCGCTGATAGTTGTGTTGTCGGTAATGAATGGGTTTGAAGCCCAGTTACGCAACCGTATTCTGGGGATTGTACCGCAGGTAGTAGTGCATGATGCTAACCCTGCGCAGGTAGCCGATCTGAACCTTAACGAAGTGCGTGCCGTGAGCCGTTTTCGGGAGGCCGAGGGGCTGGTACAGTCGCGCCTGGCATTGCGCGGAGTGCAATTGCAGGGCGTTGAGCCACAGGCAATGACCGAGCACAGCATTGTGAGCAATTACATGCTCGATGGTGATTTTAACCAGCTTAACAACATTAAGTTCGGGGCCATTATCAGCCGTTCTCTGGCCATGGATTTAGAAGTGCGGGTAGGCGATAAAATACGCGTAATGGTGGCCGGCGCCAGTGTGTATACCCCGTTTGGCCGAATGCCAAGCCAGCGCCTGGTAACAGTTGCCGGGCTGTTTAACTTAGGCTCGCAACTCGACGATAAAGTGATTTACCTGCGCCTTGACGACCTTACCCGATTATTACGCAAGCCTGCTGACAGCGCCGCCGACGTACGGCTGTTTTTGCACAACGCCTTTAACTACCAGGGCGTGGTGGATACATTGGATAGCAAGGGCTATAGCACCAGTGACTGGCGTTCGCGACAGGGGCCCCTGTTTGACGCAGTAAAAATGGAAAAAAACATGATGTTTTTAATGTTGCTGCTGATTATAGCGGTAGCGGCATTTAATATTGTGTCGGCGTTGGTGATGGTGGTGTCGGAAAAAAGTGGTGATATTGCGATTTTGCGTTCACAAGGCATGACAGTAGCGTCGGTGCGCAGTATTTTTATGCTCAACGGCATATTTAATGGCTTAAAAGGCGCCGTTATTGGCGCGGTACTGGGCATTGTAGCGGTGCTGTACATTAACGATATACTCGAGTTGTTGGGTATACACCTGGGGCTGTCTGCCGATGGTAATGGCCTGCCGATTGACATGCAGTGGCAACAGGTAATTTGGGTAACGGCATTTTCGTTATTGCTGTGCTTGCTGGCCAGTTGGTATCCGGCCCAGCGCGCCATGAAAGTACAACCGGCCACGGTATTACAACAAGAGTCTTAGCCTGTAGGCCTATACGGTGGCGCACTGCAATATGCCGGGCGGCGATGAGTACAGACCTGTAACTTGATTGAATGGTCAGGTTTTTGGGTTTTACCGTGCAAAGTAAACTAAATTTTCTTATAATCGCGTACTTTATTTACGCTCGGTTTCGACTTTATGAACAAAGTATTTATTACCTCGCAGGATCTGCTCAAAGATTCGTTTCGACTTGCGGCGCAAGTATATAAAGATGGCTTTCGGCCGCAGTTTATTATTGGCATATGGCGCGGCGGTGCCCCCATTGGTATTGCCGTACAGGAATTTTTTGAGTTTAAGCAGTTTCCTACCGACCACATTGCGGTAAGAACTTCCTCTTACTATGGCATTAATAAGCAAAGCAAAGAAATTCGCGTGCACGGCCTGCATTATCTTATTGAAAATGCCAACGCCGATGATGCCTTGCTGATTGTTGATGATGTATTTGACTCTGGTCGCAGCGTAGACGCACTGATAAAGCAAATTAAAAAGCTGATGCGCCTGAATATGCCTAAAGATATTCGTATTGCTTGCCCATACTACAAACCTGCGAATAACAAAACCGAGATTGTGCCCGACTACTACGTGAACGAAAGCAATGAGTGGTTGGTATTTCCTCATGAAATTGCGGACTTAAGCGAAGAAGAAGTGCGCGCCGGTAAAACCGAGCTTGCCGACGTTATGGATATTCTTTACGACAAAGAATAAAAGCGTGGGCCCGGCAGATTATTTTAATAACTCCAATGGGCTCACTACCGCATTGCCGCCGCGCTGCAGAATATGTGTGTAGATTTGTGTTGTTCTGACATCGCTATGACCCAGCTGATCCTGAACTGTGCGGATGTCGGCGCCCTGTAATAACAGGTGCGTGGCAAACGAATGTCGTAAGGTGTGCGGGGTTACTGACTTTTTTAATCCAAGCTGTTGCGCTGTGTGCCGCACTGCTCTTTGAATTTGCTTTTCGTCAATATGGTGGCGCCGGGTTAACTGGCTTTCAGGATCGGTGCTCAATTTATTGGCCGGAAATAAATACTGCCACTCAATAGATTTACCCGCAGATTTATACTTTTTGGCAAGTTGATTGGGCATCCAGACACCGGCGTAGTCGGGATTTTGCAGATCTCTTGCCAGGATATGTTGTACTTTTTCACTCTGGGTTTTGAGTGGTGCCACTAATGTGTTGGACAGGGTAACAACACGATGCTTGCCGCCTTTGCTATTCCAGATCCGTTTACAGCGATAATCGAAGTCGATGTCTTTTACACGCAGCCTTACACACTCCATAAGCCTGAGGCCACTGCCATACAACAGTGAAGCCGGCAGCGATTGAGCTTCAGGAATATTCGCCAGTAACAGCTGAACTTCAGATACGGTAAGTACTACCGGCAACTTGCGTTGCCGGCCACTATTTACAAACTCTAACTCATTACTTAGTGGTACAGACAAGTATTTGCTATACAAAAATACCAAAGCATTTAACGCACTGGCTTGGGTGCTGGCAGAGTAGTTACGCTTAACCGCTATATGGGTTAAATACTGTTGCACTTCTGCGTCGGCCATTTTTATAGGATGTGTGTAATTGTGAAAACGAATATAGTCGGCAATCCAAAGTAAGTAAGACTTAATGGTGCGCTTGGCATAGCGTTTAACCATCATAAAGTCACGTACGCTGTTTAAAAAAGCCGATTTCATGCTATTACCTGCAAAACATATAACGTAACAAGGCCAGCGCGGCAAAATAACTGGCCATATGTTGTGATTTGCGTTAATAAAGGTAATTCAATGCGCCGATTAGCAGCCAGTTTGCATAACCAAAAATAGTTGGTCAAATTGGTGTTTTTAATACCGAAATTATTAAACGAACCAAAACGGTGCTTAATAATTGTATGATTTTAAAAAGTAAAACGGTATGTTTAGCTTGAATTATATACACCAAGATGGTGTATTGTTTTACACCATTTTGAAAGATAATAAATTGTTAGAGCTCACTGAGATATGAAACCGAGCAAGGTTATAATTGCTACAGATAAAGAATATTCAGAAGATTACGAATATATTCTTGAAAAGCTATTTTTTCGGAAGATTGAATTGTTTTGTACGTGGGGAAAGCACTGTGGTCAATGGGAAACAGCTATGGATCTCTATGTAACTGATCCTGAGAGGTATGATGAAAGTCATCACATTACAACTACGTCCCATAACGATGAATCGTTTGATGATGTAATGAATATGGCTGAGTTGTGGTTTACTGAAAACGGAAACAACGAAGTTGAAACAATTAAGCTCTAACAAGTTGCTCCACAGCGACACGTTTTGCTGCGCACTTTTTGGTGTAAGGTCGCAAGCTCCCATTTTACACCAAAAACCGCTCCGCAAAACGTGCGCGTGAGCAAAGCGTTATGCGCTATCTAGAAAAAGGATAAATAATGTCAAACGGTTGGAATCATACTGCGAAAATTGAGTCACTTTCATTCGAATGCGGTTTTTGCAACAACAAGGTAGCGTCTGATATAGGCTTTTTTAATAATAACAATATAGACGGGTTGAGAGCCAGAATTAGAATTTGCCCGCATTGTAGTAAGCCAACATTCTTTCTTGGCTCAAAAAAATTGCCAGATATTTCGCCTGGAAACGATGTTAAAAGTGTTCCGGAAGAAGTTCATGCACTGTATCAGGAAGCGCGAAACTGTATTTCTATATCAGCATACACTGCGTCTGTTTTAATAAGCCGAAAGCTGCTTATGAATATCGCCGTTTCTCAAGGGGCTAAGGAAAATTTAAGATTTATTGAGTATGTTGATTTCTTAGCTGAAAACGGTTTTGTTCCGCCAAATGGTAGAGGGTGGGTTGACCACATTCGTAAAAAGGGAAATGAAGCAACCCATGAAATAAGCCTTATGGATAGAGATGATGCAACTGAATTGGTTACATTTTCTGAAATGCTTTTAAAGTTTATCTTCGAGTTTCCAGCTTCAGTGCCCGCGCTACCAAGCGCATAACAAACCGCTGTAGACGCAAGCGGAGCTTGCTGGGACAAAAACACGTGGGCCGTCCTCGCTTCGCTCGTTATTATAGCCCACGTATTTTTGCCCCTAAGCGGGGTGTTAGCTCTCTAGGAGAATATGAGTACATTCGATGTTATTTTTTGGGGATTACTATTAATTGCACTGATAGTAACAACCCGAATTGCAACCAAGCGTGAAAAAAAGTTTGCTGCTACTAGAGATCAATTTATTGCTAAACACTCCTTTATTGAAGATGGCTATGTTTACTCGGAGATCAGTAATCACGGTTTCTCTCTAATTGATAAAGCTAGTGGTAATTATGGCGACTATGAAGCCACTAATGTATTAAGTAAATTAAAAGGCACTGATGAGTTTTTCATCTTCGATTTTAGATACACACCTAAGAACTCAGATAAAAGCACAGCATCTAAGCTTGCAACGATAAGAGCTGTATTGATTAAGTTTGAAGATCGAGAATTACCTAACTTTGAACTACTTCCAGAAAATATCATTGAAAAAATTAAACAGGTCTTTGGATCTAGTGATATTGATTTTGAAAAATACCCAGACTTCTCAAAGAAGTATGTCCTAAGAAGTTCTGAACCAAATTCGTTGAAAAAGACTTTTCCCGAGAGACTCATTCAGTATCTTGAAAGTAAAGATGGAATTTTTATTGAAGCTCGAAAGAAATGCTTGTTAATTTATAAAGATGAAGGAGGAGAGTTTGCTGACTATGAGAGTTTATACAAAGAAGCTGAATCCATTAACAATTTTTTTCGTTGAAAAAACAAGAGCTAACAAACACATTATGTTCATTCGCTCCGCTCATTGGGACGCAAACTCGCTGGCTGGCGCTTCGCGCAATTATAGCCAGCAAGCCCGCGCCCAATATGTGAAGCGTTATACCTTCTTATGAAACATTTATATTTGGCGGTTTTAATTCTGGTTTTGAATGGTTGCTCCATCAGTGAGTCAGAGGCACCGCGCTTAGAATTTGATTACGCTGAAGAACCTATAAAATTAGTCGAGTACGTTGACGGCAACTGGGAAAAAGTTTGTTTTCTCGGCCCTTACTCCAATAATGAAGCTGCAACTGACTTGCTCGGCTTTGAATGGCCATTAGAATCACTAACGTCAGTGTGGGTAAATGACGGAGTAACCTTATTGGTATTCGTTGAAAATGAATCGGTACAATCTTACTACGAGGTTTCTAGAGCACCATATGATTTCAACGTTTTTTCAAATTCTTGTATTGACCGTACTTTAAGCTCATTTATAAAAAGCGGTTCCAAGGTTGTACAAACACAGGTATAACAAACCAAGTAAGCGGGACAATAACACGTGGGCTCCCGTCACTTCGTTCCGTATTATAGCCCACGTGTTATTGCCCCTTCTTGGGGGGTTAGAAGTACCAGAAGGATCTGCAAATGTCTTACTACAATCCCTCAATATTAAAGACCGCTGCAAAAGTGTCATTTCTGCATATTTCATGGCTAGTCGCGCTTATTGGTATCCCGATAGTCTTCTTCAGAGATGGGCTTGATTTCTCTGAAAAGTCACTGTTATTTGCAGGGTTATTGCTTTTTTTCTGGTTAGTCTATTTACTTTGTTGTATCACATTCCATAGATTGAGCATGCGAAATGAACATAACCGCTTTGGCTATTTAGCAAAAGATGATTTAGAAAAAGGCAAAGAGGTTGGTACACATTTGGAGGGGTGGTAAACATGGTACTTCTAACAAACACATTATGTTCATTCGCTCCGCTCATTGGGACGCATACTCGCTGGCTTGGCTCGTACCTCGCAATTTTAGCCAGCAAGTCTGCGCCCCATATGTTAAGCGTTAGTACCCAAAGGAATGGAAAAATTGAAGGTAAAACCATCTAAAACGTTATACCTTAAAATGGTACGAAGTATCGTACTGCTGTGCATTGTTATTGGCGGTACTGGGTATGTGTGGTCTACATCAGTATATGAATGCATTCAAGTTTTTCACTGGGAATTCTGTGGCTCAATCGGGCAAGCAGAAATGGTTTATGCCTTGGTGGCACTCGATGTCATTTTGGTTATTTATATTATGGTTCCATTCTTTACATACATCAGTTACAAAGAAATAATCAAAAGTCGTAATACAAGCCGTTAACTAAAGCAGGTACAAGGTTGTTTTAGTTCACGGGTACTAACAAACCGCTGTAGTCGGTCGCAAGCTCCCTGGGACAATAACACGTGGGCTCAGTCGCTTCGCTCCAAATTTTAGCCCACGTGTTATTGCCCCTAAGCGGGGTGTTATATTGCAGGAGTAACATGGAGAGTCATTTAGCAATTTCATCCATATGGGAAGATGAATGTTTATTCGAGATTAGGATAAGCGGAACCAATGGCGCTTTTGCTGGGCGAGCTGACTGCTATACCAATAGAAATGAAGTTGAAGAATTGGGAAAAATGCTAGAGGTATTTCCTAAATCAGTAATTGATTCCTTTGAGTTTACGACACGCTCTAAAGCGGATATTTCATACTTTTCAGTTTCCGGTTTCTGCACAGACAATTCTGGGCACACGTTACTTGCTATTACTATTGCTCACATTGAGTCTTTCACAAATGTAAGAAACGAAAATTATAAAGTTAATTTCGACTTAAAAGTCGAGCCCCAAGCAATTAACAGCTTTGGTAAGCAACTCCAGCGCATAGCAAAAGAACCACTTGGCAAAACTGAGGCTGTATTAAAAAATGCAATATAACAAACCACTCAAGGCTCTCGCTTCGCTCGCTGGGACGCTAACACATGGGCTGCGTCACTTCGTTCCTAATTTTAGCCCATGCGTTATCGCCCCTTAGTGGGAAGTTATACGCAAAAGGGTTACCTTAGAATATGGCTTTTAATTACAGAATAGATGCCACTGAAAATAAGAAACATCAACGTGTAAGAACATTTATTTATTTTGTATTAATTTTAATTTTTACTGCTTTAACCGTTTCGTTTTCGCATGTACTTGGAGCCTTATTAGGACTAGATACAACCGTTCCAATCAGGAGCGCAGGCTTTTCTGTTACTCAGATGCTTACTTTTTTTGGGCTGTTAGCTTCTTTTATGCTTGTTGTTTTGCTAATTGTTCTATTTGTGGCAAAAAAGCTATTTCAGCGTTTCAAGGTTTAATTCAAATTGCGTATAACAATCACATTAAGCCGCTCGCAGGCTCGCTGGGACAGTAACACGTGGGCTTTGTCGCTTCGCTCGGATTTTAGCCCACGTGTTACTGCCCCTTATGTGGGTGTTATACGCAAAAAGGTTTCCCTTAGAATATGGCTTTTAACTACAGAATAGATGCCACTGCCAATAAGAAACATCAGCGAGTTAGAACATCTATTTATTTTGTACTAATTTTAATTTTCACTGCTTTAACAGTTTCGTTTTCGCATGTACTTGGAGCTCTTTTAGATCTAGATATAAACGTTCCAATTAGGAGTGCAGGTTTTTCTGCTACTCAAATACTTACTTTTTTTGGGTTATTAGCTTCTTTTATGCTTGTTGCCCTACTAATTGTTCTATTTGCGGCAAAAAAACTATTTCGGTGGTTTAAGGTTTAATTCAAATTGCGTATAACAAAACAATCAACAACATTCGCTTCGCTCATTGGGAAAAAGCCTCGCTGGCACTTCGTGCCAAAGCACTCGGTTTTTCCCGTTATTGTAAGCGTTATATCTAATGTGTAAATGGAGATTCTAATTGTTTCAATTGGTAATGATGGCTCTCGGGTTTGGGGTAGGTATTTATAATCTCAGCCAAGGGCTAGGTTATGTAAGTATCAAAAACTCGGAAAAAATGGATGTAGGCGAATTAAATCGTAAAAAGCGTATGTTGAAATTTAGCAGTTTGCCCATGTTTGGTATAGGTATCGTTTATACAGCTGAGTTCCTTGGTCTATGGTAAGTCAACTAGCTTTAGATATAACAAACGCTTCAACAAAGGACGCAAAAAGCTTGGCTTGCGTCACTTCGTTCCTAATTGTAGCCAAGCTTTTGTGCGCCTGTTAAGCGGGCGTTAGTTTCTAAGGAGGAATGGACATCGACGTTTCAACTATACCACTTACTCCTATTGCGACCGTTGTCGCAGCATTAATTACAGCGCTTATTGCATATATAAATCTCACTTTGAGTAAAGAGCAAAAGACTTCTGAGTTTAGGCAAGCTTGGATAGATGGGTTAAGGAACGATCTTGCTGCATTTTTTTCATCTGCACGTGCCCTTTGCCGAACAATGCAAGAGGCCCGAAGCCCACATGCCTCAGATGAAGATGTAAGGGGCTTTAGGTTCAGTAAAGAGCAAGTAGGCAAGATGCGATTTGATGGAGCCGAATCACTGTATCGTATAAAGCTTAGATTAAATCAAAATGAACCTGCGCATATGGAGCTCAATCGTTTGCTGGATTCTGCTACAACTATCCAAAACCAAATAAACATCGAAAAGGGCCAAGATTATAGCAAAGCAATTGAGGCTATCGAGCGTGCATCTTCATACTCACAAACTATTCTGAAGAGTGAGTGGGAGAGAGTAAAACGCGGTGAAAGAGCATTTAGAGTAACTAAAAACTGGTTAATGCCAATAATTATGATTATTTCATTGGTGTTTATATCAACCTTGATATTCAACTCAACCGAAACTAACAAATCAATGCAGCCGACCGCTGACGCGTCGGCTGATTGAGGCGTTATGCCTTATGAACACAAAATCACTTTTATTGGTTCTTTTATGTTTTACCGGCAATAGTTTTGCCGATGGAACTCTGTGTGCACGCTTCAAAACATTCGCTGAAACGGCGACAGTGGATAGTTCTGTTGGTTTTAAATTAGAAAGTGACTGGAGTAATATGAGTATTAAATGTACTCACAATCAAAAGGAATCTGAAAAAAGCTTTTGCTCCTGGCTAGTAGTAAATAGCTCAAAAGAGTTCATGCGGCTAAATGTTACCAACCTGGAACAGTGCCTATCCAACGGTAACTTAATTCAAAACGCTTTTTCATATTCAAAAATAAGTGCAACATATTCGGTAACAGAAATTAGTGGCCTAAGTCAGGATATAGAGGTGTCTGTAAGCTACCAATATGGCAATGATATCCCACAACCATTTTTATCGGTTGAAGTATCACGCTACGGTGGATAGGCATAACAAACCAAGTCAGCGGGACACTAACACGTAGGCTCCCGTCACTTCGTTCCGTATCGTAGCCTACGTGTTATTGCCCCTGCTTGGGGCGTTATGTGCCAAAGCGACTGGATCAACTGATGCATTCAGAGAACCCAAAAAAACTGTATTCGAAAAAGAATTTTCTTATGGACTTAAGCGGAGTGATTGTTGGCGCTTTGCTGTGTTACTGGATGGTAACTAGATTTGAAAATATTGGGTCGTGGTTTGATGGTCGTCGTTCAGATGGCTTTGGTTTTTTAGCAGGCTTAGCGCTGATTGTTATTTGTCTTTGGGATATGCTTACCAAAACAATATATACGCTTAAAGTAAAACGGAAGTAAATGGCAATGTCACATAACAAGCCAAGTAAGCGGGACAATAACACGCAGGCTCCCGTCACTTCGTTCCGTATTATAGCCTGCGTGTAATTGCCCCTTCTTGGGGTGTTAGGTACTTCTTGGTTAACCCAAATAATCATTTTCGTTATTTAAGAAAGGAAGCCTATTTAAATGGAACATAATTTTGCAACTCAGGGCATGGTCAGTTTCTTATTTGGCATTTTTTGCGCATACTGGGCTCAAGAGACCGGCAGGAATACTTGGCTTTGGTTCTTCTTTGGATTCTTTTTACCTCCCATTGCCGGCATTGTTTTATGTATTAAAAATAGCAATGATAAAAAAGAAGTAACCTCTTCTTTGCCACCGCATTTGGCTCAAAGAATCAAAGCGCGAGAAAAGGCGATGAAGTAATATGCACGTACCTAACAAAACGCCCAAGTCACTCCCTTCGGTCGCTCGGACGCATTTACGCGGGGCGGCTCCGCCATTATGCCCCACGCAACTGCGCCGCTTAGCTTAATGTTATGTGCCATGAGTAATAGAAAGTTTAGTCTCCCGTTTAGAGCCTTACTTATGCTTCTAGCCATTCTAGGAACAATGGTAACCTTTTGGAATGCGTACTGTTGGCTTCATGTTGGTAGCTTGGTGTGGTGGAAGTATTTTCAAGTATTTACTGGGCCTGTTGGCATTTACGCTTTCAGTGTGGCGAGTATCACTGGAAATGAGCCAAGTTGGTTATCAAAAAACAAGGAAAGCAAAGTTTGAGGGTATTTTATGTTCTTAAATATACTTAACGCATTAGCAGCAAGGGCACATAACAAAAAAATTATGTCGCCCGCCGAGGCGGGCTGGGACACAAACAGGCAGGCGGCTTCGCCATTATCGCCTGCCTGTTTGTGCCCCATATTTAGGCGTTATGTGCCAAGGAGGCGAAATTGAAATTTCCTGATGATGCAGATGGTGACGTGTTAAAAAGACTCGACGAATCTGGATTCGATTTTTCTAAACCAACTACGATAGATTTCAATGTTGACTTTGACTCTTGGCCTCCTCATCCGGATGCAATTGCAAAGCTAAGAGAATTCGCTGGTTCAATTCAGATTTACGAACCTGACGGGGAATATAACGGTTACATCTTATTCAATATTCATCAAGTTCTCTCTTATGAGCTGGTAAAAGAGACTCAAGAAAAGTTTACCACTCTCATGGCTGACTATGGCGGTGTTTGCGAATCTTGGGGTGTTTTGCACTAGTGGCACATAACAAAAAAATTATATCGCCCGCAGGCGGGCTGGGACACAAACAGGCAGGCGGCTTCGCCATTGTAGCCTGCCTGTTTGTGCCCCATATTTAAAAGTTATGCCCTCAAAGGAATATTTAAGTATCTATGGATGAAATGAAATCTGAAATCAGGCAAAGAGCTGACGCGATAAAACCATATCGTTGTAAAAATCTAATAGCAGTTATGGAGTATCCCACTGATATTAAAAATATCGGTACAGTAATTCGTAACGTTAATGCTCTAGGTGTCGAGAAAACATATATTGTAGATCCGAAAGGGACGCTTCCAGATGATTGGCAAGACATGCGAGAAAGGAAGTCGCTTTCAAAGCCATCGGTCTCAGCCATCAAGTGGAGTTTTGTTAAACGGTTCAACAGCACCGAAGAATGCTTTGATCATTTAGAGTCAAACCGTTACACATCAATAGTCACTTCTCCTCATGTTAAAGGGAAAGATAATTTTATCCTTCACGAAGCCGATTACACACAACCCAGACTTGCAGTGTGGTTCGGAAATGAGTCTCGTGGCATAAGTGATCTAGCGGTAGAAAGAAGTGATTTCTGTGTTTCTATACCAATGTTTGGAATGATCGAAAGCTTAAACCTTGGTACTACCTCCGGTATCGTTTTGTATGAAATCACAAAACAGCGTCGTGCATATCAGGAAAAATATAAAAGGGCTAATCGGGGCGGGCATAACAAGCCACTTTAGTCACTCGCTGGCGCTCGTTGGGACACAAATACGCAGGCTCCCTTCGCTTCGCTCTGGATTATAGCCTGCGTATTTGTGCCCCTAAGTGGGGCGTTATGTGCCACTGATTTTCAACATAGTGTCATGTAGTTTTAACTATATATTTTATAATTTCAAACAGTCTCAATTCACAAGGAAATGGTAATGTCAGAAGGAATTGCAAATAGCAGTCAGTATTTTGTCGGGTGGGGAACACTGGCTCTGATCAATGCAGGTCTAGCACAGTCCAAATGCCGTAGGGGCCTAATTTGGTTTCTAATCTCTCTTTTTTTAGGGCCTGTGGCTACATTTTTACTTGTTGTCTTACCCAAAGGGGATGTTTAAGCAATGTCACCTAACAAAAAAATTATGTCGCCCGCGGGCGGGCTGGGACACAAACATGCAGGCGGCTTCGCCATTATAGCCTGCCTGTTTGTGCCCCATATTTAGGTGTTATACCTACTGGTGAATATGCGAAACATTTTAGTTTTATTAATCACGATCGTATCTTGTAATACTTTTGCCGCAACAGATGAAGAATCAAGAGATAGGATTAAATCTTTATATGGAGAAAGTGAGATATATGAACACTTTTTCTATGAGTTGAAGGATGCCCTTATTGCGAAAGATATCGAAAAGGTTGCCAGCCTTAACGACTATCCCATTAGAGTCAACTTTGATAGCGGTTCAAAATATTTTAGTAAAGATGAATTCGTTAAGAATTATGCTGATATCGTAACAAGTGAAATGCTTGAAAGGGTCAAACAGCAGACATTCGCAGATCTATTTGCTAGTTCTTATGGCATGCATTTAGGTCTGGGAGATATTTGGTTTACTGGATACTGCATTGGTAAAGACTCAGAAAACCCATGCGAAAAAGTTAAAGTGAATGTAACTGCCTACAACGTCAATCATGTTAAAAAGTAGGTATAACAAACCGCTGTAGACGCAAGCGGAGCTTGCTGGGACAAAAACACGTGGGCTGTCCTCGCTTCGCTCGATATTATAGCCCACATGTTATTGCCCCTAAGCGGGGTGTTAGGCATTTAAGGAGTATATTCAGATGGAACCGGACTACTCAAACTATGATCTCAAGGAGCTTCTAGAAGCCCGAGAATCAATTGATCGTAATACTCACATTCACCGGTATTTTAAAATCAGCCAAGAAATCGACGCTAAAGTTATTCAACCCAAAGAAACACAAAGACTTAACAGTAGAAATAACTTCGCTAAACTAGCATTTGTAAAAGTAATACTTTCGCTTTTGAGCATATTCTTAACACATAAACTTTTTATTGCATTTAAAGACGGTTATATATCCTGGAAAGGCAAAACAGACTACTATGTTCAACAAAGTCCAGAGACTTACTACTTATTGGTCGCAGTAAATGTATTCTTACTGCTTTTCTGCTTGTACTTGTTAGTTACAAATCGTTGGGCTAATAAGCTCAATGCCTAACGGGTTCTACCCAGATTTTACGGACACATTCATAAAGAGGCATACTATGCCTGAAAGGAGTGTCTATGACCAAACGAAGAAAGTATTCCCCAGAGTTCAAACACGAAGCGGTGTTGCTAGCACAGCAGCCTGATGCCAGTTGTCGTCAAATTGCATTGGATATCGGTATCAATCCCAACCTCCTGAGTCGCTGGAAGAGTGAAGCTGAGCAGTCTAAAGATAAAGCATTTAAAGGCAGCGGTTCCCCGCGTGATGAGGAAATGACAAGATTGAAACGCGAACTTGCCAAAGTTAAAAAGGAAAGGGATTTTTTGCGCGAAGCGGCAACGTTCTTCGCCAAAGAGTTACCGTAAGGTATTTGGCGATATCGCGTTGCCGCGATGCCTTCTCTGTTCGTCTCATGTGCCGTTGTCTGAACGTCTCTCCTAGCGGTTATTACGCTTGGGTGGAGCGTCAGCCAAGTGCGCGAGAACGAGCAAACGCACAACTGCTAAAGCGAATGCGCGAAATCCATGACGACAGTGGCGGCATTATTGGTGCGCCTCGTATGCACGAAGACCTCCTGGCTGAAGGGATAAAGGCAAGCTTAAATCGTGTCGCCAGGTTGATGGCTGTGAATGGACTTTATGGTTGGCCGCGTAAGAAGGGCTGAGGTGCAAAGCGCAAATCAGTGCGACCAGCTGGACTATCCAACCATTTAAAACGTGACTTTTACGCCTTTGAACCAGAAACAAAATGGGTGACCGATATCACTGAGGTCGGCACGCTGGAAGGAAAGCTCTATCTGTGTGTCGTGCTGGATCTGTTCAGCAAACTCATTGTTGGCTGGTCGATGCATCATCGTCAGGACCGTCATATGGTAATGCGGGCTGTTGAGATGGCCGTATGGCAACGCCAGGAACAACATCACTTGATCCTGCACTCTGATCGCGGTACACAATTTACCAGTGGCGATTATCAGCGGCTGCTGAAGCAGAAAAATTTAACCAGCAGCATGAGCGCCGTTGGGCATTGTGCAGATAACGCGGCCTGTGAAGGGTTCTTCGGCGTGTTGAAACGTGAACGCATCAACTATCGACAGTACCGAACAAGAGATGAAGCCAGAGCAGATATATTTGATTATGTTGAGCGGTTCCATAATCCGAGAATGCGACGTAGACTTGCTAATCAAGACAACAAGTTTACGTCTTTATTAAACCGTCCGTAAAAACGGGGTAGAACCCTATTCATGGGTGTCTGGTTTTATCATTTAATCATAAAATTCTGATGGCAGACCTCCTTTCGCTGTTTGGCGAAGCGTTCTGATGTCACGTGCGGGGGGCGCGCCAAACAGCCGAGAATATTCTCGGCTAAATTGTGACAGACTCTCATACCCCACTGATAAAGCGACGGCAGCGACGCCGCCAAGCTCAGTAAAGAGTAGCCTGCGCGCTTCATATAATCTGATCTGTTTTTGATACTGAAGAGGCGACAATCCAACCGTTGCCTTGAAACGTCGATGAAAAGCCGACGGGCTCATGTTCACGGTAGCGGCAAGTTCTTCCACCCGAAATGCCGTGGCGTAGTGTTTGCGAATCCATGTAATGGCATTTCTGATTTGGAAAAAACGATCATCAATACCGGCTATTTGTCTTAACACCGCACCTTGTGGGCCGCGCAGCATTCGATACAGGATCTCGCGTTCAATAAGAGGCGCGATTAAGTCGATATCATCCGGATGATCGCTAAGACGGATCATCCTATACCATGCATCAGCAAGATCATCACTCACTTGATCAATGCAAAAACCTCTCGTCTCAGACAAGCTCAAGGGGCTATCCATCTCACATAAAATCTCTGTCACTAACGCTCGGTCGAGAGAAAGCCGCAAAGCCAGATAGGGGGAAGTCGGAGTCGATTCAACCACTTCGGCAATTACAGGCACCTCGACGGATGTAATAAAGCTTTGTCCCGCACGATAGTCGACGACTTGATCCCCGATGACAATCCTTTTACTCCCTTGCAGGATTAGGCTAATCAGGGGTTGATAGATCTCAGGAAAAAGCTCAGTCGGCTGACCAACTCTAAGAATATCCAAACGAGGAATTTTGGTTTGGGTAAGTACGGATTTAGCCCGTTTTTCTACAAGATACCTTAGTTTTTCAAGCGGATGATTCATATCACTCTTTCTAGCATAGCTTTCATCAAGCCTCAATAAATTAAGCAGGAATAGGCATTTTATAGATAGAAACTAACACGCCAGCGTTTAGTGGGTTTGTTATAAATATTAACAGTGTAATAGAGATACCTAATGGGCTCTCTGAAGTACATGTTTGTTTATTTTAACCACTCCACGTCTTTCGAATAGGAAATATGCCATGGAAATTAAAAATTCAGTCGTCCTCATTACAGGCGCATCATCTGGTATTGGTGAAGCGACAGCACGTGCGGTCGTTCAAGCAGGTGCTCAAGCCGTGTTATTAGCAAGACGGCAAGATCGACTTGATGATCTAGCAAAAACGCTGGGAAACGATGTTCTGGCCTTACCCTGCGACGTAACCAACCCCATCGAGGTTCAAAAAGCCGTCCAGATCGCGCAAGAAAAATACGGCCGAATCGATGTATTGATCAACAACGCGGGACAGGGACTCTATGCCACGATTGAAGACATTAGCATTGAAGACTTTCGGGAGCTATTAAATCTCAATACCGTTGCGCCACTGAATATGATGCAAGCGGTCATTCCCTTGATGCGCAAACAACAAGCCGGGTGCATCATCAATGTTAGCTCGGGCGCGACCTTAGCAACTTACCCAGGTTCAGCGGCTTATACGAGCTCAAAGTCAGCACTGAACATGATCTCAAAAGTGGCACGGCTTGAACTAGCGGATGCAGGTATCACTGTCTCTTTGCTACACCCCTTCATGACAGCGACCGAGTTCTATGGCTCGGTGAAATCCGGCTTAAACACTTCTAAAGAACAAGAAGCCGGCGCTATGTCAATCGCACATCAACCATCATTAGCCGCGCAAATGATCGTCAACCTAATAAAAACGGGCGATGAAGAGGTAGATCTTGTTCCGAAAGAATATGGGGGAAGTTTCGAAGAATAACAGGTAACCTACGTTTTAAGTAATTAGGGTCAGATGAAAAATAGGGTGAATTTTCATCTGACCCTAAAATCTCAAATTAGGCCGACTAGTTTGAGTTTTTTTCCGTTCTAGGTATCTCTAACAAGCCAATTATGGCAAGGACGCAAAACGCATGTCTTGCGCTCCTTCGTCGCTAATTATAGCCATGCATTTGTGCGCCCCATATTGGAGCGCTGGGGGATCCCCTCATAATTCAGGTATTCCGGTAACGTGAACTTTCCGGATGTACTGAGTGATAGCCCACCTAATTTCAGAGATTGAAACGGGGTAATCCCGCCGGCGTTTTTGAACTTCCCGTCCGAGCCTGATTAGTGAGAGTACCGGACGATTTCGGATGGTATTAGCCTGGAAAGCACGTTGCCAATTGTGCTTGTACGCTATGATCCCAATCAGCCTGAGCAGCCATTCGGCAAGCATCGCAATGAGCAACAGCACATCGAATCGTTTAGGGCAGCGTGTTCTGCTGTGGCGAAGCCCCAGTCCGTACTGAGGGCTTTTTATGTCCCGGAAGCTTTCTTCTATCTGCATTCGCTTGGCATAGAGGTTGACGAGTTTCTTTGAGGGCATTGATTTTGCGGGGATATTCGTTGCCAGTAGCCAGGGCTCTTTACTGCTATCCCGATAATTTTGTTGTGCATTGTGATGACGTCCCGCTTTCGAAGAACGTTGGTCTTTGCGGCCTTTGGATTTGGCTTTAAACAAATGCAAACAAGCATTAATCGGGCTTTTTCGCCCAAACTAACCAACCCCCAGGTAACGCGCCCTGGCGTTGGCTGAAGGATAAAAAGACTTGTTGCTGCGCCATTTTGATTGGCCCTGCTCACGAAAGCCAACTTCACCACGTATACGGCCAAGCCAGAACCAACCAAGCCTTTCCACTTCACGGAACCATGTGTTGCGGTAGCTAGCATCGGTGACGATAAGGGGGCAACAACGCTGAGGCAGAATGCCTGCTAATTCTCGTAAAAAAGGGTTGTGACTGACCGGGGAATTGTATTGAGAAAATGGAAATACCCGCTCATAGAGAATGACAGAACGGCCTTCAAAACTGACAGATGCACGCAAGGTTTGATGACGCATTCACGGGGCCGCTTCGCGATTATGGCCCCGTGCCTGCGCCCCAAAGCTTAAAGGTTAGGTGACACTGGAATGTTTACCTTTGGATTGAAGAAAAAAGATATCGCTTGCTGTTTGCTTTGTTACAACGAGGCGGAGTATGTCTTTTCAAAAAGTATTCGGAACTCGCTTCTTTCGCTTGCACTAATGCTTTATGCCATTACCTTTTTGGCCTTCGTGCTTTTTGCGCCTTCATTCTTGTATGTGTTTGTTGCAGGTATTGTCGCTTCTGTCTTTGGGGTTTACACCAAGCTTTTTATGCACGTAGAGCTTCGTTGTAGAAAATGCAGAAATTCATTGCTAAACCAAGCCTAGGTTGTGTTAGCTTTTTCACCTAACAAACCAAGTAAGCGGGACAATAACACGTGGGCTCCCGTCACTTCGTTCCGTATTTTAGCCCACGTATTATTGCCCCTTCTTGGGGCGTTAGTTGCCTACAGGAAATTTTTGCTTTTGGTGTAAAACTCGAAGAATGTGAATAATGTCGTCTTTTATGAAATATGAAACAATCATTGAAACCTCTGGAATTATTAACAATCTTCCCGGTATACCCTCTCTCTCCACTCCCATAAGAGGTTGCTGGTTCAAGTTTTCAATTTTTTTCTCAATTATTGCATCCGTTTTTTCTGCTGCTAATGGGTTAAATTCGTATAAAAACTCGAAAATAGCCTCACGATCGTCCAACGAGCTTTTTTCCCATAAGATCATTTTTTGGCTTTATTCCTAATTTTCATTTTTCGAGCTTCCATGTCCAAGTTCGCTTCTTCATGACTGACGAACTTGCTTTGCCCACTTTCTAATTTGCTGAACGCAGCATTAATCTCTTCAGTAAGCCACTGATCATGAGTAATTATTTTTCGTTGCTGTTCAGCGAGTTCTTCCGTAAGCTCTCTACAAGCGTCACTTAAAGTGCGTCCTTGGCTTTCGGCCATTATCTGAGCTAGCCGTTTAGTTTCTTCATCTACTCTAAACTGAATACGGGTATCCATGGTAAACTCCTTATGAAATGTACACACAAATGTTAGCACACCCATTGAATTTACGGCAACTAACAAACGCATAAACTCGCTCGCGGGCTCGCTGGGACAACAACACGTAGGCTCCCTGCGCTTCGCTTGGTATTGTAGCCTACGTATTTTTGCCCGTTATGCGGGTGTTATATGTTTCATCAATTTAGGAGTTATCTCAATGTCTAAGGCTAGCTGTCTTTGTGGTGCTGTAAAAATTACCGCTGAAAACGTAAATCCTAAGTTTACAGTGTGTCACTGCCAATCGTGCAGAACTTGGGGAGGTGCGCCATTCTTTGCGGTGAAATGTGGTACTCAAGTGAAAATTGAAGGTGATGATAAGGTAAAAATGTACAAATCATCCTCTTGGGCTTCTCGTGGTTTTTGTACTGAGTGTGGAACTCATCTGTTCTATAAGTTTAAAGAAACAGGCGAGTACAATATGCCAGTGGGTTTATTTCCAAATCTAGAAGGGTTGGAAATGGATATGCAATATTTTAGTGACATGCGCCCGAGCTATTATTGCTTTGCCAACGAGACTAAGGAAATGACTACAGAAGAAATCATGGCTTATTTTGCGGATAAGGTGTGACCAAACATATAACAAACGCTTTAAGACGGATTCGCAACGCTCGGCGGTTTTGGTTTGATTCGGCTTGTGTGTTTACGGTGTAATGATTGAGTGTTGTGGTAGCGTTGCTCACCACTTAAGCGGGCGTTATATACCTCAAAGAATAAACTTCTTCGCAAGTCTAATAAAAACATAAATAGGGAAATTAAATGAAAGTCATTCAATATATATACTTAGCCTGCATACTAATATTTTCCTTCGATAGTTTGGCGATAGTCGTTCGCCATGATGTTCAAGCTAGCAAGTATGAATTAGAAAAAACACCATCGTTTTTCGTCGATATGCCAGATGGCGGGCATGGTGCTTTGATAGCTCCTAATTGGGTCGTGACGGTAGCACACCTTTTACCACCAAATATTATTGATAAAACACTACAAATCGGCGAATACGAAGTTGAAGTAGAAAAGGTAATCATCCATCCCGGTATAACGGATATTCCTGAGAGCATGTTAAGTGGGGACGCTTCTGATTTAATGGACTTTATGATGACTGCCCACGATATTGCTTTAGTAAAGTTAAGTTCTGACTTACCAGATAGCGCCCCCATTGACATATATTCTGAAAACAAAGAGCTCAACCAAGTAATAACAGGGTATGGCAGAGGGACAACGGGAAATGGTATAACTGGTTCTATTCAAGGAACTCAGGGAAAATTTAGACTTCTGCAAAATAGAATTGAAGAAGCCCATACTAATTGGTTATCAATCACTTTTGACTCCGGTGAAAAAGCTCTTGACCTTGAAGGGATTGACGGTTCCGGTGATAGCGGTGGCCCTTTGATTATGGCCGTTGAAGGAAAAAAATATTTAGTTGCCTTGTTTAGCTGGGACTATATTGAGGGAAATTTAGAAGAGTTTGCGGCTGGTCATTACGGAAAAAAGTCTTACCAGGTCAGAATTTCTACTTATAGTGATTGGATCAGAAAAACCATGTCCGAAAACTAAATAACGGTATATAACAATTTACTCAAAAGGACGTAAAACGCTTGGCTTGCGCTCCTTCGTCGCTAAGTTTAGCCAAGCATTTTTACTCGCGTTCGTATAACAAAGCGTTCAAACGGACACGATTCGCAGCGGCGGATGTTTTTACTACGGCGAGCGTGCCGTTTAACTAAAGTGTTATAAGCACAAGGAAGTTTAGTTATGAAAAATAAATTTGTTTACTGTTTAAAAATGGCAATAGGTATTTCTATTGGTACAGCTATATATCAACTATTAATACATTCAGAGTCTGCGTTTGACTTCTATAGACCTGCTTTTGTGGGGGGATTTTCATTCGTGCTTTTATATATTTACTATTCAATAAAGTCCCGTAAAATGGTTAATGTGCGTATAACAAATTTATTAAATATTGTTACGGCCAAAAAAACGGCCTCCACTGGACGCGCGAACAACGCGCGCCATTTATAAAAAGCGTTATACGCTATTTAAACTATGAGCCTACAACAAACAAGCGAATTATTTTTAATCATTGCAGCATTTAGCTTTGTGATGGCAATTTTTCCTGCACAATATGGTGCTGTGTATACTGGGCTAAATATAGCTATTTCAGGCATCATAATTTTTATTGTTGGCTTACTAATATCATTTCCAGTCAAGCCAGATTTTAACAGGGCATTAGCCTCAACTATTGGTTCATTGAGTTTTTACTTTGCATTAATATTTTTAATCTCATTCATTGGTTTTTGTGTCAAAGGAAGTATCACTTTCTTATCGCCATCAACTTTTTTGAACGTTTTTATATTTATTGCATCGTTTGTTATCGCAGTATTTTTTAAAGCTAGGGGGCGGGTGTGGTAGTGTATAACAAGCCAATGTTGTTCAGCCAGCAAGCTGGCTTGGGAAAATTACTCGCTGCCACTGCGTGGCAAAACACTCGTAATTTCCCCAAATTGGGGCGTTATGTAACTAAGTGAGGAGAGATGGTGAGCAAGGAAATTATAGGGAAATACGTGGCGATTTTTGGACTATTGCTTTTTTGGGCGCCGCTTTGGGGAATTGTTGACTCTTATTTAATTATGTCTTCTTCATTCCAGGAGATAACGCTGTTTGGAGAAAACAAACCTGAAATATCAAAAGAAGAAATGTCATCAGCGGCTTTGTCTACGATCTTAGGATTATTCTTATCTTTAGTTGCGATTTGCCTTTTAACACTTTCTGTTGTGGGCCTAAATTATCGAACAAGATGGCTATTTTGGGTGTTAATAATATATTCAGCATTGTTACTCTTCATATTCCCAGTTGGTACATTTGTCGGATTAGTTGTTCTAGTATCGTTAGTTTTAAGTAGGAAAAAATTTGGATTTAGCGGTGACGTTACATAACAAACCGCTGTAGACGCACGCGGTGCGTGCTGGGACAAAAACACGTGGGCTGTCCTCGCTTCGCTCGTTATTATAGCCCACGTATTTTCGCCCCTAAGCGGGGTGTTATGTTTTCAGATGAGCATGTTTAGCGTTTATCAAAGAGCTATATTTTGGCGATTCGTGATGGTAATCGTTTTGGTCGGTGGGTTTGTTGCAGGTAATGTGATAATTCAGGCTAGTAACGGTAGAATTATATTTAGTATTTTGTGGTTTGGTATTGGTTCAACTTTAGCCATGATAATTTATGCATTTTCAAGTTATCAAAAATGTAATCATTGTGGTCACAAAATCGCAATTGGCATTAACAATTTAGGACTCACATAAACACCAAATGCTTGTCCAAAGTGCAACAAGAAAACATAACAAAAACATCATGGTGGGAATTTTACTCGCTGAAACAGCGCTCCTAAAATCCCCATATGTTAAGCGTTAGTACCCAAAGGAATGGAAAAATTGAAGGTAAAACCATCTAAAACGTTATACCTTAAAATGGTACGAAGTATCGTACTGCTGTGCATTGTTATTGGCGGTACTGGGTATGTGTGGTCTACATCAGTATATGAATGCATTCAAGTTTTTAACTGGGAATTCTGTGGCTCAATCGGGCAAGCAGAAATGGTTTATGCCTTGGTGGCACTCGATGTCATTTTGGTTATTTATATTATGGTTCCATTCTTTACATACATCAGTTACAAAGAAATAATCAAAAGTCGTAATAAAAGCCGTTAACTAAAGCAGGTACAAGGTTGTTTTAGTTCACGGGTACTAACAAACCGCTGTAGTCGGTCGCAAGCTCCCTGGGACAATAACACGTGGGCTAAAATTTGGAGCGAAGCGACTGAGCCCACGTGTTATTGTCCCTAAGCGGGGTGTTATGTACCTCCAGAAGTGATAAACACAGGAAGCTTAGATGAGCATAGAAGCGCGAAAAGTTCTAGAGGCGTTGGAATCTTCCGGTAAAGAAGGAGTTGGCGTGATTACTCTCTCCTTAGAAACAGGTTACAGACAATCAGAACTAAGAAGTTTCTTTAAAAATCATAAACAGTATTGCGTCCCGCTTAACGGAGAGACCAAGTATAAACTTAGTCAATTTACTGAAACATGCGGTTCTGTTGATAAAATGCTGAAGGAAATCGAACGGCAAAAGGTAAATGATCGAGTATCTAGAGCTTTTTACTATGGCCTAATTGTCGGATTAGTTATCGCTAATATCGGCACATTCGCTGAGTTGTTATTTTAAGCAAGGTACATAACAAAAAAATTATTTCGCCCGCAGGCGGGCTGGGACACAAACAGGCAGGCGGCTTCGCCATTATCGCCTGCCTGTTCGTGCCCCATATTTAGGTGTTATGTAACAAGGGAAGTTTTATGAAAACCATATTAGTAAGCATTGATTCAAAACCTATTCAATCACTTTTCATGGTTGTTGGACTGTTGTTCTGGGTTTCAGCCTGGTACATTTATCAATCAACGAATACTACAACAGAATTCCTCTTCTCAATATACGATATTCAAATTGAGTCACTTGCATCAAAGAATATTGAGCCAAATCAATTGGTACTTAACGGTGAAATACTTCGTGATATTGCCAGCAAGTTTAACAACCATAGCAACTTTGGTGTTATCGGGATGGTTATTGCTGGGGCTTTTTTTCTTTTGCTAACGTTAGGGTTGTCTGTATTTAATGTTTCAGTGAACAACAAAGCTCACGCTAATAAGCAAATGTCACATAACAAACCGCTGTAGACGCACGCGGGGCGTGCTGGGACAGTAACTCGTGGGCTCAGTCGCTTCGCTCCAATTTTAGCCCACGTGTTATTGCCCCTTATGTGGGCGTTAGGCATACAGACAAGGAGAGTCAAAATGAAATCAGAAATTGTAGAGCTCAATGTAACTCAAACATCTAAAACGCTCGCACTCTTAGCTGCAGTCATCAGTATATTAATATCGATTATAGGTATAGTGTCATTAGCAGTAGGAGTGGAAACTAAAGTAGCGTTCGAATTCATTGTTTCGATAACTGTTACCAGTAGTGATGGGAAATTTTTCTTATTTCTCTTTTTGCCGGTGTTAAATTTTGCAGCTACTTATATGTTAGTAGCTGTTTTTTGTATCGTATACAACTTAGTTGCAAAACACACTGGCGGAATAACCTTTTATACTAAGCCCCAATAGAAGCATGCCTAACAAAAACATCATGATGGGAATTTTACTCGATGGCCTTCGGCCAAAAACACTCGCAAAATCCCCATATGTTAAGCGTTATATGTGGTGCTCTACTAAAAGGATGTTATGAACAAATACATAAAGGAAAATTGGAAATTCTTGTTGCTATGTCTGGTCTTCACAGGATATTCAGGGCTGCAAAATGATGAGGCATTCATAAGTGTTCTTGTCAAAGTAGTCATTTATCTCGTGGTTATGCCGGTATGTCATTATCTATTTATAACAAAGTTAGAGTTTGATAAGTCTGGGCCTATTCCCATTCATCAATCGCCGATATTTTGGGTTGGTGTTCCTGTTTTAATGGTGCTTATTTATGTTTTTGTGTAACGCAAATAACAAACCAATGAAGACGGATGGCCGCAAAAAGCGCGTCCACCGCTTATTGGGGCGTTATATACCAAGGATAGGTTTGTGCGACGAATTTTATATGGTGCACTAATTTATGTAGTACTTCAGCTAATTTCAAGTAGCTTCATTACCACTGAGCTTCGGTCTTTATCTGCACATGGAGTATTCCTCTTAGTTGCTGGAATTGGGGCATCACTAATTACTAAACAAGGAATTAAGCTCGGTAAAGCTTCTTTCGTAATTGTTTTAACAATATTAGTATTATTTGGTCTCTACAAATTTCTACAGGTTTCATTTTTTACTCAGCCTGATAAACAAGAGTTGTTCGGCGATATATATCTATTTTATTTTGTCGCATTAGGAATTGTTTCAATAGCTGAGGAATTATATTTCCGTGGTATTGTGCTGGAAGATTTGACTCAGAGGTGTAATGTTTTAATTGGTAGCTTGGCTTCTGTTATATTTTTTACATTTATACACTTAGACACCTCTCATATAGGCCTAGCTTTTCATTTTCTATCAGGAATAATTTTCGTTTTGCTATACAATAAATTTAAGGGGGTGCTATTGCCGAGCTTGGCTCATATGACAGGCAATTGGACAGTGTTTTTTTATATCAATGGCATATAACCAGACGCATCATCAGACAAGTATAGGTATGTCACTATTTTTGTTCCAGAAATTCCGCCATCCACACCCTTGCTGTTGTGCTGAACGTTGTACACCATGGTAACTATTGCTGATGTAATCAAAGGTGCAGTGCTTAGTCCCTTACTGGTATTCCCTTATTTCATAGCTGCTACTTTTAGTAGCGAACTAATATTGGACGGCTTTGCGGGCGCTTTTATGGTGGCTTGTTTTAGTCTGATTGTCGTTTATCTAATAATGCTAATTTACGGTGTCCCGCTAGCACTTTTGTTAAATAAATTTTCTATGTTTAAACCACAATACTTTTTACTAGCGGGTATAGTTCCTGGACTTTTAACAGGTTGGCATTTGGGGTTGTTGGCTCTATCAATTGCCATTAGCTTATGTGGTTATTGGCCCTAAGCGGGGTGTTAGCTGCCATCTTTTGACGCTAGTGCTCCTCGAAGAATTTTCTGCTTTTTTTGATATAAAAGGAATTTATATGAAGTTAATGCTGTTTTTTGTAGTTCTTTTATTGTCGGGTTGTACAACAGCCTTGTGGGCTCCAAACTATGAGCAGGAATGGGTTGATGGCTTTTATGTTAAAAGTGATTCAAGTCAACTATTCGTTACATCCTCAAATTCAGCTTATCTGTTCAACATCAATAAAAACTTCGCAGAAGCACTTCTCTTATCGCGAAAAGAGGAGTTTTATCCTTACTTCGATCAATTCCAATTGAACAAGGACAATACTATTGAAGGCGATGTATCTCTAACTCTTGCTGACGAGTTTCCATCATCCGAATTAGAGAATGAACTAATTGCATTAGGTTTCAAAAAAGACGAATTGTTGCATCGATACAAACTAACCGAAAACATAAGAGGTAGACGCTATATCGTTGAAGGCATATTACCTTTGGAAAAGCTTGAAAAACGTCGCCAGATTGCAGTAGCACAGCCGTCAACTTTTACCGAAACTGCCGGAAAAATAGCAGCAACACCAGCAACTATAGTTATAGACTCAGTAATTACGGTACCAGCGGTCTTTTTGGGGGCTATAGTTATGGCGGCAGGTGGCAGCTAACAATCCCATAAACACGCTTCGCTGGGACAATTACTCGCAGGCTCCCGTCGCTAGCGCTCCTATTTTAGTCTGCGGTAATTGCCGTTATGGGGGCGTTATAAGCCTATGCCTTTTGACATTTTCACCCGGAAAGGGAGTTTTTAAATTTTGAAAATTGTTTTTTTAGTCCTTGCTGCCTTAATTTCAACCGCTGTTAATGCGTCGAATTTTGTAAATATTGAAATACTCCAGTCTAAATTTGTTGCGGAGACACCAAATATAATCGTTGCGCGTACCTTTATCTTACGAGTCAGAGACAATAAAAACTTACCCAGTTTTATTTGTTTTAGATGGTGAGCTAAATGGTGAGCTGGTAAAAGGCATGTTTCAGAGACTACATTCATCTAACGGTTCAAATGAACACATTATTGTAGGTGTCACCAGTAGCAATCGTCTGAGAGATTTCGCTCCGACTGTGAACAAAGACCCCAGAGGTCCAGTTGGTGAAGGTGGTGGCGGTGACAAATTCCTGGACTTCATGGAAAAAGAACTCATACCAACGATAAACGAAAGGTATCGCACCAGCAACTTCAACGTCCTTGCAGGTCATTCAATAGCTGGTCTATTGGTTATGCATAGTTTTCACTCTCGCCCTAATGTTTTTCAGGCTCATTTAGCGTTTAGTCCGGCTGTCTGGTGGGGAGATCGCGAAACATCAAAAGCTACAAAACAATATGTCGCTACCAAAAAGCATATTCAAAATTATCTCTATATGGATATAGGCAGCGAAGGTGGGGAGATGCGTCAGGTTTATGATTCTTTAGCGCAAACTATTTTGAGAAATCGCAACATTGATTTAAATTTGCGATTAGATGAGTTTGAACATGAGCCTCATGACTTCACTATGGTAGCCGGTCTCTATAATGCACTTAAAGGATTATTTCAGCATCAACAGAAATACGGTATGTAACTAACAAGTGCGGTCAGCGGATTCGTTACGTTCGCTGCTACAAACGTTATACTCAATTGGTCAGAATAACTTTTTAATATCGCGGTAAAAGTTCTCATGAGCGCCAAGTGCTATCAATTCGAGTATTACAGTGCCATCCTCGTAGCTGTAACCAAGTAAAGTTAACTGCTTGACCATCTTGAACTTGTACACGCGAAGAAAGGCTAGGTCGCCTTTTTTCTGCTCTCCTAAGAGAGGATCTTCGATTAGTTCCCTTACGGCTTTATCCAAGTCTTTTTTCTGATTCTGATGTAACTTTTTTACTGCTCTCTAAAATTAGCTGTCTGTAAAACACTGGTAATTTTAGCCAAAATCGTAAGGCTCCAATTTTCCGGCCTCTTTTTCAGCTTTGGAAATAATTGCCTGTTTCACGAATTCGTATGGCAAATCAGGATTATCTTCCATCATTTCACCTATCTTTGCCCAATGCTCAATTTGTTTTGGCATAGTTCGGTTCAGTGCTTTGCCCATAATAGTCGCTTTTTCAACTAGCTCTTGGTCTAGTCTTACGCTTGAGGTTGCCATAATATGTCTCCTGATAGTTCGTTATTATATTGTAGCAATGCGCTACACGTGTAGCACATTGCGCATAACGAGCGCATTAAATCGCTCGCAGGCCCGCTGGGACGCTAACACATGGGCTGCGTCACTTCGTTCCTGATTTTAGCCCACGCGTATGCGCCCCCTTGTTTAAAAGTTAGTGTTAAGGAGAAGATGTGAAAGCCGTATGGTTATTTTTAAGTCTTATTGCCCCAGTGGTTGTTTTTGCTAAATCTAGCTTCATCACGGTAAATGGCTATGATGTGGAATACGAAATGGCCGGCAAAGGCAAACATGTCCTGTTTTTAGAGGCCGGGGGGGCAGCAGGCTTATCTGATTGGGATCCTATTTTCGATAGCCTCTCCATTAACAGTCGTGTCATTCGTTACTCACGGGTTGGTAACGGCAAATCAGAGCAAGTTAGGAAGAACTACAGCTCTGAAGAGTATGCAGAAGAGGCTCGTTTAGTTCTTGAAGCTTTAAATATTAAAAGCCCAGTAGTATACGTGGCCCATTCATATGGGGCGTACATCGCTAGATGCTTTGCTGCAACCTATCCTGAATGGGTATCTGGGTTAATGCTAATTGAGCCAGCATCGGAACATGATGTTGATATTATGAGAAAAATTGACCTTGAGAAAGCAGAAATAGAAATTGCTCAAGTGAAACTGGATGATCTGAAAAATGGTATGTCTAATCAGTATCTGGATTTTTGGGCTAAACGACCCTTGCCCGATTATCCTGAGATACCGGATATTCCGGTGACAGTCGTTGCATCAATAAAAAAGTATGATAACCCTCCATTACTTTTTTTTACCGATGAAGCCCGAGAAATGTGGGGGGAATTGCATTCCAAATGGGCGAGTGCATTCCCTCAGGGAAAAGCCGTATTAACAGAAAAAAGTTACCATTTCCCACAGAACGACGAACCAGATATGATAATTCAGGAAGTGAACGCCCTTTTGGAGAGAATTAAACACTAACAAGTTCAGTCAGCGAATTCGCTTCGGTCTCCGCTGCTGAAAACGTTAGATGCCAAGAGACTTGTCACAAAGGTTCCATTACAGATGAAAATTACCAGAAAAAACCTCGATGATGCTGTCGTAGAGAACATAATAACCGCTGAACAGGCGGTAAAGCTGCATAATTATTTAGCTAGCTTACCGAGCACGGGGCCAACATTTAATTTCACAAATGTTCTTTACTACCTGGGAGGTCTAATTGCAATTGGCGCGATGACTCTCTTCATGAATTTAGGATGGGAAGCCTTTGGGGGATGGGGAATATTTTTTATCTCGTTGGCCTACGCAGGAATTGGCCTCATATTAGCCGGCATTTTCCAGGAAAAGGGCTACGCGATTCCCGCAGGAATTTGTGCCACTTTCTCCGTTTCCCTGACCCCTTTGGCTGTATACGGACTGCAGCAAGCGCTTGGCCTTTGGCCAGACGAGAGCGTTTATCGGGAGTACCACAAGTATATTAAATGGCACTGGTTGTATATGGAGCTCGCTACGCTGATAGTCGGCCTGATCGTTGTCTGGCGATATAAGTATCCTTTCCTGGTAATGCCGATCGCTGTAACGACCTGGTATATGTCAATGGATGTCGCGGTAATGATTATGGGCGATTACTACGATTTCGAGTTTCGTGCTTTAGTCACAATGTATTTCGGCATACTGATGATTTTCGGAGCCTTCTGGATTGATATCAGATCTCAAAGCAGGATTGATTATGCGTTTTGGCTATATATTTTGGGGGTAATGGCGTTCTGGGGGGGAATGACCGCGCAGGATTCTGACAGTGAGATTTCGAAGTTTATCTACTTCTGTGTAAATCTGTTCATGATAATCGCGGGCGTTGTCATCGTCAGAAGAGTGTTCGTTGTTTTTGGCGCCCTAGGCTCATGTCTGTATTTGGGCCACCTGGCTCAGGAAGTATTTGAAGACAGCTGGTTATTTCCGATGACACTTACTGCAATCGGATTATTAATAGTATATCTCGGTGTTGTATGGCAAAAAAATGAAAAGGCACTAGCTGAAAAAGCTCGTTCACTATTGCCAGATAAAATTAAGAAATTTATCGAGGCCAAGGCAAATTGAAATCGACATTTAGCAAGGTGCTGCTGTCGGGCAAATTTTCCGCTGCGCTCCGAAGTGGCCCCAAAACTTAGCGTTATACGTCAAACAAGGGAATTAAATGATAATGGAATTTAATGCAACACTTATCGGGCAAATCATAGCTTTTTTGGTATTCTCAGTGCTCGCTATCATAGTGGCACGGGTGAGCTACTATTTGGGCAAACGCAAAACCGAAACTCCAAAGTTAGTTGCCGCGATTGGATTTTTTTCGGTGATGATTCCACCTTTAGCGCTTATTTATTTAATGGTATTGGTGTTTAAAAAAGATATAAACCAAATTGATTGATATGGTGAATATATCAACGTATAACAAAAGAATGGAGATGGATATCTGCGAAGAGCACTCAGCTACCGCTTATTTTGGTGTTGTACAAACTCCGGTCCAATTCCAGATACTAATTAAGGATGAATAGTGAAAAAGTTACTTTTACCAATATTGCTATTAAGCGCAAACGTATTTGCCGCTGACGCACCAATCTCAATTGCTTTTGAGCTCAATGAAATGACAATCCCCGCCAAGGACACTGTGAATAATTTTGAGTCTAAATTTGAAATTGCTTTTGCTTACAACAAAGAAGTCGATTATGTGCAGGACAAGGAGTTCAAAGCACAGTTTGAAGTGATTGAAGCAAATGGTTTACCTCAGGTTGCTATTAAGCTTTTCGACTATGACAAAAATGAAGAGCTATTTCCGGTCGGTAATTTTACGTTAAATACAAATTGGGGAAGTAAATCAGAGATCACCTGGTGGTACAAAGCCACAAAGTACAGTATTTCTGCAACACCAAAAAAGCGGTAAGCCGTCACTTTGAATAGCAGGGCGTTACTATCGCCGCTAGCGCGGCTGGAGCAGCTTATGCCGAGCTCCAGCCGCCTCAGAATTTAGCGTTATGGTGGTTCTCATGTGGGTTTAAACAAACTTTACGTAAACCTCGTTGCTCTTTACCATTTGATAAAAATCTTATCAGGGAATTTTGATGATTAAAGTAAAAAGGATGAAAGTACTACCATTAACGACAGTCATTACAGCACTAATTCTGATAGCTAGTTGTAGTTCTAAGTTGTCTGAGATAAAAACTAGTGAACAAGTGAAATTAGCAGCATGTTTGCAGATGCATCAAACATTTGTCAATATTATTCAAGAGGGCAAACTGGGCGGTTTCAATAGTTCTATATCAATCAAAGCTCGCAAACCTATAATATTTCAAAGTGTTCATAATAAAGGCGGTTATCGCGGCATTTGTTCTGAAGCTCAATTTGAATTGTTACAAGGTGAGCTCGTTGAAACCATACCGAAACAGATGTTTGTATTTGTTCAAAGTTTTGATAGTGACGCATCTGAATTTAATGAATACGAGAGTCTCCTTTATTCTCTGAACAAGCCTAAAAATTTCAAAAAATGGTTTTATGGTCAACATCAAAATTAGATGTCGCACGCCTCTTAATTTTGTAGTATCGAAGATGATAAACATTTCAGTGCGCAAAAGAATGTGCGCAGCCATAAAAAATTACATAACGCACTCCCTTCGGTCGTTGGGACAAAAATACTATCGTATTTTCGCCGGTTTGTAAGGCGTTATATTATTGGTAAAAATAAATAAGGAAGTTTAAATGAAACCTTTTTCTTTAATTCAATCACACAACTTTAAGTTATTGCTGTTCCTTGCACGGGCTATTGCAATTATTGCCATATTGCTATTGGTGGGAAGTTTGTGTTTTATCGTTTGGTCCATCGTCTCAGGCATTCATTTTAATGCATTGGGCGCATTACCTTTATTAGTCTGGTCTATTTCGTTATTTGTTTTTGCAGGGGTTATTGCAATCCTTATATCAATTGAAGAACACTTAAGAAGCAAGAAGTGCGCGATGTAATAAACCGCAGAATATATACAAATGCATGAACCACTCGATGCGCTCGCTAGAGACGAAAATACACAGGCTCCTTCGCTTCGCTCGTAATTATAGCCTACCTATTTTTGCCCGTTATGCGGGGGTGTTTATGCCAATGAACGCGCATTTAGTTGGTAACTGGACTCTGTTTTGTTTTAGTCTGGCATATAACAAACCGCTGTAGCCGGTCGTAAGCTCACTGGGTCAATAACACGTGGGCTCAGTCGCTTTGCTCCAATTTTAGCGCACGTGTTATTGCCCTATATTTAGGCGTCATGTTTCAAGGAGAAGAAATTAAATGAACTTGCCTTATCGAAATCTCATATCGGGAAGATTACAGTCACAATCTCATAAATGAAGGTTGTTGGTAGCAAATTTACGGTATCATGCACAATTGACTAAACTGTAGATACTTGTGCTTATACCAACTAATACACCTTCATCCTCAAACGTTTCCTGCTCAAACTGCAAAGCTTGTTGCTGCCGTCTTGAAGTTATGATTATCTCTGATACTGGCGTGCCAGAAGAGTTCATCTCACGTGATCAGTATGGCGGTGAAACAATGATGAGATTAAATGATGGTTGGTGTGCGGCTCTAGACAGAGACACGTTACTGTGCACTATTTATGAAAATCGTCCCTGGATATGTCGCGAATTTGAAATGGGTTCTTTTGAGTGCTTAGAAGAACGTATTGAGTTTTTATAAAACAACGCATTAACGTTTATCCGTGTACGTGAGTTGTCAGCCATAGCAAAGCGTTTAACAGGGCTCCTCTGCGCTTGGCAGTTTGGGTCCACAGTTTAACCCTTGGCGAAAAGCAGCTAACGAGCCAGGTAAACGGGACTAATACACGCAGGCTCCCGTCACATCGTTCGGTATTACAGTCTGCATGCACTTGCCCCTGCTTGGGGGGGGGAGCCATTAGGAGGAGCGAATGTTGAGACTCGAAGGAAAAATCGCTTTAGTCACCGGGGCTGCAAAAGGTATTGGTGAGTCGATCGCTCGTCATTTTGCAGCGGAAGGTGCATTTGTTTATGTCACGGATATTGATCAGGACAATGGGCAGCAAGTCGTGTCATCGCTTGGTGAATCTGCCTGCTTTGCTGGGTTGGATGTTCGTGATGAAGATGCCTGGCAAAAGCTTACAGGTAAAATAATCGATACACACGGCAGGCTTGATATTGTTGTTAACAATGCCGGTATTACAGGCTTTGAAGAGGGGGTTGTGCCCCATGATCCAGAGAATGCAACCTTAGACGCCTGGCGCAAGGTGCATGAGACAAACCTCGATGGCGTATTTTTAGGCTGTAAGTACGCCATTAAAGCCATGCGCAGCACGGGTCGGGGATCCATTATTAATATCTCGTCGCGTTCTGGCCTGGTCGGTATTCCAACTGCCGCGGCCTATGCTTCAAGTAAGGCGGCTGTGCGTAATCATACTAAAAGTGTGGCGTTGTACTGTGCACAGCAGAATTTGACGGTTCGGTGTAATTCAATTCACCCCGCTGCAATTCTGACACCCATGTGGGAGCCTATGCTGGGTAATGGCCCTGAGCGCGAGGCAAATATGGCCGCTTTTGTGCAAGACACACCGCTCAGGCGTTTCGGTTTGCCTGAGGAAGTAGCCTGTGTTGCTGTCATGTTGGCTTCAGATGAGTCTGGCTATCTGACAGGAGCGGAGATCAATATTGACGGTGGCATTCTTGCCGGTTCAGCAGGAGCACCTGCGAAATAGTGTCTGGCAATACACGGCGCTCGCGCCCCGAGGTTGTCGGGGTGTTGAACCGCTGCGCGGATCGTTGGCCCGTGTGTTTTGTTAGGTGCTTTTTAGGTTTTATTTACCAATGACGAAAATTAACGTTATTGGCGGCAGTGGAAGCGGTAAATCTTATTTTAGCAATCAGTCATTAGGCGGATGCTAAAAAATATTGGAAAACAAAATCTAAATATCGCATTCTGTTTAATGAGAACTCAGCGGGCAGCATGCGGTTAATCCGGTTAACATTAAGCGCAGCAGTGGAAGCATTTTTTGACAACGTTGTGCTGCCGTGACCATCACATTAAGTCGTTTGCAGGCCACTGCAACAAAAACACATTGCGGCTTTGCTATTTACGCATTGCGCTTTTGTCCAAAGCTTAGCGTTATATGCCATTAGGAGAAAGTAAGTTGAAAAGGATGTTACTCGTTTTATTGGCTTTTACATTTGCTGCGAATGCTGATGAAGAAGCGCTCTCTGTAGACAGGGTTGTACCAAATGGCATGGCGTTAGCCTTTCCCAATGAGCAAAACATTCAGCCGGAGCAAAGTGATTTTGAAGTAAACAACTATGTTTTGATGAGCAACGATTCGGGTGAACGCTGGGCGGTTGTAACTCTGACTAACCAGGCATCCGGTGGGCGCACTTTAACTCAAAAGCACTTAATGGCTATCGTCGCAAACGGGCGGCGTATTGGGCCGGTTGAATTCATGCAATCATTCAAAGGGCATGAAACTCTGTCGGTAACAATAACTTTTGGAATCAGTCAGTTTCCGTTGTTGTCGGTTTATTCCAGGACGGGCACATAACAAGTACATCAGGTCGTCGCTACCATTTTGCTGTGAAGCGCAATGGTAGTCTTATTAATAGATCTGTAGGACTTTTTAATTTCATTCTACGATTATAAACACCGGAATAAATCTGACGACTTCACTCTAATAACAGAAACATTGGTGTCTTCTGATTTGGTCATTTTTGCGACACCCGTTTACTGCTACTCAAGGTAAGCGGGAAAAGTACATGCTCCTGCCTGGAGAGTTATGTGGCAAACAAGGAACTTAGGATTAAATGGACAAGAACTCTTATAGTTTAATGTTTCCGTTCGACTTCTTATCGAATACATCACAAAGCAAAGTTATCTATCTTCTTAGTACTATTGCCATTTCGACAATACCTGCGTTGAGCATTTCATTTTTGATTTATGTGTTTTTCCCTGAAGCTGAGTCGCCTGAGTTTCCGAAAGGTATTGGTGAATTATTTTTCAGTGTTGTTATATTCGCCCCTGTTGTTGAAACGCTGCTGTTATGGCTGGGTATTTCAATAATTAAAAAGTTTACCGCTTCCATTTGGAAGGCCACACTTATTTCGGCGTTATTGTGGGCGATAATTCATTCAATTGGCACTTTTACACACGGTTTTGCCATCTTTTGGTCATTTGTTGTGTTTTCGTTTGTGTTTATTTCCTGGCTTGAAAAATCGAGAAATTTAGCGCTGGGAATGTGTATGGCAACTCACATGGGGCAAAACTTTTTAGTTTTCTTATTAATGCAAATTCCATAATTTTTTGGTATACCGTTCAAGCATATAACAGGGCGCTGTTGTGAACACAAACAAGCGGGCTGCTTTGCCATTATCGCCTGCCTGTTTGTGTCCAATTTTTAAAAGTTAATTTTCACCGAAAAAGGAGTTTACATGGGCCATCAGGCGATCAATTTCAAAAACAAGCTTGGCCTCTTTGAAGAGCAATGGTCACCAAAGGTCATCGCTGAGATGAATGACTATCAGTTTAAGGTGGTCAAAATCCAGGGCGAGTTTGTGTGGCACGATCACAAAGACACCGACGAAACCTTCATAGTTCTTGAAGGCAGTCTCAGAATCGATTTCAGAGACGGGCATGTGGCTTTATCTGAGGGCGAAATGTATGTGGTACCAAAGGGCATCGAACACAAGCCCTATGCGGAGCACGAGGCAAAGGTTTTGCTTATTGAGCCGCGTGGCGTGGTGAACACTGGCGACGAAAACGCTTCCCAAACCGCCGAGAATGACGTTTGGATTTGAATCAGTGAATAAGGCCATCAAGTATGTTCGGCGCCGACAACCCTCCTAGGCACGTCCTATTCAGGGCGTCTGTATGAGTCGGCGCTATGGTTAGAGTCCGTGATTAAATAAAATCAATAGTTGGGTACACTTCACTATATATTCCAGGTTTACTTTGTGTATAGTGATGCTTGACGGTTGCTTTTGGCAAGGCTTTTTTTTGTTCTGTTCAGCAATTATTTATACATGCATAAAGCCGTATCAAGTATCAGATAGATGTAATCGCCAAGCCGTTCGATAAATCGTTTATTCAAACTGTGTATAGCGGTAAATTTTGATTTGTGGTGTCAATCTGATACTTGTTCTATGATGAAGGAACGGCCTTATTAATATTTTTATTAAGGCTTCCACTTTTCGCTAAAAAGTAAATTTATCTGCCGGAAAACTGAAAAGGATGAACAATGCCAATCAAGAAATGGATTTTTCAATATTGTATTGCGCTACCACTTATTTTTTTGTTGTTTGCGAGTGTTCAATATATTAAAGGGCGCACGCTTTCATATTCTATAGAGTTTGGTTTAATTTGGTCTTTTATTTCTGTTGGAATCTTCGCGATACGTCGGGCTTACAATTACCGTAAAAATATTGCCTGCCAAGTTTGCAATGATTTGCCCTCTGGCAATAAGGAATGAGCGTTGCTAGCAGGTTATTTAGACGGTAAACAAAGCAAAGCGCCCAATGCGGAGAACTATTTTGAGATATTTGCTAATAATGCTTATCGCATTTGTAGTTTCCTGTGGTTACGAGGAGGCAGAAAGTGACAAATGGATTAAACCAGAATCCACCACTATAAGCTGCGAGGAATACTTTAGTTATCCTACAAAGCAAGGTGTGCTAACAAATAATGTATGGAACAAAAAAGCCGCAGAAAGTGATTCTTGGCGCCAGTGCCTGGAAAAAAGATCGGTGGACGGAGAAACACAGTTTGGGTGGTCGTGGTCATGGCCTTTTGGGCGCAGAGTTATTTATTCTCAACCCCAAATAAAAATCGGGTCGTCACCATGGGCGCCGGAGCCAAAGTTTGACACATCATTTCCATTAAAAATATCTGCGCTCAGCAAACTCGATATTGCCTATGATCTTGAGGTTACTACTAACGGAAATCATAATATCGCTACTACCATGTGGCTCATTTCAGAAGCTTACACAGGTAGCAAACCAAACAGGTCGGTTATAGCCGCGGAAATTATGATATGGACATATTCGACCAATGCGCATTTCGACCCGGCTGGCGCTAAGTATAGTGAAATAACAACATCTGATGGGGCTAACTGGGAAGTTTGGTTCCAAAAAGAATGGCAGGACAAGTCTGAAGAGAACGATAATCGTTGGGTGCATGTAGCTTTCAGGGCGACAAACTCTTCGATGAAAGCCGATATTAATGGATTAGAACTGTTAACTTACGCAATTGAAGAGAATTTAATTTCTGAAGAGCATTATATTGCAGATGTCGAGCTCGGAAATGAGATCATGAGTGGCTCTGGAATGACCTGGGTAAAAAAATTTGATGTTGTTTACGACAGTAAATTCTAAAAAATCACTCGAGTTTACGTTTTAGCCCGCGTGGTATTGGTGCTGACAGGGGTGATGCGTGCCAAGTATAAAATTTGAACTATATTACAATTGCCTAATCTTACTTATTTCATGAATTAATTACGGATGAGAACTTATGAAAAAGCTACTAAAACCCATCAATATTACGGTTACGCTGCTAAGTATCACGGCTATTTTTTTAGGCGTGTCTAATTTGAAGCTACAAAGCGAAGTTAAATCGCTTCAGCAGCAAATTCATGACGTACAAACCGCTAAAGCCTCTCCAATAGCTCATTAATCAACTAAGTGCTATTTAGCGGCACATAACCAAAAGTTATGTCATAGTAGGAGCGGGGCGATGCAAAAACAGACAGGCAGCTTTACCAGTCTGGCGCGTTTGTTTGTGCCTCATATTCAGACGTTTTTAAAGGAAGAAAAATGAAGAAGATTCCAGGGATTATTGCTATTGCTCTGTTAGCAGGTTGCGCAGCAGTTAATTATTCAGAGATTGAAAATAGTCAGGCCGTCATCAAAAATCTAAATGTTACAGAGCTTGGTAAAGCTGGAACTGATAAATACCAGCTTGATGTTAAGTTTGATTACAGCATCAGTGATTATCACGACATCCCTGAGCTGTATACCTGTTCAGTGTTGTTTGTGACTTCTGAAACAGAGATGATAACCAGATTAGAAAACGCAAATCCATGTCGTATCGACTCAAAAACGGGTTCTGTATCAGTTAAATGGAACACGCCGCTATCGCTGGGTGCAGGCTATTCAAGAGAAGCTTTGAGTAAAATGGCATTGCCTATCAAATACCTTGTAGCGATACATCAAAAGAAAACCAGCAATAAAAATGTTGTAATTGGAATGAGCGAAGTGCTTTATCTGAATACAAAACACAACAGTCATATTGTGTCGGTTGCAAGCTCGCTGTAACAGCAACATGTGGTTCGCGTCACATTGCTGCATTAGTAGCCCAGTTGTTACGGCCCCCTTGAAGGGAAGTTATATATCAAAGGACACACAATGAAGTTTTTAGTGCTATTTACAATATCTATGTTATCAGTTTCGGTGAAAGCTGATGACTGCATGGTCGAATCTGAAGCATTTTTTAAAATTATTGCGGCTAAATGGTCAGTTAATCGTGGTATTGCCAACGAACCTGCAGCTTTTAGTGATGAAAAATGGCTTTATATTTGGGCTGCAAGCAAATCTGCTTATGCAGAGAAAAATATTCAGGACAGCACTGCAAAAGCGATGGCAAAACTGGTTGCACAAAACGATTTCTCCAATAATCCTCAAGTTGAAGTAAACATTTTTGAAGATTATTGGTATTTACGCTGCAAGCTTAATAGCGAAGGTAGCCGTTTTTATCCGCTCAATACTATCGCAAAAGATAAGCTAATTGGCTGCTGGGAGAACGCGTCTTCAAGAGCCGGGTTTCAAGCTTGTTTGAAGCCATTAATAAAGGCAAGTTGAGATATAACAACCCAGGTAAGCAGGGCAATTACTTGCGGGCTTTTCGCTTCGACCAATTTCAGGCCGCAAGTTTTTCACCGGCTAATCGTTCGTTGTACATTCAGTTAGAAATTCTATATAGATTTAAGTGGCCAGGAGACAGAAATGGTTGTGGAGATTGGATTCTTAGTTTTAATTTTGGCTGCCGTGTATGTGCTCCATGTGAACATTTCGGAGCTTCACGCCAAAGTTGACATTATTCTGAAGCAAAACGAACCTGATTGGAAACTCTATTTTAATGACAAGTTTAATCATCATATTAGCGAGGGCAAAACAGCGAAAGCTGCAATGGAACTAAGAAGGCAAACCGGTTTATCGCTTAAATACTGTTTAAACATTATTGAGTCATTGCCGGTAAAGCGTCTTAAATAAAGCTGGCATAAAATACCAAATCAGCAGGTCAGTAACACCAAGGCTCACATTACTTCTTTCCGCATAATAACGCCGCCTGGAGGCTATTAGGGGCGTGCCGTAAAATTTTCGTTCGATTAACAGTGAGTAGGGTAGGCAGCGGTGACTATTTTTATATACCAAACACCCTGCACCATAGTTCGGGCAGGGTGTCCAATTTGTCGGGTGTAGTCTCGTAGCAGCAAATTGATTTCAACAAAACCAACTCGCATCAGAGACTAAAAACCCTCCGCGGTGATTAGCTTTGGCTCTGCGGTGTTCGTTTCTGGGTTAACAATATATCCAGTATAGACTTGATTGACCTGTAGGCTTACCACGTCGGTTTCTAACAGAACTGTTTTTGAGTCTGCCAGCGTAACCGATATTATATAATCTCCTGCGCTAAACGTAACGTAACCTGTGTCGGCGAGATCACCTGTTTGATACGGAATATCGGTTGAACTTGGGGCTACATCGGTAATATTGCCATCGGCCGTAAAATAGATGTCGACATCTGCCAGCGTGGACGCCGCATGAAATAATCTCACCTTGGCATCGGTTGCAACAGGTCGCGCACTATCAGCCACTAAATCTAAATCGATCGTGGCCAGCGCGTTGTTAGCAATTGCCGTATATCGTTTTCCCGCTTCAAGGGGAATGGCCGCGTCGTCAACAACTACGATAGCGCTGTCTGTAGCATCGACAACGTCAATTAAGTAATCGCCTGCGGCAACAGTTGCATAATCAGTGACTGCCGAAAAGCTCGCATCACCAAATAGTTCAAGGGCATTATTTGCAAGGATATCTACGGCAGGCGCATCGGCAACGCCGTGCACAACTCTCACAGAAGCGGGCGTATCTTTATCCAGCAGTGTAGCGGAGCTATCGCCATCAGATATCACCAGGCTTACCGGGGAACTGCCAGGTGAAACATTGTTTGTTGCCAACACCAGAAGTTCGGCGTTAGCAGAAAAAGTAACCGGCCCCGAATCAAAAGCGATAGTGGTAGAACCTGCCGGAGTGATTCTGATTTGATAGTCGCCACTTTCAACTTCTATTGCGCCGGAGTTGTCTTTATAACCGAGGGTAGCAATGGGTTGGGCGCTGGCTAAGTCTGCACCGACTGCGGTGACATAAATATCCACAATGGGAGCACCTTCAGCTACATGAACAATTCGGGCTCTGGCATTGCCTGCCGCTAGTTCTTCATCAGGTGTGCTCAATGTAAGTAATTCCAGGGTTTCGTTTGCTACGCTACCAACGGCGATCACATCATACAAAACGTCTGCTGCGGGGGTAAGACTTGTGCTTAGTACCTCTACCACGCCGGTGGTGGTGTTTGCCTGTATCGCAAAATCATAACTTTTACCGGATTCTAGGGCGTATTGTTCAGAGGCTTGTTGATAGTCCACACCAACTAAAAAGCCCAGAACTTCACCGTCGGCTAATACGTTTACAGTGGGCGCATCGGAAGATGCATGTACCACCCGCAGTGAGCTTTCTCCTTCAACTGGCTCCTCGTCGCTGCCAGAGCATGCGCTGAGTAAAACAAGCATAAACAAACTAAGCGATAGTTTAATGATTTTCATGGGCCTTCCAAAAGTGTTAGTTAATGTGAGTTAAACAACTTAGTATTTCCGACACCAGGTATTGCTTGTAAGAAACGCACTTGGTAAATGAGTACTTCGATGTGTTAATACGTTAATGCAGACTGAAAGGTTTTTAGCGTGATAACAAAGAATATGAAGAGCTTAAATTTGGTACGCAACGCGCTGGTTACTGCCGCTAAAAGCGGGGTGTCGTAGGTAAAATTGCATGTCACTATAGCTAAGCGCCAAACTAAAGGGCGTTAGCAGGTGATACTAAAGGGAGCAGCAACATGAGTTTTATGGAAAGTATGTTGATGGCATTGGGCTTATTGCCAGGAAAAGAATTAGCATCGTCCATGCAACGTTCTAAAACATTTACGGCCATGGTGATTGTTGGGGTTATTTTATTTGCCAGCTTTGTATTGTTTTTGTTGAAAATGGCAGGTGCGCTTTAGCTTTTTTGGGTTCGGTGACGCGTGCTACAGCAACTGTTAACATCACCTTTGAGCTTCGGGTAAACTCACACTCGCAGACATTTGCATTGCGCTCCCCCAAAGCAAATTGTTCATGAACGAGCACAGCTATGCGTCTTGTGCAAACTTAAACACTTTTCGGATATGTAAAAATGAATTTTTCGGAACAACTCGGTTTCTTACTCGAAATGGATAAACTGAAATCGGTTTATCGCAAAGCGTTAATTAAAACTGATAACAATCGCTATGAAAACAGTGCCGAGCACAGTTGGCATGTTGCATTAATGGCGAATATTTTAGCGCCCTATGCAGAACAACCTATCGATATTCACCGCGTGACGCTCATGTTGTTAATTCATGACATTGTAGAGATTGATGCAGGAGATACATTTGCATTCGATGAAAAGGTGATCCTTTCACAACAATCAGACAAAGAGCAGCAAGCAGCAACACGTATTTTTGGACTATTGCCAGAGGATCAAAGGACGTTTTATCTTTCACTGTGGCAAGAGTTCGAAATTGCCGAAACCGCGGATGCAAAGTTTGCTAAATCAATGGACCGGGTTCTTCCGTTATTGCAAAACATGCAAAATGAAGGCGGTAGCTGGTCTGAAAATAATGTCAGCAAACAGCAAGTGATTAACCGTAACAAACACCTGCAAGAGATTGCGCCAAAATTGTGGACGTACGTACTCGAGCAAATCGACATCGCTACTGAAAAAGGGTGGCTCAGGGCCGCATAGAGGCTATACCGTTTGATTATTTAAAGGAATGTTTTATGGAAGGAAGTTGTAACTGTAATGGTATTCAATTTAGCGCCTCGGATAACATCAGAGCCATCGTAAACTGCCACTGTAATTTGTGCCGTAAAATGAATGGCAGTGCTTTTTCAACCTATGTGGTAGTGCCCGATACAGACTTTGTTTTGCATAAAGGCACCTTAACAACGGTTCAGGTTTCGGATAATGCCACTAAAAGTTTTTGCCAGCGTTGTGGCACGCCAGTATTCAATCAAAACCATAAACTGGCCGGTGTAAAAATCTTATATTTGGGTATTATTAATAATGCACCAAACCTTAAACCAGCCATGAATATCTTTTGTGAGTCGCAACTCGAATGGATTACCGAAGTTGCATCATTCACCAGGTTTGAGCAGGGCGTGCAGTAAGCGACACATCGCAAAACGTTACGTGCAAAAGGAGATTTAGCACAATGAAAAGGATTTTCTTATTTTTAGTATTTCTGTGTTTCGGTTTTCAAAATACTGCTTTGTCGCTCGCAGCAGAAAGGCAACCTACTATTGCTGAGTTAGAGGAAGCCGTGATTGCGCTTCAGTATAAAGTGCAACGGTTGGAATATAACCAAAGTAACAATCACTCATATATTTTAAAGCTACAAGAGAGTGTTAAAAATAACGGGTTGGGCATTTTACTTTTTGCCTTTTTCTGTGCGTGGTGGGCTAAAATAACCGGTCGCAATGCAGTGCTTTGGTTTTTCTTAGGGCTGTTTTTCCATATTTTTACCGCAATTGCCCTTATAGTAAAAACGGAACGTTACCGGTAAAAAACTGCCAGAGCGCGAACGCGCAGGTTGACATTGCGTAGCGAAGAATAATATTTTTGATATATATTGTATTAAGCGCTATGAATAATTTAAATCAAGGATGATCAATATGAATGTTATTAAAAAACTCACCCTCGCTTTACTGGTTTTAGTGCCTTTAGATTTAGCAGCACAAACCCTTACGTTAGACGATCTTAGCCCCGTTGTTGTTACCAGCACACCTGTTGCAGGTAGTTCAGCCGTTGCCCCCTCAACAAAAGAAATAACGGTTACATTCAGTAAAGACATGATGACACAAAAGATGTGGTCAGTGGTGCAGGTTGAGGGAGCGAATTTCCCCAAAATTACTGGCCAGGTTTACTTTAAGAGTGACGGCCGTACTTTCGTGATACCAGTAGCGTTAGGAAAAAACACCGTTTATGCCTTGAGTATCAACTCTCGCAGCCATACAGGTTTTAAAGATCTTAAGGGTAAACCTGCACAGCCTTATATTCTCTCATTTAAAACAAGTG
Source organism: Alteromonas gilva (assembly GCF_028595265.1). Taxonomy (NCBI): domain Bacteria; kingdom Pseudomonadati; phylum Pseudomonadota; class Gammaproteobacteria; order Alteromonadales; family Alteromonadaceae; genus Alteromonas; species Alteromonas gilva. Next base: position 2,567,333 of record NZ_JAQQXP010000001.1, on the reverse strand, counting down.
GCTAATGCTAAGGCCTGAGGTTTGCCGACTCTTTTTGTGGTAAAAATGTAAGGTATACCCTAAGAGGTAAATCATAAGTAAAGGCTCAAACATGGCCCTTTGCCTGGCATTAAATAACATACAGCGGCATCGCTGTATTTGCCTGTTATGCATTAAAATAGAGAGCAGTAATGAATAAAGGAACGTTGACCTTTTTCTGTGGGAAAATGGGCTCAGGGAAATCCACCAGAGCCCGCGAAATTGCGCGGCAATGCACGGCTGTTTTGCTCTCAGAAGACGAGTGGCTGTCGTCACTCTACCCCAATAAGATTGCGACTCTCAGTGATTACATTGAGTATTCAAACTTGCTCAAACCACAGATCAAAGCGCTTGTTCAGTCCATTTTGGCTTGTGGTACCAACGTTGTAATGGATTTTCCCGCTAACACAATCTCACAACGAAATTGGTTTCGGAGCATTTTTGCAGAGATTAATGCCCCGCATTGTCTGGTGTATATTGAGGTAGCGGATGCAGTTTGCTTAAAGCAGATCCAACAGCGGAGCATTGAGCAGCCACAAAGGGCTAAAACCGATACCGCCGAGATGTTCGAGCAGGTCACCCGGTATTTTGTAGCGCCAACCCCTGAGGAAGGCTTTACTATTAATAGCGTCGGCAACAAGGCATAACTGAGCACGGTGTAATTGTTCTGGCAATCCGCGAAATAGCCTTAACCCTGAAACGTAACGCTTGCGTCTTGTTGCGAAGCTTTGCAAGTCAGAAATTACCTGACTATTGAGCCGCTTTGTTCTGCTATGGCCGTCGTTGTTCAGCACCTGAAAAACCATTCGTCACTGGCAGAAGTGATAGGCCGGGTAGCTAATACTCAGAATGAGTTGGCCAGAAGTTGCCTTATTTACATGGATTTATGAGCCGGCATTCTGTAAGTTACTCTCAGCAAGGCTTTCGACCATCGGCATTATGCCAGTTGCCGTTTAATCAAATGCGATAGCTGTGTATAGCGTTGGAAAGTAAATGTCCCGGCATTTAAGCTGATTAAGCAGGGGCAACATTGATAAAGTTCATTACCACATAAGGGTAGAGATGAACGTAGATAAAGCAAAAAAGCGAATCGCCAAACAGGTGAGCAAAGGCTTTAATGGGTATCCGTGGGTTTCAATTGAATATTTTGGTGAGAATGCAGAATTAGCCACTGAGGTTGTTATACAGTTCACTTTAGAGGAGGGGAGTGAGCCGCAGGAGCAGAGCTTTACTTCAAAGGGTGACGTGCGCAATGACGAAGCGATTCAAACGGTATTACTCAAAGTTATCGAGCGAGCCGGTGCAAACAGTGTGACGGAAAAACAGGGAGTATCGGCGCGTTAATGTGTTGTATGAGGGGTTGCCCTGATTGCGATTAATTTAGATGGTGTTGTTGGTTTTGAGTATGTATCGACAGTCAGCGAAAATGAAATCGCTATGAGCCTTTCCGGAATAGGTGCAAAAATTGATGGTTTAACCTACGCTCAAAGCATTGAGCTGGCCGCGACGTCTTCTACAAAAGTCAGCCTTAACGACGGCTGAAATAGCGGTAATAGAGACTCACGGGTTCCGATTGGGCCCAACTGAAAAGGAAGTCAGTATGGTAAATTTTGAATTATTGTTTATCGGCGTGTCACTGGTATTGGTTGTTATCGGCTTTAAAAAAAACCACCGTAAAATGATGCTTGCAGGTTATATATGTCTGTGTATCGGATTAGCCGCCGAGCCTTTTGCAAACGGTTTTGAGCAAGGTTATAACGACTTTATACACTCGCGCGCGAGCGATACCTGATGTATTCAAGGCGCGGTCAATTAAAGTGCGGCCGGCAGTCACGTTGTGAAAGTGAACTAATTGTTATCGTAAATAAGTTGTGTGCGATGCAGAGAATGTAGACTCAAGGATTGAAATCATGGGATTCAAGATTAACTTTTTTGCCAGACCTATCGACTCAAACTACCGATTACATTGGGAAAGCTTACTCATAGAGTGCTCACTCGGGGTTATATGCGCCGTGATGGCATTTTATGGCTGGCAAACCGGTATGCTCTTAATGGCGTATCCGGCTGGCGTAGTGGCGTTTATGTGTTTTGGTCTGGTTGGATACGCGCTGGTTAGCGCTATTGGTGGTCGACGAAAGCCAGATGTTAAGTGATTAATATTAAGCGATTTGGGCTGACCCACATGCAAATCAAAAAAATACTGCTGCTCGCGATAACGCACCTGTCCATGCTGGCACTTGGCGTTATTGTAGGCATTTATACGCTACCCATCCTGACCGCGCCGCCAGCCCCGAGCGATGCTGAAATTGCCCGCACTGCTGCCAATGCCGAATACCACGGTGTATTTAAGCGTGATTTGCAAGGAAGTGATTTTCTTCACTGGGGAGAGGGCAAGGTAGCCATTGGTAAAAGCGAGATTACATTACAAGGTAAGCTTGCCCCCGGTCCCGACTACAAACTCTATTTATCGCCACAGTTTGTCGAAACAGAAGCTGAGTTTGACCAGTTAAAGGCGGATATGCTGCAGATAGGCGATATAAAAACCTTTAAAAATTTCAGGGTAAAAGTAGCGCCCGGCACCCGCTTAACCCAATACAATACGGTGGTGGTGTGGTGTGAGTCATTTGGTGAGTTTATTACCTCCGCTAAATACCGTTAATTCAGCGTCGCAAAGCAGACATTTAGTGTTAATTTGTGGATGTTTGGGTACATTCTGCCCCCTGCGTTTCGGTACTATGGCACTCAGGTATTATCGCAATGGATTACAGTAAACATGAATAACGCACAGCGCCAGGCAATCATTGATACAAGTTGGGCTTTGCATGCAAAGGTTGAGCAGAGCGTTTTGGCGCATCCGGCGCGTCGCCAGGATGATAACTGGCACGAAAAACAGCGCTTATTACTGGCAGACATGGCACTGCATTTATTGCAAACGGCGGTCACTCCTGGCGAACTGCAAATTGATAAATTACAAAATAATCTGCACGCCATTTTAACCATCAGCGATGCGTTTTTACCCCATGCTGAGTTAAAGCAAGCTACCGACAAGATTTACTCACAGTAGCGCTGTTATATGGCTTTGAGTGGCTGGATTACTGAGCTTGTGCTCTGTTAGGTTTAATTTTATGATTTGTTCTTTAAACAAAATTGGTTTTTGTTCAGGTCGCTGTCGTAATAATGTTCACTTAGAATGCCATGACTTACCTGACCTTAATACCCGCAATCAAACAGCCAATAATATGCGTCATTTAGCCAAGTGGTTTCAAAGTATCCCCAATAAAGAACGTCGCGGCGTGGTGACGTTAATGATTATTTGCAGTGCCATCATGATATTTGCGCTGGGCATTGAGGTGGGAGAGTTCCTCGGAAAACTCTTCAGGTAGCAGTCCTTGTGTTTCAGCGCGGCAGGGGGCAGCTGACCGGGCTTTTCTCATTGTTTAACAACAACCGAACCTGTTGCGTGATACAGCTTTGCTCGCTATGGTGTACGGCACATTTCAAATGCCGTAAGAGAAAATCCATGCGTAACGTATTATTGTACCTCACTGCCAGCCTGTTAGTGTTGAGTGCTTTTACCTGTAAAGCGGCCGGCGAGAGCGCCGACACGTCATTGAACGACGGTGCTGTGCGGCATATTGTTGTTTTTAAATATAAGCCTGATAGCCGCCCTGAACAAATAAAGCAGGTCACCGACGCGTTCCGGGCACTAAAAGATGACATCCCGGGCATTTTAAGTTTTGAGTACGGTGTAAATAATAGCCCGGAGAATTTAGATCAGGGTTTTACCCATATCTATCAAATGACCTTCGAAAATGCCCAGGCACGAGACACCTATTTACCACATCCGCAACACGGTAAGTTTGGGGAGTTGCTTGGTGAGCTCGGCATCCTCGATGGCGTGTTTGTGGTTGATTACGAGATTAAGCCTTAGCCAATTACCGTGTCTTTAATGCATAGTTACGGGTGAGCCATGTTATGACTCCCCCGGAATTACCAGAATAGCGGCAATCCCCAGCTTACCAGCCCAAACACCAGTACGCCGGCAAAGACCGGCTTGCCCAACGAACGGCTGCGGTGCCATATAAGCAGGGTGGCGGCAGTTCCTGCCAGGGTTGCCAGCCCGCCAACCCAGTCGGCACGGGCAGGTACCAACGATACGCCGAACATTGCCGCAATCATCAGCGGGCCGAGTATTCCAAGCCATTCCGGCAGTTGATTTGCCACGCCCTTGTTGTGCTGCCTGGCAAGATGACGGCGCGTCCAAACCAGAGGCAGCATACGAATCGCATAGGTACCTAGAGCACATACCAATAGTGCCAGCCATGTACTGCTATCCATCTGTGTTGTCATTCAGGTATCCTCCTCGTGCGGATGGGGGAGTCGCCATTTTCGCTCAAGCATATAATAACCCAGTGCCCCGGTTGCGGCTGCGACCGGAATAGCGGCATTGGTAAAGTGCAACAGGGTTAAGCCCAGGGCAGTAAAAATGGTGGCGCAAAGCGCAATAAACCAACGTTGTGAGGTAAAGCGAGGGGCAAGCAATACCAGGAATAACGCCGGCAGGGCAAAGGGCATCACTTCGCCAAGCAGTGGCCATTGTGCAGTCAGTTCTGCGCCCGCCGCGGCACCTAGCGCGGTACCAGCAATCCAGCTTACCCAGGCCAGCAGGGCAGCGCCACAGTACCAGCCCATACGCTGGCTGGCAGGTAACTCTGGCAACCGTTTTAACGCCAGGGCAAAGATCTGATCGGTGAGACCATGCATTAATATTAACCAGCGCCGACTGTCGCTGAGATACGGCGCCAGGTTGGGGGCATACACAATATGGCGTGCGTTGATCAGCAAGGTCATTAACACGACCAGCCACAACGAAGCGCCGGCAGCAATCATCGCCACCAATAAAAACTGCGACGCCCCAGCGTAAATAAGCGCAGAGATCAGGGTAGCCTGCCATACGCTAAATCCGGCCTGGGTGGCGATTAAACCAAAGGACAGGGCAACGGGAATATATCCCCCAAGTAGCGGTGTGGCGTCGCGCAGTCCGCTCAACCAACTGATACGGTGGTGGTGGAGTGTGTTGTCGGTCATGTTATGCGTTATCCCAATAGGTAATAGCAATCAAGAAACTCGCCTCTTTGGCTTCGGTGCAGTAACTATGTGCTTCATCGGCAGCAAATGTATAGGTTTCACCGGCGTTTAACTGGCGTTCCTGGTGACGGGGGCCCACCTTTAATGTACCGGATATGAGCGTCACTGACTCCGTAGCTCCCTGGGTATGGGGCTCGGCTAGCCGGGATGTATGAGGCGCCATCGACATCCAGTACGCATCGACCTTGGGGCTGTCATCGCCTTGTTCAACGAGCAATATTTCAATGCCGTCTTCGTTTATGCGGTTGCTTACCGGCGCTATCAGCTTGCTGAAGGGAAGGTCGAGCTGCACCGCCAGGCGCCAGATAGTATTCAGCGTGGGGTTGCCCTGGCCTTGCTCAAGGCGCGACAAGTTTGACTTGGCAATACCGGCATTTACCGCCAGTTGTGACAATGATATGCCCCGTTCTGTGCGCAACTGTTGCAGGTGACGCCCGAGTGCGCTGAGTGCTTGTTGATCCATAGCGTAAAAATATGCAGAGTTGTTCGATATAAAGAACGTTCTATATAAAGAACGCATGCTTGTCAAGTTGCACATCACCATGAACGCAACACCAGAAACTGAAAACCATTGATTTACCCCGGTAGGGGAAGGGGGTGCAGCAGATGGGCGGCAACAATATCAGGCAGTGGTTTGTAAAGTCGCTAAGAGTTGCTATTGATGGCGGAGCGTTGCATCATTGCCTGACTACACAGAGCAGCTTGTTACGGAAATCTACAAACAGTATGAAAATTTGGGTTGACGCGGATGCGTGTCCGGTGGTGATTAAAGAGATTATTTTTCGTGCCGCCAACCGCACTAAAACAGAGGTCACGCTGGTTGCCAATCAGTACATTAAAACGCCTGCGTCGAAGTATGTGACCAGTATTCAGGTGCCGAAGGGATTTGATGTGGCCGACGATGAGATTGTGCTGCGCTGTGCTAAAGACGATTTAGTGATTACCAGTGATATTCCTTTAGCCGATGAGGTCATCACTAAAGGCGCGCGGGCACTGAGCCCCCGGGGCGAATTATTTACCCGTGAAAACATAAAGTCACGACTGAATATTCGTGATTTTATGGATACGTTACGCAGTAGTGGCGTTCAAACCGGTGGTCCGCCGGCGTTAGGTTCCAGCGAAAAGCAGGCGTTCGGTAATGAACTCGACAAATGGCTGGTATTTAAACAGCGCAGTTCCGGACAATAACACTGGGTGTACACAACACCCATAGGGCCTATTGAAAAAAGGAGACAGTATGCCAGTTAAAAAATGGTTGCGGCAGTACGCGATTGCGCTGCCAGTGTTGTGTGGTATTTTTACCCTGAGTCAATACCTTAAAGGACACGCGCTTGAAGATGCACTGGCATTTGCGGTGTTTTGGGCATGTGTGTCGTTAGTCATTTTTGCCCTGACACGGGCCTATAATTTTCATCAAAATCGCTATTGTGCGCTGTGCAACGACTTGCCCGGCAACACAGCAAGCGACGGCGTAACAAAGACCGTTAATCCCCGCCACACCAGCAATGAACGAAGCAATGACAGCTAACATCCATCCGCGCAGCTTAGCGTTAGTGACACCTGATATCGCCTATAAAACCTCCTATGAGCACTACATCAAAGAACTGGGCAATGAGGAGCGTTATCCATTTCCGATGGATTTTGACCATCGGGATTTTCCTGCCATGTTGCAGCGCATTGCTGATTTTAAAGCGGGCATTAACCTGCCTGCTGGCTATGTGCCAAGCTCAACGTTTTGGCTGGTAAGTTCAGATGAGCTCATTGGTGTGGTGAATATCAGGCACTACCTTAATGAAGCGTTACGTGAAGCCGGCGGTCATATTGGTTTGGGTATTCGCCCTTCAGCGAGAGGGCAGTCGTTGGGCGTGTATCTGCTGCAACAGGGGATATTGCAGGCCGGAGCACTGGGCGTCGACGTTGTTCATGTGCATTGTTACAAAAATAATCTGGCGTCGGCCAACATGATATTGCGCTGCGGTGGTGTGCTGCACAGTGAGTATACCGAGCATGACCCGGTTGTTCAGCGCTACCTCATTACGCAAACCGATAACTGACAAGGACAGACTTATGCAAACATTTTCCTCCAAGCGCGATACCTGGCTCATGGTGGTGATTTATATGGCGGTATTGTTTTCAGCTGGCTGTGCTGTGGTGACGTTAGTTGCTGGCCTGACGCTGGCTAACTTTATGGTCGCCGCAGTGTTGTTGCTGGTGGGCGCAGGTTTACCACTATGGGTAGTCGGTGGCACATACTATGCAATAGATACAATAAATGAAGACTCCTTAAAGGTGCACTGTGGCCCGTTTAAATGGCAAATTAAGCTGGCTGATATTGAATCGGTTAGTGCCACCAATAATCCAATCTCCAGCCCCGCTCTGTCGCTGGATAGATTGGCGATATATTATAAAGCCAATAAACAGTTAATTATCTCGCCGCAAGACAAAGCGGCCTTTGTTGAGGCGCTTAACCGCCCTGACATTACTGTGTCCTGACAGTACCCAAACCGCATTGTAACCATGCGGTTTGGGTCAGCAGAAACCTCTCAGCGTTTACTGTGATTTGTCAGCGTCTTGTTCCTGCCAGCGCTTATTGGTGTCACGGTTACCCTGGTGATGGGACTTATCCCAACTACCTTTGCCGTGTCTGGGGCGTTGATGACGGGTCATGTTTTTAAGCATAGTGGTTTTTTGATCGTCACTAAAAACCGCCCAAAACTCATCTTGTAGTGATTTCCGTTTAGCTTTTATCGCCTTGAGTTGCGCTTTTTGCTCATCGGTAAGTGATAGGTTCTGCATAGCTTTTGCCATTGCTGGCGGCATCGGCATGTTACGGTGGAATGGGGGGCTATTATTAGCGTCCTTATGATTGTCGGCGGCGATCGCAACGCTACTGATGCCGCCACCCATAAGTGTTGTGGCCATAGCAATAATGGTGAGTTTTTTTATCAGACTTTGCATAATGTTCTCCGATTCATAGTCGTCCTCCAGGTGAGAACAGGACTAAGATTAACGGATTAAAAGTTACGTAACGTTAAGAAATGCAAAGCTGCTGTGAACATATGAAAAGTCAGGCATTATAGTGGTATAGAGCAATACAGAAGGGCGTTTACGCGCCGCGATAAAAAGAAGTAAATGAGTATCGATGGCCATTTTATTAATTGAAGACGACAACGGCTTAGCCGAACTGCTGCGCGAGTTTTTGGGCATGTCTGGCTTTGAGGTAGTACATTGTGCTGACGGAAAAACAGGCCTTAACGCGGCGCTCAATTACGATGACATTGATCTCATTTTACTGGATGTGATGTTGCCTCAACTTAATGGCATTGATGTGTTAAAAGCCTTGCGTCAGTACAGTGATGTACCGGTAATAATGCTGACTGCACGGGGCGACGATCTCGATAAGGTTCTGGGCCTTGAGCTTGGCGCCGATGACTATCTGGCCAAGCCGTTTAACGACCGGGAGTTACTGGCGCGTATCCGGGCCATAATGCGCCGTACCCGGGATACATCAGGTGGTCAGCACAATGTACCCGTCCAACCGCCAGCCAGTTTAGTCATTGGTGACTTATTGATTGACGTAAAACGAATGGCCGTTTCCTGCCACGAGCAAGCTGTCGAGCTTACCGGCAGTGAGTTTGCTATTTTAAAGTACCTAAGCTTGCAGCCGGGAGAGTTGGTGAGCAAAGAAAGCTTGTCTGAGCATTGTCTTGGCAGGCGCTTACAGGCCTTTGACCGCAGTATAGACACCCATGTCAGCAATTTGCGTAAAAAGCTTTGTAGCGCAGACTCTGCGGTAGAAATTAAAAGTCAGCGCGGGCGCGGTTATGGTGTGTTTGCCTGATGCTGAATCCTGTGCGCAGTTTTAACCTCAAAGTACTCGGTTGGTTTTGGTTAACCTTACTGGTATCGGTGTTGTCGATTGCCGTGCCTGCTTTTGTTATTAATCAATTGAGCGACAGCAACTCGCTTCATGGAAAGGATCGTGAACTACTGGAAATGGTCAGTACGCGTTTTAATGCCATTATTGAGCAATCAAGACACAATGGCCGCTCTGTAGGGCGGGCGCTAAATAGTGCTGATCGCCGTTTACCGTTTAACTGGTTTATCGTGGACGAAAACTTTACCGTCGTGGCGCAAAATACCTCATTGCGCAAACCCTTAATGGAGCGTTTTAACAGTCGTCGTTTTTGGTATTTTATGCAAAGCGAAGAACTGCGTGAGATTAACCTTGAATGGACGCGGCTGATTGGGCCGGCAACGCTATCCTCTGAACCTGGCTGGAAGCTGATACTGTGGCGACCGGAACGTCCCAAGCCACTGGATATCTTTAAAGCCATGCCGTGGTGGAGCGTTGCCGGATTGTTCTTGCTGGTAACCAGCCTCATGAGTTGGCTGTTGGTACGCTCAATTGCGCAGCCCTTAAACCGCCTGGGTAATGCGTTTGATGCGGTAGGGCGGGGGCAGGTGTCACACACTATTGATATTACCAGCAGTCACAGCAAGGATAAGCGTTTTGGCAGCAACCCCCAGTTTGCCAGGCTATTTGCACAGTTTAATGATATGACAGCACGTATTGCGGCATTAATGCAAAATCAGAAACGCCAAAGCGCCGATATTTCGCACGAACTGCGAACCCCTTTAACGCGATTGCAAATGACGCTGGCGTTAGTGCGCAAAAAATCTACCGACACGCAGATTATGCCGCTATTGGAACGTGCCGAAAAAGAAAGTGAACTGCTTAATTTACACATCCAGCGACTCTCAGAGCTTACCACGCTGGAAGCGCGTGCTATTCAGGCGGGTCGTCACACCACTAGCTTACTGACCGTGTTGGGGGATTTGTGTGATGATGCTGCCTTTGAAGCCAGGGCAATGAACATAAGCTGGCAACACCACCTCATTGATGCCCGCTTAAATATTTATGAAGAGCCTTTTGTGACAGCAATTGAAAATGTTGTTCGCAATGCCTTTAAATATGCCCATTCATCAGTTGAGTTGCGCTGTGAGCAGGCTGACGGCCACGTTGTTGTAACGATCTGTGATGATGGACCAGGCGTTGCGGCCACGGAACTGGATAAGCTCACACAGGCTTTTTACCGCACTGATAGTGCTCGCCATAGTGATACCGGAGGGTTAGGACTGGGCCTGGCGATCGTTGCCGAAGCGGTGCGCCTGAATGGCGGAGAGATGACCTTTAACCTTGCGGCGCAAGGGGGGCTTTGTGTGAGCTTGCGATTTCCGGCCGTATAGTGATGCTTTTCCACTTAGGAAACGGGCACGGCGTCCAGCGCAGCCATCGCCTGCAAGTCACTGCAGGCGGCAGTTGCTAATACCTAAGGTCTGTCAAAAGATGAGCTGAAGGCACCTTATTTTCCGTCAATGTAGAACTTATCATGAAAGGTATAAGCTAAGCTGGGGAAATAGATAATCAGCATGGTCATGGTCATGCCATTGAGCATGCCTTCCGGAAACAACAGCAAAGGGATCAACACCAGATAGTTATCTTTAATCACCGACCACGTGTAGACATCATCCAGAAAATAATACCCGCCCATGAGGGCCATCTTAAACGCAATGGCCAGGGCGCCGGGGATAAACGCACACAAAAAAATATAAATAAAAACATGGCGCGGCAGCTTATGAAATACCAGCATAAAAATGAGGTAGCTGAGTGCTATGGGGGCAGCAATACCAAGCAGGCCATTTACCCCCAGCATTTCCCAGCTTTCTTTTCCGGCTATCGTGATCCCGATTAAGGCCAGGGTGCCAGCGAGGATTGCAAACCGAAAGCCTAATGTAAGTGCCAGCGCCACAACCCAAAGAAAGTGCACACTGGGCGAGGGGTCGGCCGGCACGCTGGCACGAAAAATCCACAAAAAGAAAACCGCCGCGGCGCACCCAAACAGCATATGCTGGCTTTTTTTATGGCTAATAAACATTTGCCAGTTAATGTTTTTGCAAATTACACCGAGCAAAGCTACAAAACCCACTAACCCAAGCAGTTGCAGTGTTGTCATGTCTTAAACCTTATAGGTGGCCCATATTGGAGCATGGTCAGAGGGTTTTTCAATACCGCGCAATGGATAGTCAATACCGGTGTCGGTCAAACTTTCGTGCAGCCCCTTGGTTGCAAGAATAAGGTCAATACGCAGTCCGCGATTGTCGTCAAAGCCTTTGGAACGATAGTCAAACCAGCTAAATTGATCCTCACACTCGGGATGCTGGCTTCTGAAGCTGTCGAACAACCCCCAATCAAGCAGGGTATTGAGCCATTCACGCTCTTCGGGTAAAAAGCTGCATTTACCGGTGCGTAACCAGCGTTTGCGATTGTCCTCACCAATACCAATGTCGCTGTCGGTATGAGAAATATTAACATCGCCCATAACGATGACGTTGTCATCCGGGGTATGTGCAGTAGTGATGTAGTGCATCAGATCGGCATAAAACTTCTTTTTGGCCGGAAACTTGGTTTCGTGACTACGGTTTTCGCCCTGGGGGAAGTAGCCATTAAGCAGGGTAACCGGCTCACCCGCGGTATTTTCCAGGGTTACCATAATCATACGACGTTGCGCGTCGTCCTCATCGGTAGGGAAACCGTACTGCACATTTGTTGGCGTTTGTTTGGTTAGCATTGCCACGCCATAGTGGCCCTTCTGACCATGAAAATAGACGTTATAGCCCATTGCTTCAACCGCCTCGGTGGGGAACTGCGCATTGTCGACTTTTATTTCCTGCAGACCAATTACATCTGGCTGATGTTTTTCGATGAGCGCCGCCAACTGATGAAGACGCGCGCGGATACCATTTATATTAAACGAGATTACTTTCATATTGATTTCTTTACATCAGAGGATGCCAGCGATAGTACCAGAAAGGGGCGCAGAGCTTAACCGCTGTTAACCGCTAAATCTGATTAACTGTCTTATGCTAAGACTGTGTATAATTAAGAAAATTTTTAAAAGCATTACACACAATGACGACACCAAGCGAACCTTCACAAGCAGCCCGGGAAAGTCAGTTACCAGCGCGTGAGCGTGCTGAGTTGCTGTTAGACAGGGTATTAGAGCAGAAAATAATTTGGGGCCTGATGGGCGCTGAAGGCTGGGTGATGGTAGAAAGTGGTAAGCAAACCTGCTTACCGGTATGGCCCGATGAAGCCAGCGTGGCATTCTGGCAACGCAAAGATCTGCCAGACAGCAAACCCGAGCCCATAGCACTGGATGAATTTACGTCTGTTTGGTTACAGGGGTTAAAGAAAAACAACATCGCTGTGGTGTTGTTTCCGTCGGGGAACTTGCGTGAGGGCATTGTCAGTACGGCGGATGAATTGTTGTTACAGCTGACCGATATCAATGAGTGAGTTACCGCCACTAGCGGCTAAGCTGGCCGCAAGCAAAGGTTGGGATAACCTGGTGCGCCAGTTAATGCTGGCCGGACGTGAACTCAATACACTGCCGCCCGAACAGCGAACCAGCGAGACTGAAGTGACCGGTTGCCAGAGCAGGGTGTGGTTACATGTCATTGCCACAACAGAGGCATCGCTGGTGATGCAGGCATGGTCTGACAGCAAGATTATCCGTGGTGTACTGGCGCTTATTGAGGAGCGGGTGAGACCAATGACGCCGGAGCAATTATCGGCGTTTAATTTTGGCGAGTACTTTGCCCAAATTCAGCTTGATCGTTATTTAAGCCAGTCCCGCGCCAATGGCATCAATGAGGTTATTAAGCGACTTCAGCGTTAGTTCAGACCACTCACTGTTTGTGTGCGTTTTTGGCTTCGATCCATTGGCTCATAAACTGGCTGGCGCGCAAACTGTGATGCCATAGCAGACTTTGTAAAAACAGCGAGCGGCGAAAACCGGGTAAGTCTTGCCGGACGTGACTGATGGTGTCGAATAATGCTTTCACGGCGTCGGTTTGCAGCCGTTTAAACTGGGTTAACACCGGCTCTGCGCGATCACTTGCCTGCTGCCAGCGTTGCGGATTAGTGTAAAGACTGACTGCTTGTTCGACGATTGATGAAGTGTCATCGCAAACGGCGCCAGGCCAGTCCTGGTGCGCCGCGATGCCCTCGGCACCAATCGCGGTTGTCACGCTCGGCGTGGCATGCAGTATAGCGGTGAGCAGTTTACCTTTAATGCCTGCCCCAAAACGTAGTGGCGCAAGGCATACTCTGGCCGAAGCCATGACACGATTAACATCATCCACCCAGCCTTTGACTAAAAATCCGCTTTTAGGGTTATGCAGTTGGGTGGCTTTTTTCGGCGGGTAGGCGCCATAAATATGTAATTGTGCCTCAGGAACAGCGCTTTTAATGGCTGGCCAGAGTTGTTTTAACTGCAACACGGCGTCCCAGTTTGGCGCGTGACGAAAGTTGCCGATGCTAATAAAGTGCGATCGTGTGGCAAAATCTGCGCTGGCGGATGGCGTTGCGTCGAGGGTCTGTTGAAGCGGCGATATGACAAGCTGTTTTGCCGGTACCTGATAAAACTCAGTGAGCAACTTCCATTCGGGTTGAGAGATCACCAGACTAAGATCACAGCGTAAAATAGCGGCGATTTCACGCTGTGAAAACGTATTGTTCAGGCACGCCTGTGAGGCTGGCTTACCTTGTTTAACGGCTTCATGCCGGGCATAGCGCAAACTGTGCAGATCTTCGGTGTTTAATATAAGCAGGGCGTCCGGGCATTGTTGTCGCACCCGCGACGAAAACTGCTCTTCGGTCATAAAGCGGTCAAATACCACGATAGCCGGGTTAATTTGCCCTGCCAATACATCAAACTGACTGTCGTTCAGGGTAATCGAGTGCGTTGTATAGTGCTCAGACTCAATATGGTCTGCATGCTCACTTTCTGCCGCGGCAGTGGCAAAGTGCACAGTGTAATCATTGGCGATAAAGTGCCTGATCAATGCCGCCATATTCTGGCCCGCGGCGGAGGAATTTGACTCAGGCCAAACGGCGCCAATAATTAATACGTTGCTTGTCACGAAACCCTGCTACTTTGTTGGTGGAATAAAAACCGCAAGTATACCATGGCAATAAATCCCGCGACGAGTGTCAGCAATCAAAGGGGGATTATCAGCATTTGCGTCATCTGACCTGCGTAAAATACTGTCGCGCTTGAATGTTTTTATTGAAAAGATAGGCTAACATCATAAATAGTTTACCGCGCCCGCCAAAACCTGATTGTAACGGCATGTAAGGGCGTTAAGTTGGCAGACTTGGCAAAAGTGAGCTATATCCATTAGGTAGGGTATTTTCTGACATTGCAGACGCCTCCTTCTGCAGAGGTATTAATATGAAAAGTATTGATGAGATAGCCGCCCATGCAAGTACTGTCTTTGTGTTACCTGAAACGGTAACACGAGTGAAAGCCTGTATGGACGATGGTGCGGCGAGTATGGATGATATCGCTGACATTATTGCTTTTGATCCCGCCCTGACCGCACAACTTCTCAAAGTGGCCAACAGTGCCATGTATAAGTTTCCTAATCGAATTGACTCAATTACCCGTGCGTTGCAAGTTATAGGCACGCGCGCCGCTTACGATCTGGCATTGGCCATTGGCGTTACCAGTGCTTTTAAGGATGTGCACGCTAAAGTGATCGATATCGACCGGTTCTGGGAGCAAAGTATTAGCTGCGGGTTACTCGCCAAATACATTGGCGAGCATCAAAAGCACCGCGAGCCTGAGCGTCTGTTTGTGGTGGGGCTGCTGCATAATATTGGTGAGTTGATCATTGCGGCGCAATTCCCTCAGATTGCGCAACGATGTGTTGGTTACAACGCCAAAGTAAAGCCGGCGGAACTCCAACAGGCCATTTGTGGCTTTACCTATGCGCAGCTTTCTGCAGCACTGATCAAGGAGTGGGGAATACCGGCGACAGTGTGGCAACCGGTTGCGCAAATCCACGTTGATGAACAGTTGATGAGTAGTGAACTGGATATACAAATCGTCCAATTAGCTTACATATTAGCGTTGGATAACGTTAATCCGGGTCTTTATGGCAGCAGTGCAAGTCAACACTCTTACCTTTATGAGACACTTGGCTTTGGTCACGAACAAATTGAAGATGCGCTGGACATAACCAACCTTCAGTATCTTAATGTCATGTCGTTGTTTAACCCGAGTGCCTTTATGCTCTATTAACCGGCGTTTACCGCTTTGGTTATGCGCTTTCATGTTTCTCACCGTAAAATGGTTGCGCTTTCATTATTTTGCATCGCCCGTCAGTTTTCTGGTCATTTAACACACAGTTTGTATTGCTTTAATTGTAAACAAATTGGTTATTAATATTTGCTTGCCTGGCTAAATTAGCCTGCTGGTTTTTTTCTTTTTGTTGTTCAGCGAACGCCTTTCGCTGCAGGACATACTTTCGTTATTTTCTTGCTGTTAAATTATTTTTATTTAAATTTATGATTATTAGTAGGTTTTTAGTTTTTCTGGCAAGAGGAGACTAGCTGAATAGCCAAGTTGTTAATATTGGCCAGCATATTATTCCGATAGTAAAAAAAATGTTAATCTCCATTTACTTATCCATTCAATTGTAATAATCTCTGTAAGCGCTTACATATATTTGTTGATTTACATGTAAGCGCTTACACTTTTCGCGGCATGGGTAAGACGAAAGTGAAGCTATATTAATTCCGTTTAGATCGGGGCTGAAGAATGAAAAACACAACAACGCAACTATCCAGGTTGCTCACCGCAATAACAGCTGCAACGCTGGTTGGGTGTGGCGGTGGTGCCAAAACAGAGTCAGATTTTACTGTTGTTGACCCGGCTGTGCCGGTTAGCGACTGGGAGCTAGTCTGGAGTGACGACTTCGATGGTAGTGCCATTGATAGTGCAAAATGGACACACGAGGTAAACTGCGTCGGTGGCGGTAATAATGAGCAGCAGTGCTACACCGACGATCCGGCCAACTCCTTTGTACAGGACGGCATGCTGCATATTGTTGCACGACCTGCTGAAGAAGGTGCTGAAAAACCCTATACCTCGGCGCGTTTAAATACACGCTACAAAGGTGATTTTAAATACGGCCGTTTTGAAATGCGTGCTAAATTGCCTTCAGGGCAGGGCAGCTGGCCAGCATTCTGGATGTTGCCTACGGATTATGTGTATGGCGGTTGGCCAAAGTCTGGCGAAATCGACATCATGGAAGCGGTTAATCTTAAAGTTGCCGATGCCGAAGGAAACGTAGAATCAAATATTCACGGCACACTTCACTATGGTCGCGAGTGGCCAAATAATTCCAGTTCTGGTAAAGCCTTTGAGTTTCCGGCGGACTCCAATCCTGCAGACGATTTTCACACCTATGCCATTGAATGGCAGGAAGGCGAAATTCGCTGGTATGTCGACGGTTATTTGTACGCTACTCAGCGCCAGTCAAAAGTACGTTACAACTCTAAAGACGAAGCGGTTGGCCTGAGCCACCGTGGTTGGTTTGCCGAGTATTTCGATCAAATTACCGGTGAGTTAACGACGCACTGGGATTCTGCACCCTTTGATCAGGAATTTCATTTGCTGCTGAATCTGGCAGTTGGTGGAGACTGGCCGGAAAACGTTAATAACATGGGTATTGATGCCGATGCGTTTGCCAATGGTCAGGAATACGTGATTGATTACGTTCATGTATATCAGTGTCAGTCAAATCCGGATACTGGCAAGGGATGTGAAACCGTGCGCCCGGGCTACAACAGTCTCGACGATGCTCTGGTTGAAGGTGAAGCGCCGATTCCGTCACCTCCCTCAACCGGTGTGGTACAGAACCTGACTATTTTTGATGATGCACCCAACCCGAACTGGGCGGCGTGGGATTGCTGTGGTGGCTCTACACCTATGGTGCTTGATGACCCAGAGATGGGCGCAGTCACCGAGTTTTATGTGGGTGCTACGCCAACTGTAAATGGTTTTATTACCCGTGAAGAATTCCTTACCGATGAAAGCGGCCAGGCAACTCCGTTTGACGGCTCAGGCATGGTGGCGAATGGCGTGATTACCTTCGACATGAAAGTCGTGTCAGCGCCTGGTAATCCCGATGCCACCTGGATATTCAAGGTTGAAAGTAATAACGCCAGCACTGCAGTGGAACTGCCGCTTACAGAGAACCGTGACGGCACCGTACCGGTAGTGGGTGAATGGCAAACCTACGTATTCCCGTTACAAATGTTAGCGGATGCCGGCCTCGATGTGAGTGCCATTGATGTGCTGATGATCTTCCCGGCCTGGGGCATGGGTGACGGGGCTGTGTACCAGCTCGATAACGTTGAAATTAAAGCACCTAAACCAGAAGTGGTGTTCTTTGAAGACGGTGAAAATCCGAACTGGGTGATGTGGGACTGCTGTGGCGGCTCAATGCCCACCGAAGAACTTGACGATGATGAGCATGGGCTCGTTGCACAATTCTCAATTGGTGAAGCTCCAACCGTAATGGGCTTTATTACGCGAAGCGCCAATGGCGGCGGCGACACGCCTTTTGATGCCAGTACCATTGTCGAAACCGGCGTACTGGAATTCGAAATGAAAGTGGTAAGCGCGCCATCCAGCCCGGATGCGAGCTGGGTAGTTAAAGTCGAAGCTGACGAAGCGGCTAGTTTTGCTGAATTGCCTATAACCGATAGTGTTGAAGGCGTTGCCCCGGTTACCGGTGAGTGGCAAACCTATACCTTTAAGCTGGCTGATTTAGCTGCCGCGGGTTTAGACGTAAGTGCCATTGACGTACTGATGATTTTCCCAGCCTGGGGAACCGGTAATGGCGCTGTATACCGAGTCGATAATGCCAAAATTTACGATCCTTCAGCCGTGTCGGCCGATGGTATCAACCTGTTTGCAGATACCGCCGCTGAAGGCTGGTCTATCTGGGATTGCTGTGGTGGCAGTACCCCAACGGTTGAAACTGACGACGATGACAGTAAAGGTGCAGTTGCCCAGTTCATTATTGGCTCTGCGCCAACGGTAATGGGTGTAATCGCCGACGAGGGCGTGTTCTTCGATGCCTCAGCTCACTTAAGCAGCGGTGTGGTGCAGTTTGACTTAAAAGTTGTGTCAGCACCGGCTAATCCTGACGCAGTGTGGAAGTTTAAAATTGAGTCTACCGGCGCTGCTACCGCAGTTGAGCTTGACCTGACAGACAGTGTGGAAGGTGTCGCACCGGTTACCGGTCAGTGGCAGACCTATACCTTTACCTTGCAATCGCTATTTGATGCAGGCCTGGATATCAGCGACTTAAACGTAGTGATGGTATTCCCAGCCTGGGGAACCGGCGAAGGTGCTGTGTATCGCCTGGATAACATCAAAATTGGCGCACAGTAATAGCACAGTCAAGAGCCGGATGCCGTTGGCATCTGGCGCAAGGTAAAGCATTAATCGTGAGTATCAAAGTTATGAACGACACAACTAATATTAAAAACCGCCTGGCAGTGTTTAACAAAAGCCGCCTGGCAGCCTCGATGGCAATACTGCTTGGCACAGTCAGTCAGCCGGTTATGGCACAGGAAACCGCGCAAGCGGGTGCCGAAGAGCAACCTGTTGAAGTGATTGAAGTACAAGGTATTCGTGGCAGTTTAATTCGCGCCATGGATATGAAGCGCAGTAGCCCCGGGGTAATGGACGCCATCTCAGCTGAAGAAATGGGTAAATTCCCTGACTCTAACCTGGCCGAGTCTCTGCAACGGATTACGGGTGTTTCGGTAAGTCGGGCCAATGGTGAGGGGAGCGAGATTACGGTGCGTGGTTTTGGTCCGGGTTTCAACCTGATCACACTTAACGGACGGCAAATGCCGGGCACCGGATTTACCCGCTCTTACAGTCTGCAGCATTTATCGTCAGAAGGCGTGAGTGCTCTGGAAGTGTACAAAACGGCCAGAGCGGAGAACCCCAGCGGTGGCTTAGGTGCAACGGTAAATATTGTTACCGCCAAACCGTTACAACGCCCCGGTGAACGCTACTCCTTTATGGCTAAAGCATTGCACGATACCTCGGTGGAAGAGGGGCACGATATCACCCCGGAAATCGCCGGTATCTACAGCAATACTTTTTATGATGACACTTTTGGTGCGTCGCTGAGTTTTTCTCATTATCAGCGCCACTTTCAGCGTCAGCAAGCCAATGTCCAAGGCTGGCAGGCAAACGTTGATTTACCTGATTTAGACGAGTCAATGTTTACTGATCCGCGGGCAATTGATGCCGATGGCAACCGCGTTGGTAATCACTTTTTCCCGAAAGACATGAACTACGGCTTTGATAACGTCGAAAACGAACGTACCAACGGTCAGCTCACTCTGCAATATGCGCCAAACGACGATTTGACAGTGACCATGGATTACACCATGACTAACGCTATTGTTGGTCTTGAAGGTGTTGGCTGGGGGATCTGGAATGAATTTGGTGGCAACATCAACTCCTACATACTGGACGAAAACGGTACCGCGTTGTATGCCGATATCGGCGGCAATGACGGCTCGTTTACGGCCAATCGCAATACCACCGAAGTCGATGCTCGCTCAATAGGCTTAAATGTCGATTGGCAAGCGACTGACGAGCTTAAGCTAAGTCTTGATTACCATGACTCCAGCAACGAAATTGATAACGGCGCCGATCGGGGAATGGGCAGTACCGGACAAATCATTTTGGGTTCCGATAAGCTGATTTCCAAGGTATATGACTACCGCGAAGGGGAAATTCCGCACGCGTACATTAATTGGCGCAATGGCACTAACGAACTGATGCCGAGCGAAATTGACTCCAACTTTAGTCAGTTCGAGCATACGCCGGGCGAATCTACTGTTGATCAGTTACAAATTGACGGTGAATGGTTTAACTCGGTTTTTGATATTCCAATGGTGGCGGTTAAGTTTGGTCTTGCCCGAACAGAGCAGGCGATGGGTGGCACCAACGCATGGAGTGGTTTACGCGGTGGTCCGGGCTTTAACCCCAGCTTTACTGAAATATTCCCTGATAGCATGTTTGTACGTCACGACACCGGGAACTTCCTGGACGAATTTGCCGGTGGTGGTTCAGCGCTGATGCCCAACTACTATTACACCTATGATTTTGATGAAGCTGTGGCGCGTCAGATGGCGTTTTTGACAGAGGATCTAATGGGAGCGGATGTGTATGTGCCAGACGCTTACTTTGATGGTATTGATGGTGAGAGCCGCGTCGAGGAAGTGACTAACAGCATATACATCCAGACAGACTGGGAATTTGATGTGGCTGACTTCCCGGTACAGATTATTGCCGGTGCGCGCTACGAGGAAACCGAAGTCACCAGTACAGTTCGTCAACGTGTAGAGCAGCAGGTTAACTGGGTAAGTGCCTCAGAGTGGATTATGCAGTATGAAGAGGGGGGGACGGATAACTACCTGACACAGGAAGGTGAGCACGATGTCTTCCTGCCAGCTATTGATATTCGCGTTGACATCACCGATGACTTATTAGCTCGTGTCTCCTGGGGTAAAACCATGGCGCGTGCACCGCTGGGTAATCTGGCCGGTGGTCGTGCATTAAGCGGTAGCCCGAAGCCGGGCGCCCGCACCGGTGGTCAGGGTAATCCTAACTTGTTGCCATTTGAATCAACTAACCTGGATATCACGCTGGAGTATTACTACGATGAAGCCAGCTATGCGTATGTGGGTTTCTTTAAGAAAGACGTAGATAACTTTATCCAAACGACGATTACTGAAACGACAATTGATGGTTTATACGACATCTTTAACGGCCCTCGTTATCAGCAAGCGATTGCCGATATCGAAGGACGCGGCGAGCAAGCCACCAGTACTGCAATTTTTGAACAAATGCTGGCGAATGGTCACGGTAATGCCGATGGCCAGATCGAACCTAACAGCAACGATCCGTTGATCGTATGGAACATCAGTCAGCCTGCCAATACGGATTCTAAGTCGGTTGATGGGATCGAAGTCGCCGTACAGCATATGTTTGGTGAGACGGGCTTTGGTTTAGGTGTGAATGCGACCTTTGTTGATGGCGATGTTGAGTTTGACGTTGACAGCCTAACGCAACAGGCTCCATTAACGGGTTTAGGTGATTCAGCTAACCTGCAGGCGTTTTACGAAAAAGACGACCTGTCTGTGAAATTTACCTATGCATGGCGCGACGACTACCTGCTGGGTGTGGGTCAGGCGCAGGGTTCAGCTGACGCACCGCCGCAGTTCTTTAAGGATTACGGACAGCTGGATATGAGCGTTAACTATGATATCAATGAACGTGTAACCGTGTTCTTTGATGCGCTGAATCTGACTAACGAAACGGAACAGGGGTATGGTCGTTACGAAGAGCAGTTCCTGTTTGCACGTCAGTATGGTACCCGCTACGCGCTGGGTATCCGTTACGGTTTTAACTAATCACCATTCTCAACCCACACGAGGGGATTAGTTAATCGTTGCCCGGCGTAAGCCGGGCAATCTTCATTTCGGGACAGCGTAGTCTGCAAAAGGCGTTGTGAAGCGTGTGCGATAATAATCGTATGCGGCTTGATAAGCGCCGCTGCTGCGCCGCTTTGAAGTGAGTTTTATAACAATTATAACCGCGCTAACAGTGGCTCAGATGCTAGCAATAGCGTCTCATTTTACCCGGCTTGTCCGGGTTTTTTATATGGTGCAGTGCCTTCGTGCTGACAAATTACCGAGTGCTCAGTCAAACACAGCAATAGTCTGGCGACTAAGCGCCACCACCCGGTCCTTGTCATCCCAAATGGTCGCTTCGGTATGGGCATATCCTCCATTGGCCAGTTTGGTATCTACCTGATAGGCAAACCATGGGTTGCCTGAGGTGGTATCCATAGGTTCAATGATTTCAATATCCCAACTCACTGTACTCACCGGGGCTGGTAGTTTTAACTGCTGAATCACCGCTGGCGGCCAGGCATCAATGAGCGAGATAAGGTGAGTGTAAGTAAACTGACTGACGGGCTGCTTTAAGCGCATCCAGCCGTGATAGTGACTGTGTTTGCTCCAGCTGAACGGTATTTGGCCCTGTTCTATTGCCAGTTCATAATGGCGGAAAAACTTCGGAGTAACCTTTGGGATTTGCGGAATAAACTTCGCTTTTTTAGGCAACTGCATAGTGTGTGAGGGCAACTTATTGACCACAATTTTAGAGTCGCGACTCACCCCAAAACAGGCCTGAACACACACGCAAACGCTCTCATTTTGAATTAATTTCGCCAGGTACTGAGACATATTGCGACCACTGCGCAGCTTCTCTACCTCCAGCGTAAAGGGGGTATTAAAATTGACCGGGCCAACAAAATTGGTGTGGTAAGCGCGCAGTGAACGGTCGTTGTCGACCACCAGGCTCAGCGCATGATGCAGGAAGCCGGCAGTGATACCCCCAAAGGCAGTGCGCCCCTGGCCCCAGTTATCGGGCAGTCCGGGGTGGCAGCATTGCCAGCGATCTGTTGCTATGTTTTCCAATGTTGAAGTTTGCGATAACAACTCATCTATATGCATTGTTGCACCAAATTTACTCTGTAGAATTAATACCAATACGGTATTATCACGGTCATTCAACGCTTATGCGACTTAATTCTTGTTATATATGGGTATAAGTTGCCAGGGCATTACTGCGCACGCAGCATAGGTCTGTGAGGCCTGGCCCGGCTCGTCAACAAGCCCTGATACCAACGAGTGACCGGAGACTCTTTTGCAATCAACCACCCAGCCTGAGCCGACACTACCGGCTAACCGCTATCGTTATTACGTATTATTAATGCTGACCCTGGTGTATGCGGTTAATTTTATCGACCGGCAAATCATCGGCATTTTATCGCCGTTTATTAAAGCCGATCTTGGCCTCGATGATGCCCAGCTTGGCTATTTAAAAGGAATATACTTTGCGTTGTTATATACCTTAACCGGTATCCCCATTGCCTGGCTGGCCGACCGGTCCAATCGCATTAATATTGTCGCCATTTCATTAACCTTGTGGAGTGGCTTTACCGCGTTATCCGGCCTGGCCGGGAATTACCTGCAGTTAGTATTATGCCGGATAGGCGTTGGCATTGGCGAGGCGGGCGGCACGCCGCCAGCACATAGTATCATTGCTGATTTATTCCAGCCTAAACAGCGGGCAACGGCAATGGCAATATACGCGCTGGGTATTCCGTTTGGCATTATGCTCGCTTATTTAGCATCAGCTTTTGTGTTAAGTGGCGGGCAGGCAAACTGGCGTACAGTGATGATAGCCGTTGGTTTACCCGGCATAATACTGGCGCTGCTGCTGCGTTTTACGGTGAAGGAGCCCACCCGACAACAGCAGCAAACTGAGCGTCAAATGCCGGTGTCGGCGTCAGTTAAACGGCTATTGAGAACCCCGAGTTGGTGGGGAATGGTAATGGGCATCACCTTATCGTCCTTTGCCAACTATGCGGTAATTGCCTGGCAGATGGATTTTTTTGTGCGCCGTTTTAGCGAGGTAAGTGTGGTCGGGTTACTGGTGGTCTTCGGTGTGATTAACGGCACCTTATATGCTCTTGGGGTGTGGGCAGGCGGGGCCATTGCTGATCGTTGGGGACGCACACAACCCGGTGCTTATGCAGCCTTGCCGGCGGTAGCGTTATGCCTGGGGGTACCGGCTTTTATCGTGGCGATTCATACCGAAACGCTTTGGCTGGCCATTAGCGGGTTTACGGTATTATTGGTCACATCCGGGACCTATTTTGGCCCTTGTTTTGCGATGGCACAAACGCTGTCTCCAGCCAACTGCCGGGCGATGTCGACGGCGCTGTTTTTCTTTATTTTAAACCTGATAGCGCTTGGCGGCGGTCCGACGTTCGTTGGCATCCTGAGCGATTATTATGCGCCAGTATATGGTGGGTTGACGGGGCTGATAAAAGCGCTGGAATGGCTGGTTGTGCCCTTTATATTGTCGATAAGCGTATTTGCCTGGACAGCTAAGCGATTACCACGGGATCTGGCGGCAGCCAGAGCGCAGTAACCGCGTAAGCATCTGCGTTTAATTTTTAGGGATAGCGCCGCCGCCAACGGGTTGGCCAAGCATTTCCCGGGTAACCAGTACCACGCCTTTTTCTGATACTTTAAAACCGCGACGGCGGTCTTCGTCGTGGTCGTATCCGATAACAGTGCCTTCTGGTATTACGCAGCCGCGGTCAATGATCACTTTACGCAGTTTACAGTGACGTTTTATTTCTACATCAGGCAAAATAACCGCTTCTTCTATTAAGCCATAAGAGTGCACGCGTACGTTGGAGAAGCACAATGAGCGTCGCAGGGTAGAACCCGAAATAATACACCCCCCGGAGACTACCGAGTTGATGGCTTCGCCGCGCCGATCGTGATCTTCCCATACAAACTTGGCTGGCGGTAACTGTTCCTGATAGGTCCAGATAGGCCATTTGCGGTCGTACAAATTAAGCGCAGGTACCGGCGCAACCATTTCCATGTTGGCCTCCCAGAACGAGTCGAGTGTGCCGACATCGCGCCAATAGACATGTTCGTTATTGGCACTTTGGAATGGATACGCATACACATCGTGATCTTCAATAATGCTGGGAATGATGTCTTTACCAAAATCACGTTCCGAACCTGAAGTTTCGGCGTCACGGCGAAGTTGCTCAAATAAGAATTCGGTATCGAATACATAGTTACCCATGGACGCCAGGCATAGATCCGGTTGATTGGGTATGGGATCGGGTGACGCTGGTTTTTCGGTAAAGCCATTAATGCGATAATTTTCGTCTACCGACATAACACCAAATGAACCCGCGGCCTCTTCAAGTGGCACTTTTAAACAGCACACCGTCATTTTTGCACCACTTTCAACATGGCGGGCGAGCAGGTTACCGTAGTCCATACGATAGATGTGGTCGCCTGACAAAATCATCACATATTTAGGGAGTTCGTCGCGGATAATATCAATGTTCTGGAACACCGCGTCGGCCGTGCCTTCATACCAGTTTTCAGAAAATCGCTGCGAGGCAGGTAATATCTCAACGGACTCGCCTAATTCTTTTTTAAAGTGACCCCAACCACGCACTAAGTGACGGATTAATGAGTGTGATTTATACTGAGTAATCACGCCTATACGGCGTATACCTGAATTAACACAGTTGGATAGTGGAAAATCAATAATCCGGAACTTGCCGCCAAAATACAGCGCAGGTTTAGCACGCCAGGTGGTAAGGTCGTGCAATCGGGAGCCTCGCCCGCCGGCCAGGATTAAAGCATAAGTATCGCGGGTAAGGTTACTGATATAACGGGGGCTTTTGTCGGTCATTGTAATTCTCCATCGACGCGCAATGTAGTACTGGCGCTTGCCATACGATTCACCAAAAGGTTCAGTCTTGGTTAGGCTATTGAGCAAAGCTAACCGGTTATGAACTCCAGCTGTGATAGTTTAGACTACATTAGCTTTATTCAAATTACATTATTTTTCACAATCTTACGGTGCGTACAAAAAACACTCAAATAAGCAGGCGGGTTGCAACATAAAGCGCCAATGTGCGATACAGCAATAATTGCTAATTCTAATCAGAGGTAGTCAGGGAGTACCATGAATAAAAATAAAAAACAGGTCGTATTTGATCACGATGGCGGCATCGACGATTTGCTGTCATTAATGTTTTTGCTGTGTATGGATGAAGTGGAATTAATAGGGGTATGCGTGACGCCTGCTGACTGTTACCCCGATGATGCCGTTGAGTCGACACTAAAAATATTGGCGATGTTTAATCAGCAGGATGTCCCTGTCACAGTGGGCAATATTATAGGGCCGAATCCGTTTCCTGGAGATTGGCGTGCTCAACCCCGTCTGTGTCGGGCGTTGCCTGCCTTTTTACGCACCGAGGCTGACTATTCACAGTTAAAGCCAGAGCCCGCGCACCAGTGGCTCGAAGCGCTACTCATGAACGCTGAAGTGCCGGTGACGATTCTCATGACAGGGCCCGCGTCTAACCTGGCAAAAACGGTCACCCATAACCCGGGGTTAAAAGCTAAGATCAGCCGGGTGATATGGATGGGCGGCGCGGTTGAAGTCAGGGGTAATGTGGCCATGCACGATCATGACGGCAGCGCCGAGTGGAATGCCTATTGGCATCCCCAGGCCACCTATGATTTGCTGAGTGCCGAATTACCGCTGGTGGTAGTGCCGCTCGATGCGACCAACCGGTTACCGGTGAGCTGGCCGTTTTTAGCCGAGCTGGCAAAGATTAAAACACCTTTGGCAGAGCTTGCCGGCCAATGTTGGGCAGCAACCGTGACGGCAATTCCCGCCTATGAATTTACCTATTTTATGTGGGATGTACTGGCCACTAGTTTACTCACCATCGATGAACGAGCCCTGACTATACAAGCGGGTTATCTCACCGCCAGCGTGACAACACCCGATGCCGGTCGTATGTCTGTTGCGCCAGCAGGAAAGGGTTTTGCGTGTCAATGGCTAACCGATGTCGATGCTGATGCAGTGATAAACTACCTGTTTGAATTACTTCAAACAAAAAAGGCCGTGAAACTCTCATTTTGTTAATTTAATGTTATAATTGGCGTGGGGTATCACTAAGGGAGTTAGCATGTGGAACAATAAATGGTTCCTGAATATCATTGTTTTGCTGCTTATCGTGGGTTTAGCCGGAATGTTTTTACCTGATGAATATCAGGTTGAGCGTTCTATTCATATTAATGCGCCGCCCGGTGAGGTGTATGGCGTTATTGTTGATCTGCGAAAATGGGAACAATGGACGGTATTAAATCGCATGGATCCCGACGTGAGACTTATTTTTGATGGCCCTGATAGGGCCATTGGTATGCGTATGCGATGGGAAGGAACTATTGTTGGACGCGGCGCTGTGGAAATATCGTCGCTGCAGTTTAACCGGCAGTTAATTTATTCTTTAAGCCGGAATGACGATGGTGTGAGAGAGACCGGTGAAATGCGCCTGGTGCCGCTTGAGTCTGGCACCGAACTCATCTGGACAAGTCGCGGTAATGTTGGCGTAAATATTTTCGACCGTTACAGCTTTCTTTTTCTGGAGAGCGAGGTGGATGAAGCCATGCAGGTTGCGCTTGAAAATATAAAAACACTGGCAGAGAATGCGCCAGCCAGTTCGCGCTGAGTCGAAGTCTGGCTGTACATTTACGTGATTATTGCAGATCCGTTCCGGGTATTGTCGCGTAAATGATTGATATTAATGACTAAGGCCGTGCTGTTAAGTTAGGCAGCTGCGGAATAACCCAGATTGAAAACCAACCAGTTTCGACTTATTGCGAGTCTCGCCAGCACCAAGCTGGCCGATCTACTTATATCAGCCAAATCAACCTTGCCCGCGTTAATGCTGACGCTGGGCGCACCGGCCTGGATGATTAGCTGGCTGGTACCTATTCGTGAGTCCGGTGCTTTGTTACCTCAGGCTTTGATCGGCATAGGTTTGCGTCATTATGCGGCGCGCCATAACATTTGGCGTCTGGGCATGGTAGTACAGGTTGTGTCGATTCTGATTATGGTGCTGGGGGCCTGGTATTTTGACGGAATCACCGCGGGCTGGTTTGTGCTGGGCGGATTATCGTTGTTGAGTTTAGGCCGCTCAGCGTGCTCGCTGACAATGAAAGATATTCAGGCTGAGTTAGCCAAAAAAGGCGAGCGTGGCAAATTACTCGGCATTGCATCGACCACCTCCGGGGTGCTGACGCTGCTCATTGCCGTGCCGTTGTTGCTGTTCTCTGAGCAATTAGGAGAAAGCCTGGTGATTGGGCTGATCATTACCGCTGCAGCCACCATGCTGCTGGGTTTGTTGGTGCTGTTGCCGGTTACAACCTGCGTTGAGAGTAATCATCAGACAAACAATGAGTCATTCAGCTGGCTTCGTTTTGATGCCGTGGTGTACAAATTTATTCTGGTACGTGGTTTGTTTGTACACAGTGCTCTCGTTGCCCCTTATTTTATGCTTGAGTCCGATCAGGACGCTGCCAGTCTGCTGCCATTTTATATTGCGGCGCAGGCGGCGGCGACCATGCTGTCGTCGTTTATCTGGGGCAAAGTGGCAGACTACAGCGCCCGGCTTACTTTACAATTGGCAGGCCTGCTGGCGGTAGCAGCCTGTTTGGGATTGCTGCTGCTGCCAGGTAACTCCCTATGGTTGTCGGGCGCGTTATTTTTTGTTCTGGCGGTGGCCCATACCGGGGTCAGAACCGGGCGCAAAACCTACAGTCTGGATGTTAAAGAAGGCCAGCAACGCACCGAATTGGTGGCCTTCAGTAATACCGCAATTGGGGTGATTTTACTTGTTTTTGGTTCAATCTATGCTGGCCTTAAAGCGCTCGACGCCATTAATATTGTGGCAACGATGGCCAGTGTGTTGACCATCGGTATCATTCTGAGCTTTCTACTGCCCAAAGAGAAGTAACGCGGGCCTCCTGGCGCAAAGCGTATTGTTAACCTGACCGTCAACGCACGCGCAGAGGCTTGGTTTAAAGGAGGCGGTTGCACGTTGCCAGAAATGCGGCCATGGTTTTCGACGTTGGTGGCCGGTTAAGGTGGCTGAATATCTGCGCCGAGGCAGCAACCAGGGTGGTTAAATCAACCCCGCTGGAGATGCCCATGCCATCGAGCATATACACCACATCTTCAGTAGCAACATTGCCACTGGCGCCGGCAGCATAGGGGCAGCCCCCCAAACCTCCTGCGGCACTGTCTATCACGCTGATACCCTGTTGTAAGGCAACCAGAATATTGGCCAGTGCCTGGCCGTAAGTATCATGAAAGTGGACCGCCAGTTTTGATGCCGGAATAGCCTTTAGCAGGGTGTCCAGCAGTGCCTGGGTTGCACCGGGTGTGCCGCTACCAATGGTATCGCCCAGGGAGATTTCGTAGCAGCCCATATCCAGCAGCGCCTGACTGACCTGCAACACCGCCTCAGGTTTAACTGAGCCTTCGTAGGGGCAACCCATCACGCAGGAGACATAGCCGCGGACCGGCAAATTGTGTTGTTTGGCAAGGGCAAATACCGGCGCGAAACGGGTCAGGCTGTCAGCAATTGAACAGTTGATGTTTTTCTGCGAGAAGCTTTCTGATGCGGCGGCAAACACGGCCACCTCACCGGCGCCAGCAGCAATCGCCGCCTGCATGCCTTTTTCGTTGGGCGTCAGCGCACTGTAAGTACACTCAGTATCGGTCGGCAGACACGCAAACACCTCGGCGGTGTCAGCCATTTGTGGTACCCAGCGCGGTGATACGAAACTACCGGCCTCAATACGTGTTAGCCCGGCCCGGGTAAGTGCGTTAATAAAGTCGACCTTCACGCTGACCGGCAACGTAGTCGCTTCATTTTGCAGGCCATCACGCGCACCGACTTCAACAATACTGACGTGGGTGGGTAACTTATTCTTCGGCATGAGTAAACTCCAGTAACACGGCACCGCCGTCGACCATGTCGCCGGCATCGAAGAAAAAGTCTGCCACGTGGCCGTCAGCCGGAGCACGTATATTATGTTCCATTTTCATCGCTTCCATGACCAGCAGCGCTGTGCCTTTGGTGACGGCCTCATTTACCGCAACAAGTTGCTTAACCACTGTGCCGTTCATTGGCGCCAGACACGCACCGTCGAGGCTGTCTTCATGGGTGCCGAAGTCCGGGCGTTGCTGACTAAACGGCCAGGCCTGGCCCTCGGCAAATAACACCCAGCCTCCGTCGTTGTCAGGGTGCACGGCATACTGGCGGGTATGGCCATCCACTGTGATGGTTAAATGTTCGTCTTGCCAGTGGCCGCTCACCTGCCAGTGTTGTTGTTCATGGGATACGGCCAGTGCGTCGCCGGTGTGTTGCACATTGAGCACAACGCCGCTGCTATTGCACGCCAGCGGTATTATTTGCTGACGCTGATGGTTCATTCGCCAGTGGTTAAGCTCCGGCGGTAGCGGGGGCGATGCGGCTGTTTGCCCGGCGTGATACAGGCAAAACGCCATAACCGGCAGCAGCGCCTTATCAAAGGCTTTGGGCTGCAGCGCTTGCTGATGTTGCGGGATGAAATGGGTGGTCAGCCTGGCGGCAGCAAAATCGTCGTGCTGCAATACCCGGTGAACAAAGGGAATATTGGTGGTAACACCGGTTACCCGGGTTTGCTCAAGGCAGTAAAGCATATGCTGGCGGGCGAGTTCGCGGTTATCGGCCCAGGTAATTAACTTTGCCAGCATCGGGTCGTAATGCACACTGACCGTATCGCCTTCATTAAAGCCGGTATCAATGCGAATATGGTCGCCACATGCAAAGCGCAGCCGTTTTAGCTGCCCGGTAGAGGGTAAAAAGTCATTGTCCGGATCTTCGGCATAAAGTCGCACTTCAAAGGCATGCCCCTGGCAGGTCAGCTCATGTTGATGTTTGGGCAGAGGCTGACCCGAAGCAATGCGCAGCTGCCAGGCGACCAAATCCTCGCCGGTAACCATTTCCGTAACCGGATGTTCTACCTGTAAGCGGGTATTCATCTCCATAAAGTAAAAGTCGTCGCCGTCGAGTAAAAACTCCACGGTGCCGGCGCCGACGTAATCTATTGCTTTGGCAGCGGCTACCGCACTTTCGCCCATTTGCCGACGTAGTGAGTCAGACAAACCCGGAGCAGGGGCTTCTTCGATAATTTTTTGATGGCGGCGTTGTACCGAGCAGTCGCGCTCAAACAGGTAGACGCCATTGCCATGGGTATCGCAAAATACCTGAATTTCTACGTGACGAGGCTGAGTGAGAAATTTTTCGACCAGCATAATATCGCAGCCAAAACTGGCCATTGACTCGCGCTTGGCCGCCTCCAAAGCACTGCGGAATTCACTTTGCTGCATAACCTGACGCATGCCCTTACCACCGCCGCCGGCGGCGGCTTTTAACATTACCGGGAAGCCAATCTTTTGGG
This sequence comes from Alteromonas gilva, assembly GCF_028595265.1. Taxonomy (NCBI): domain Bacteria; kingdom Pseudomonadati; phylum Pseudomonadota; class Gammaproteobacteria; order Alteromonadales; family Alteromonadaceae; genus Alteromonas; species Alteromonas gilva. The sequence goes on along the minus strand of NZ_JAQQXP010000001.1, from coordinate 2,536,294 downwards.
CCTCGGCAAGTAAGTAGTCGGCGCTTTGTTCATCGCCGTGATAGCCAGGTACCAGGGGCACGTTGGCCGCCTGCATAATTTGCTTGGCCCGGGACTTTGAGCCCATCGCGTCGATGGCGCTGGCCGGTGGTCCGACAAAAATGATGCCTTCTTCAGCGCAGCGCCGGGCAAAGGTGGCGTTTTCTGACAAAAAGCCGTAGCCCGGATGGATGGCATTGGCGCCACACAGCTTGGCCGCGTTGATGATCTTATCCTGATCCAGATAGCTTTGCGACGCCGGTGCCGGGCCAATCGCCACGGCTTCGTCGGCCATTGCCACATGCATGGCTTTACTGTCGGCGTCAGAATAGACGGCCACGGTGTTAATTTGCAGTTGTTGCGCCGTGCGCATGACCCGACAGGCAATTTCACCGCGATTCGCTATTAACAGTTTCGTAATAGTAGCTGTTGAACTCATGGCGGTTACTCCTTGTGCCAGACTGGCTTGCGTTTGCCTAAAAAGGCATTAAGCCCTTCCTGACCTTCTTGTGACACCCGGATGCGGGCAATCCACTCACTGGTTTTGGTCAGCAAAGCGTCATCAATGGGCTGACCGGCAACCTGATGAACCAGGTGTTTTGCCTGACTCACGGCTTCGGGGCCATTCTTAAGTAAATTATCGATAAGCTGGGCAATGGTGTCGTTGAGCTGATCCTCATTGACTGCTTCACTTAGCAGTCCCAGGCGCCGGGCGCGCCGGGCAGTAAAGACCTCTGCAGTCTGAAAATAGCGCAGTGCAATGCGCTTGCCCATGGCTTCAATCACATAAGGGCTGATGGTGGCCGGGATCAGGCCCAGTTTCACTTCGCTTAAACAAAATTTACTGAGCTTGCAGGCAATTGCCATATCGCAGCATGCTATTAAACCTACTGCACCGCCAAAGGCCGCGCCCTGAACCCTGGCGATGGTAGGCTTTGGTAGCGTGTAAAGGGTGTGTAGCATGGTGGCTAGCTGCATGGCATCGGCGCGGTTTTGTGCCTCATCGAAACCCGCCATTTTTTGCATCCAGTTAACGTCGGCGCCGGCGCTGAAGCTCTTGCCAGTACTTGCCAGCACGACTACGCGCACTTCAGGGTCGCTGCCTGCACGTTTAAATGCCTGTGTGAGGGCTGCAATGATGTCTTCGTCAAAGGCGTTATGTTTATCCGGCCGGTTTAGCGTAATGGTTGCGACACCGCGGTTATCAAGGGTATACAGAACCTGTTCATTCATAAGAGCCCCCTTACATTCTGAATACGCCAAACTGCGTATCCCCGATAGGTTGATTTAAGCTGGCACTGAGCGCCAGTCCGAGTACTTTGCGGGTGTCGGCCGGATCAATGACACCGTCATCCCACAGGCGTGCCGACGCGTAGTAGGGGTGTCCCTGCTTTTCATAGCTGTCGATGACCGGCTGTTTAACCGCCATTTCGTCGGCGTCGCTCCAGCTCTCACCGGCGCGTTCGGCCTGATCTTTTTTGACCTGAGCGAGCACCCCGGCAGCCTGTTCACCGCCCATAACCGAGATACGGGCATTGGGCCACATAAACAAAAAGCGCGGATCGTAGGCCCGTCCACACATGCCGTAGTTACCGGCGCCAAAACTACCACCAATTAAAACCGTGAGTTTAGGCACGTTGGCGCAGGCCACCGCGGTGACCATTTTTGCGCCGTGCTTGGCAATACCGCCGGCTTCATACTGCTTGCCGACCATAAAACCGGTAATGTTCTGCAGAAATATCAGCGGAATTTTGCGCTGACAGCAAAGCTCAACAAAATGCGCGCCTTTTTGCGCCGACTCGGCAAACAAAATGCCATTGTTGGCAACAATCCCCACCGGTATGCCATATAAGTGAGCAAAGCCGCATACCAGGGTGGTGCCATAACGTGCTTTAAATTCATCAAAGGCCGAGTCGTCGACAATCCGCGCAATAACCTCGCGTACGTCGAAGGGCTGGCGTAAATCCTGTGGCACAATGCCGTACAGTTCATGAGCCGGATAGCGCGGCGGTTTAATGTCGGTAGTGGTAACCGTTTGTGGTTTGCGACGGTTCAGTCTGGCCACGGCAGCACGGGCCAGCTCCAGGCCGTGTAAGTCGTTATTGGCCAGATGGTCGGCGACCCCGGATACGCGGGTGTGGACATCGCCGCCACCGAGTTCCTCGGCGCTGACTTCTTCACCGGTAGCAGCTTTTACCAACGGCGGGCCGGCCAAAAATATGGTGCCTTGTTCTTTTACGATAATGCTTTCGTCGGCCATGGCCGGCACATAAGCGCCGCCTGCTGTACAGGAGCCCATTACCACGGCTATCTGCGGAATGTTTTTGGCTGACATGCGGGCCTGATTAAAAAAGATCCGGCCAAAATGTTCGCGATCCGGAAACACATCATCCTGGCGGGGCAGGTTTGCGCCGCCACTGTCGACCAGATAGATGCACGGCAGGTTATTTTGTTCGGCAATGGTTTGTGCACGCAGGTGCTTTTTAACCGTTAACGGGTAGTAGCTGCCGCCTTTGACAGTCGCATCGTTGGCTACCACCATGCATTCGATGCCGTGTATTAAACCGATTCCGGCTACCACACCGGCACAGGGGACGTCCTCGCCGTATACCTCGTAAGCGGCAAGCTGGCCGATTTCCAAAAAAGGCGAGTGGGCATCGAGCAGCGCATCAATTCGCTCCCGGGCTAACAATTTGCCTTTCTCTTTGTGGCGGCTGACATATTTTTCGCCGCCACCCTGTAGAATATTTGCAATGGTATGTTGCAGATCACTGACAACCGCCTGCATGCCTTGTTGATTACTTTTATAGGCAGCGGATTGTGTATTGACCTGACTGCTGAGAACCGGCATAACGCCTCCTCTGGTGTCCTGTGTGTAAGAGCCTGTGTGAGTAAAATCAGGCTGATTCTTTAAACAATTCGCGACCAATCAGCATACGGCGAATCTCCGAAGTGCCGGCACCAATTTCGTACAACTTGGCATCACGCAATAAGCGGCCCACCGGGAACTCGTTAATATAGCCGTTACCGCCGAGTAGCTGGATTGCGTCCAGTGCCATTTTGGTGGCCAGTTCGGCAGCGTACAAAATTGCCCCGGCGGCATCTTTTCGGGTGGTTTCGCCGCGGTCACAGGCTTTTGCAACGGTATATACGTAGGCTTTAGCGGCATTCATCTGGGTGTACATGTCGGCGACTTTGCCTTGTACCAGCTGAAACTCACCAATGGATTTACCAAACTGCTGGCGATCGTGAATGTAAGGAACGACCGCATCCATACACGCCTGCATAATGCCCAGTGGGCCGCCTGACAGCACCAAACGTTCAAAATCAAGGCCGCTCATGAGCACCTTAACGCCGCCGCCTTCTTCACCGAGAATGTTTTCTGCCGGTACCGGGCAGTCTTCAAACACCAGTTCACAGGTATTGGAGGAACGCATGCCCAGTTTGTCGAGTTTCTGCGCGCGGCTAAACCCGGCAAAATCGCGTTCAACAATAAATGCGGTAATGCCTTTGGCGCCTGCTGTTACGTCGGTTTTGGCGTAGATCACAAACGTGTGGGCATCCGGGCCGTTGGTGATCCACATTTTATTGCCGTTTAAAATATACTTGTCGCCGTCGCGACGGGCTGTGAGTTTCATGCTTACCACATCTGAGCCGGCGTTAGGTTCACTCATGGCCAGTGCGCCAATATGCTCACCGGATACCAGCTTGGGCAGGTATTTGTCGCGCTGGGCGTCAGTGCCATTTTTGTAAATTTGATTAACGCACAAATTTGAGTGTGCACCATAGCTGAGGCCGATTCCGGCTGATGCCCGGCTGATTTCTTCCATGGCAACCGTATGGGCGAGATAGCCCATATCGGCGCCGCCGTAAGCCTCGCTGACTGTTACGCCTAGTAATCCCATATCGCCGAGCAGTGGCCACAGCTGGTTGGGAAAAGCGTTATCCTGATCGGCAGACGCGGCCAGTGGGGCAATTTCTTTTTGTGCAAACTGACAGACATGCTCGCGGAGCATGTCAATGTCTTCGCCTAAATCAAAGTTTAAGGTGGGAAAATGTGTCGTCATTGCTTAGTTACCTTTTTGTAATTCTGTCAGCTCATCGCGGCAACGCTTCTCAACTTCGTCCAGCTCTGCCATGAGCATTTGAATGTCATCGAGTTGCTGGCGTAATACCGCGCGTTTTTGTTCTGTCATCTGCAACATCGTTTCAAGTTGCAGCATAGAATTTGGATTGCTATCGTAGAGTTCAAACAGGTTCTTAATTTCAGCTAATGAAAAGCCCAGTCGCTTACCTCGCAGTATTAGCTTTAACCTGACCCGATCTTTATTACCGTAGATGCGGTTTTGTCCGGTACGTTCAGGACTCAACAACTCCTGTTCTTCATAAAACCGTATTGATCGGGGGGTAAGATCAAACTCTTTTGCTAGTTCGCCGATGGAATAGGTGTCGTTTGTTTGATGTTGAGTCATTGCCAGTTTCCTTAGTATGGTTATTACCTACCTTGCAGCGCACCAGTATTAAGTGTCATTACAGAATAAACCGTAAAGATTAACGTTAACGTTAGGGTAAGGTTAATGTGAATTTAATGTAACATTAATTTAACGTCAAATTTATAAACATCAGGATTTGCATAAAACCAAAGTCGTGTGTTTATTTTTTTATACAGGTGTAGGCTATGAGCAGTTGTAAGCTCATACAGGTGGTTATCTGTAATTTGTGTAACTCTCAATTGAGGCAAGGAAACTATGAGTAAAGAATCTGTCGTTATTGTGGCTGCAAAACGGACGCCGATGGGCGGTTTTATGGGGGCACTGTCAGCCGTGCCGGCAACCGATTTGGGGGCGCAGGCGATTAAAGCGGCATGCAGTGGCGTAGACGTTAATGCCATTGATGAAGTTATCATGGGCTGCGTATTACCAGCGGGATTGGGTCAGTCACCGGCAAGACAGGCATCTTTAAAAGCGGAGCTACCCTTATCATCGGGTGTAGTGACGATTAACAAAGTATGTGGCTCGGGGATGAAAGCGGTGATGCTGGCTGCTGATATCATTCAGGCTGGCAGCGCTGAGGTGATTGTGGCTGGTGGTATGGAAAGTATGAGTGGCTCACCGTACTTGTTGCCCAAAGCCAGGGGTGGTTACCGTATGGGGCACGGACAAGTGCTGGATCATATGATGCTGGACGGTTTAGAGAATGCCTATGATGGCCAGGCAATGGGCTGTTTTGCACAAGCGACAGCTGACAGTGAAGGCTTAACGCGCGAACTGATGGACGAATTTGCCATCAGTTCTCTGTCGAAAGCCAACGAAGCGATCAATACCGGTACGTTCAGCGATGAAATATCGCCGGTGACTATTCAGACACGTAAAGGCGACGTAGTGGTCGATACGGATGAAGGGCCGGGCTCGGCTAAACCAGAAAAGATCCCATCATTACGACCTGCATTTAAAAAAGACGGTACCGTGACAGCTGCTAACTCAAGCTCAATTTCCGATGGGGCTGCTGCGCTGTTAGTAATGAGCGAGTCTAAAGCCGCTTCATTGGGATTAACACCGCTGGCAAAGGTCGTTGCGCATGCGACTAATTCCATCGCCCCGGAAGACTTCACCGTAGCACCGGTTGGCGCGATGGAAAAAGTGCTCGAAAAAGCCGGTTGGAGTAAAGACGACGTTGATTTATTTGAGATTAACGAGGCGTTTGCAATGGTCACTATGCTGGCGATTAAAAAGCTTGGTCTGGACGAGAGCAAGGTCAATATTAAAGGCGGAGCCTGTGCGTTGGGTCATCCCATTGGCGCGTCGGGCGCACGGATCATTGTGACGTTATTGCACGCACTGAAGCAAAAGGGCCTCAAAAAAGGCATTGCCTCACTGTGTATTGGCGGCGGTGAAGGTGTTGCCCTGGCAGTAGAAATGTTATAAGTTTTGCATGTCGACCAATTACCCGGCGTTGCGCCGGGCAATTGGTATTGCGTTATTCGGATTTAAACGGGGGGCGCTCAATTGTTCATGTTCTGGATCAAACCCTCCGTAAAAATACTTGCCTAAACATTGATTTAACGCACCTACCGCCGCATACTTGCCATAAAAAAGAATACACGCTTTATAATGTTCAAAATTAAAACAGTGCTGTTGGGCTGGTTAATTGCGTTGTGTGGTATGTCCACGGCTCACAGCAAAGACGTCACCTTTTGTATTAACCCTGATCTGGCTCCCTACGAAATGCTACGCGATGGCAAGCATGTTGGTGTCTCGGCGGATTATCTGGTGCTGATTGACCAACTGACTGATATTGATTTTCATTTGGTTGAAACGGTAAGCTGGCATCAGTCCTTTGAGTATGTACAAACCGGTAAATGCATGTTTTTACCGATGGTAAACCTGTCTTCGCACCGCAGTGCTTTTCTTGAATTTACCCAACCTTATTTCGAATCACCCAATGTTATGCTGGGCCGTCAATCTAACGTGGTTTATCAGGGGTTTGACGGCTTATCCAGCGAACTGTTGGGGGTCAGTAAGCATAGCTATATCGCCGAATATCTTGCCCGCTATTATCCGCATTTACGAATTCAACTGTTTGACTCTGAAAGTGAGGGGCTAAGGGCGCTTAACAGCGGCGATATTGATCTCATGGTTGGTCCGTCTCTGCACTTACATTCCGTTATGGAACGCATGAATCTGCAAGGGTTTGTTATTACTGGTTATGCAGAGCCGTATAACTCCTTCCGTATGGGCGTGAATAAAGCCTACCCTGAGTTGTCTGCTATCCTCGACGATGCGATTGAGCGTATTCCCGAGGCGGCGAAGGTCGATATCCGTAAGCGTTGGAGTAATGTAAAACGGCAATATCCGCAGGATTTTCGCCCTGTTATTTTAGTGATTGTCTGTGTCGTGGTGTTAATTGCTACCCTGTTCTGGCGCCATAACATCATGCGCCGTTATGCCCGGGAATCACACCACAAGCAAAGTGAATTGGAAAATCTACAGGCAGTACTGTTGGAAAAAAACCGCTTGCTGGAATTTCTTTCCTCCCATGACTCGTCGACAAACCTGTATAATCGTAATTTCATGTTGCATCGCGCTGAAGACGAAGTGTCGAGATTTAATCGCTTTCATACAGCCGCAACGCTTATTCTTTTTGATTTTTCATCGCATATTTCACGCGTTGGTAATGAGCATAATTTATTTTCTGAGGATAGCGTGCGGGAGCTTGCCAGGGTCTGTCTTGGCAGTGTGCGTGAGGTAGATATCGCCGGTCGTTGGAGCGCTGAGCAAATTATCATTTTGTGTCCGCAAACCCCTATAGCGGCATCGAAAGTCCTGGCTGAGCGTTTAAAAGAAGCCATTGAAACCCATCCCCGCGATGAAATCCGGACCTTACCCTTTTCAATAGGGTTGGCAGCATTGAAGGAGGGAGAAGCGTTTTCGGATTGGTATGAACGAGCCAGTCAGGCATTGTACATTGCCAGGCGGCATCATAACGGTAATGTGGTCGTTGCAGAGCAATAAAGTAATGCAAAGCAATAGTACCGCTAGCCGCAGCGTCTAAGCTGATAACCGTTAGTGTGTTAGCAGCACAAACCAGGTTGTGGGTAATGTATGTGGTTATCAGTTAGTAAGCGGTTCGTATTTCCACTGATGCATTTCGTAACTCACCTTTGCGCGGTCGTATTCGCGTTCAGATCGCCAGTTTCTGTTATTGAGTTTCACCGACACGCCAGCGTAGAGTTTTTTATTGGCGACCAGTCTGGCTGATTCCTGGTACTGCTGTTTAGCATTGTTGAGCTCCAGTGCTTTGGATTCCATCCACATAAGAAGATTGGTTTCGTTCTTGAGTAAATCCTTGGCCTCATCAACCTTGCTGAGTAGTGACTTAGGCACTGTGCGGTTATTAATAATATTAATTTTATTCTGGTGACGTTTGGTGTTGTCACGGATGCTTTTGAGTAAGTCGTCGAATAAGTCTTTACGGGCCTGCAATTGATTAAACCCATGACTGAAATCAATACGCAGGGTACTACCGGAGATAGCCCCTACGGTGCCCGCAATAACGGGACCATTGCTGTAAACTTCACAGGCAAACAGGTTACCCTGTGGGTTTTCGGGCTGACCAATGATCAGTTGTCCACCGGTATTGACCAGGCAGTGGGCCAGTTGACGTCCTACATTTAAGTCGCCGCCACACAGTATATGTACCCCCTGGCCATGCTGAATGTAAATACTGCCTTTGGCCTTAATCTGACATCCGTAGTCATTGTTATCTTCCTGATGCTTACCCATAGCGCCTTCGGTAATGATGACATCGCCGCCCGCTTCGATGTGTGCTGACTCGGCAAAACCATTGACGGTAACATCGCCCTCAGCTTTGATGATCATATTTTCGGTGACATCGCCATTGACCAGGACTGAGCCTTCATAGGTAACGTGGCCCGTACCGACATTGACACCCTGACAGATAAAAGTGTCATCAACGGTCATTACCATATCACTGTACTTAGGCATGCCAGAAATGGTGGACACCACGAGATTCTCATCATGATCGCTCAGTGCTGTGCCACTGCCTAACTTGAGTGGCTGCCATTCTCCGATTTTTGACGGTAACACATTGCCCAGCACATCAAAGCCATTGCGCCCTTTGCCTGGCGGCTTACGTCGCAGTACGTGTGCACCGGCTTTAACGCAAACAATTTCACCGAGGTTACGTAAATCTACTTTTTTGTCGGTTTGCGCCTGGGGCCGTAATACCCGTTCTAACGCATTGGGTACCAAAGGAACCAGGTGTGAAGAACGACCATCGCGCGGCGGTAATCCTTTGGCGACCAGCCCTTCAATACGCTCACCGGGCTCAGCAGACGCCAGCTTAGCAATCAACGCTTGTATGCGTTTGATACTCACACCCCGTTTGATACTGTATTTGGCCGCCATACTGTGAACCTGGCGAGCCTTGGGCATTTGTCCGCCATGCGGCGCAACTAATATCAGGGTGGCGCTCATATTGTCGTCGGCAATACGATATTCGACTTCGGTATGACGGCGCTCGCCAACCTGTTCGCTGACTTGGGTAGGATCTTTGGTTTTGAAAAAATGGTTTGCTCTGTCGCAGGCCGATTTGATGGTACTTTCAGACAAATAAACTTCGTCAAACCCCTGTTCACACATGGCCTGATAAATGGCATCCGCTGATAATTCCTGATCCATTTCTGCTGGCGATAATGTCAATGTAACGCTATCGCGCTTTGCGTCGAAAGAAAACTTAACACCTTTCATTGCCGATCCTGCTTGTTGGCGCATGGCGCCCAGTTATAACACTAGTTCACTATATATATCTGCATCGGTACGCATTTCTGAATAGCTATTTTAGCGAACTCATCTTAGTGCGTCCGTTTTTAACGAGCTCTTTTTAACGTGCTCAGGGTTCGCCTGTTGCTATTACAAATTTCTCGCATAATCGAACAGTGCTTTTAGTATAGCTTTATTCTGACTGTGCGTTGCGTACTGCTGAGCGAGTTGCTCAAGCTCCATTAAGTATATATCTAACGTGATACTGGCTGGAGAATCAGGTGCTGTCAATCGAAATTGGCGGTGTTGCTGCCACCGCTGACTTTCTTCGAATGTCAGTGTATTAGGATAATTTCTTGCCCGATATCGAAACAATAATGTTTTAAGGCGTTGATTATGGATGCGGTCACTGAGCGTGGTAAGTTGTTCCGGCGCCGTTTGGCGTACCGCATCACACCATGACTTTTCTTCATTGGTTAAAAAGCCACTGCTGTAGAGCGCATGATCAGCATCCAGATTGTCGTCGTCATGCGGCTGGTTATAAAGCTCGGTAAGTGTGACTACCCAGCTTGTGTCAGCGGTCAGGCGGCGATAGTTGTCCAGGCAGCGTTCCCGGTCTAACCCCAGTCGATGGGCATTTTCCTCGCTCATCGCTTTGGCCGTTGTGACAAAAGGGGAGCGGTTGATATGGATCATTTTTAAACCCGGCCGTGGTTCATCTGCCGACAAACTATCGGCTGACGCGTAAAGCCGCTGACGCAGCGTATTGGCGTCCAGCGTCATGACAGGCTCGGGGTCTTTACTTAAGTCAATGCAAATAATAGCGTTTTTGTTGGTCGGGTGTTCGGCTACCGGCAACACCCAGCTGCAACAGCCCTGACTGGCCGGTATTTTTGAAGATACGTGGATCACGGGTGTTAATTGCTGCAGGTTAATTTGTTTTAACACCTGGCCTTTATTGCGCAGGGACAGTGCGTAATCAAATAACTTGGGTTGCTTTTGTTTGATTAATCGCGCTAACGCAATAGTCGCTCTGACATCGGCTAAGGCATCGTGTGCCTGGCCATGATCAATACCATTGGCAGCGGCTAAGTGCTCCAGCTTAAAACTGGGACTGCCATCATCACGCAGCGGCCATTCGATGCCCTCGGGCCTCAATGCATAGCAGGCCCTGACCACATCGATGATATCCCAGCGGCTATTGCCATTTTGCCATTCGCGGCCGTAGGGGTCGTAAAAGTTGCGATAAAACAGGTAACGGCTTACTTCATCGTCGAAACGAATACTGTTGTAGCCGGCCACACAGGTACCCGGTTCACTCATTGCAGCGTGTACTTTGGCAGCAAAGTCGGCTTCTGACAGACCGTCGCGCAGGGTATGTTGCGGCGTCAGCTTGGTGACGAGTGCTGCCTGAGGGTGGGGAAGATAATCATTGGCAATCTGGCACATGATATTGATTGGCTTGCCAATTTCGTTGAGATCCATGTCTGTGCGGATCGCTGCAAACTGGCTGGGCTGATCTTTTTGCGGACTGACTCCCCAAGTCTCATAATCGTGCCAAAGGAATGTTGGTTGTGAATCAGTGTTATTTGGAGTGACCATATGTGATGTTAACTTTTGTTTTATTATAAGTGCACATGTTGTGTTTTCTAAACATGTTAACACAGCCATATGTATGGCTCTAACTGCTTCACCATTAAAATCTATACACAGACGAGTTAGCCCATGCTCGTATTCGTAAATCAGGTATCGGCTATAGCACTGTTCAATAGATTCACGATTAAGGTTTAATAAATCAGGATGTATTTGAATTCTTAAGAGCAGATAATACCGGCGCTTTCCAGTTACTTAAGTTAGAAGCTCAAGTAACCGAAAAAACAAAAAGTATAATAATTACCGTGTTTCTCGTGAACCTGAGCTCTACTATAGTGGCAATGAACATTATGTTGGGTTTTTATCAATAACAGTTGATGAGTATAACCAATGCAAAGATCGTAGGGATAGCGACAGACAAAATGCATATGATGTATGTGAGGCATTACTGTCTAGAGCAACTAAGGTTTGCCCAGGGGATTAATTTACTTTATGAATTTTAAAAAATACAAAAAATCAATTTATATTTGTGCTGGATTAGTTGGCATTGGGATTATAGTCTTTTTTTACGGCTCACATCTTATCAATGATAACGATTCAATACTTTTAACACCTGACACTAATAGTGTTTCCGATGAAGTTCAATCACGAGAAATTAATCAGACTGAATTAGACAAAACTAAACAGACTAAAGCTAATCAATCAAATTACTCTCAAGTCTCCGATGAATCCCGGCAAAGAGATATTTCAAATTCGGAAGACGATAAAATAAACAAGTCTCGTTCGTCTCTTGAAGATGATTGGTGCGTTCCATCTGAACAATTGAGTGATAAAAATAAATTGTTTTTAGCCGCAATACAGCAAGATTGGAATGAAGCACAAGGAGTTGCTTATGCAAATATGCCAGACGTTGGTTATGGAGACGAGATATATGATCTCAGTTCTGCATATATTACCCCGTATTTGGAAATGGACATTCATAAGTTAGAGTCGTTAGCTTTGCGCGGTGAAAAGTGGCCTATGATTGCTTATTTACAAAGAGCCAAAGCGCTATCAAGGAGGCCTATAGAAAGAAAAGTGGCAAATGAGTTATTAGTATCAGGTGCCACTTACCATGCTATTGAATTCCTGGTAAAGGATGAACTAGTACAAGCTAAATCCAGTTATCGTAAGACGAAAAAGATAGAAAATAGTAAAAAACACTTAGTGAACGCAGTGGCCTATACGATGTTGGGACTGCAAAACTATAATACGAGTGCCTTGACAGCTTATGTTGGTAATGTATCCAGAGACGAGATGTTGAGCACTATTTTGAATCCATCACTAATTCTTAATGAATCTGATGATGAAATAACGGAACGCTTTGCTGAAATAACGAAAGAATTACATTTGGCAAGAGAAGCTAATAATATTTATTTACCCGAAACACCAGATGAAATAAAAAAATTGTTCGCATTGGACTTGGCACATTACGAATTTAAACAAAAGCACATAATGGGACAGTTGCAGGGGTGGCAGGATATTACAGTGGGTGCTCTTGGTGTTGCAAAATGCACCGGAGAACATCTGGTAAGAATGGCTAAAATTCACGAGCAGCGCATAGAATAAGGTTCACATACCAAACTTGATTTTTAACTTTAGTGTCGAATGTGCACTTTAAAGTTTGTGCGCCACAGCACAGCAGATCCTGGCATGTGATACGCCAAGCCAGTACAGTAAGATTACGAATTCTGATTTTTACTGCTAGCAGAGGATAACAATATGATGGCAAAACCAAAACTCACCGGTAAGATCAGCAGCGTACTGCGTGTTGCTTGCCTCTGTATTGGCGGATTGACCTTACCGGTTATTGCTGCCGATGTGGCCATCGTTATACATGGTGGTGCCGGCACAATTTTAAAGAAAAACATGACCCCGGAACGGGAACAGGCTTACCTTGCCAAACTGACAGAAGCAGTCACCAAAGGCTATTCGTTATTGCAAAGCGGCGTGAAGGGCGAAGTGGCAGTGGTCGAAACCATTAAAGTACTGGAACAGTCGCCGTTATTTAATGCCGGTATCGGCGCGGTTTACACCTTTGACGGCGAACACGAACTCGATGCGTCGATTATGCACGGCGGTTCACGTAATGCCGGCGCAGTGGCTGGCGTAAAAACCATCCTCAGTCCTATCGATGCGGCGCTAGCGGTGATGGAGCATTCGCCGCACGTGATGTTAAGCGGAGCTGGCGCAGAAGCCTTTGCTGAATCACGCGGTATGGAGCCGGTTGATAACAGCCTGTTTAACACAGAACGCCGCTATGAGTCATTGCTCAAAGCAAAAGCGCGTATTTTGCAGGCAGGCATTACTCATGGCGGTCAGCAGGGCAACGAACGCTTTGGTACCGTGGGTGCCGTGGTGCGTGATAAAGACGGTAACCTGGTGGCGGGCACATCTACCGGTGGCATGACTGCCAAGCGTTTTGGCCGGATTGGTGATGCACCTGTGATTGGCGCCGGAACCTGGGCTGACAATGACAGTTGCGCGGTATCGGCAACGGGGCATGGCGAGTATTTTATTCGGTATCATGTGGCCGCCGATATCTGTTCGCGTATGAAATACCAGAATGTCAGCCTCGATGACGCGGCCAATACCGTGATAAATGACGTTCTGGTAAAGGCCGGCGGTGATGGTGGCATTATTGCGGTCGATCATGACGGCAATATTGCTGCGGTGTTTAACTCAGCGGGCATGTACCGGGCGCAAATTGATACCGACGGCAACATTAAAGTTGGTATTTATAAGGACTGGAGTGACCAAAAAGATGCTGCGGATTGATCCTCGTTTCAGTGCCATCATTTAGTAAATAAAAAGTTAATGTTCTGCAGATTCTGAACTAGGCTTACAATAGAGGCCAATCCAAGTCTGCAGTGCGCAACGGCCTCTGAATAATAACAATGATATGGCAACATGCTCAACGAGCTGAGCGCCATAGAAGGAGGAGTTATGGAATCGTTGCTGGTAAGTAAATACATGAGCCTGCATCCGGTCAGGCTAACCGAGAAAATGTCGGTTGCTGAGGCAGTAGAAATGCTGCTATATCACAATCAATCCGGTGGCCCGGTGTTGGATAGTAACGGTGTTCTGTGTGGCTTTTTGTCTGAGCAGGATTGTATTAAGGCGATGGTAGAGTCAACCTATTACCGGGAGCAGATCTGTCGGGTAGGCGAGATTATGCAGTCGCCGGTACTAACTGTAACGCCGGGTATGTCGATTCTTGAAGTGGCCGAAAAGCTGCTAAGGGAAAAGCCGAAAGTTTATCCTGTCGTCGATGCCGACAATAAGCTGGTAGGCGCTATCACCCGTACGCAAATCCTTGATGCCATCGACAAGCATCTGCGCGCTGAATACCCGAAATCAGCCTGATGTAAATAGCCACAGCCAGCCGAATACAGCATAGGTAGTGGATATACGCTCTTGCTAAATAGCGTATACTAAGCAATCGCTGTAAGTCTGTGTCAATGCCCTGTGTTTCAGTATATGGCTTGCTTTCGTGTAAAGTAACGGTAAAACGCGATAATGTGACTGGAAATCTGTGTGCGGTTCTTCTAGGATCGCGTCTTTGCTGTAACCGGATGTCTATTACCTCATTATGCCCAAACCTTCGCCACTTAGCGCGCTGCTCAGTCAGTTATCACAGTGCCTGATAAAAGACAGGTTCCCACTGCGTCGCCAAATACAGCGCTTAAAGCACGCTGATCTCAGTGACGAGCAAAACCAGCAGCTGCTGGCCAGGATTGTCGAACGCATTAATGCGTCGATACAGCGCTGCGAAGCACGAGCGGCGTCTGTGCCTGCTATTGAATATCCGCCGTTACCGGTCAGTGACCGTAAAGACGATATTAAGCAGGCGATTGCCGATAATCAGGTGGTGATCATTGCCGGCGAAACCGGTTCCGGTAAAACCACCCAAATTCCTAAAATTTGTCTGGAACTGGGGCGCGGTCAGGCTGGCACTATTGCTCACACCCAACCACGACGTCTGGCGGCACGCAGTGTGGCTAACCGCATTGCCGACGAGCTGGGAACCACAATTGGCGATTTAGTCGGCTTTAAAATTCGTTTCTCCGACCAGGTGAGTGACAATAGCCTGGTGAAACTGATGACCGACGGTATGCTGTTAGCCGAGATGCAGCAGGACCGTTTCTTAAATGAATACGATACCATAATTATTGATGAGGCCCATGAGCGCAGTCTCAATATCGATTTCCTCATTGGTTACCTCAAACAGCTACTGGTAAAACGCCCCGAGCTGAAAGTGATCATTACCTCAGCGACTATCGATCCGGAGCGTTTTTCGCGTTATTTCAATGATGCGCCGATTATTGAAGTCAGCGGTCGGACGTTTCCGGTGGAAATACGCTACCACGACCCACAAGAGCGTGAAGACGATGCTGATCAGGTAGAACGAATCATTCACGCAGTGGATGAACTCATGCGCGAACCTCCCGGCGATATCTTAGTGTTTTTAAGCGGCGAACGGGAAATTCGTGATACCCAGGATGCGCTGAACCGCCAGCAATACCGGCATACCGAAGTGATCCCGCTTTATGCCCGGTTGTCGGCTTCTGAGCAGCAGCGTATTTTTCAGTCGCACAGCGGGCGCCGCATTGTATTGTCCACCAACGTGGCCGAAACCTCACTTACCGTGCCCGGTATTAAATATGTTATTGATCCGGGTACCGCGCGGATATCCCGTTACAGTGCGCGCAGCAAGGTGCAGCGTTTGCCTATTGAGCCAATTTCACAGGCGTCCGCGAACCAGCGGGCAGGGCGCTGTGGCCGGGTGTCTGAAGGGATTTGTATACGTTTGTACGCCGAAGCAGACTACGACTCGCGCCCGGCATTTACTGATCCTGAAATATTGCGTACCAACTTAGCCTCGGTGATTTTGCAAATGGCCAGTCTGGGCCTGGGTGATATTAATCAGTTTGATTTTGTGCAGCCTCCGGATAGCCGCCAGATTAACGACGGATTTCGATTACTCGAAGAAATCGAAGCCATCTCTCGTCATAAAGGACGGATCTCGTTAACCAAAATTGGCCGCATGATTTCCCGTTTACCGGTAGATCCACGCTATGCGCGGATGGTGGTGGCCGCGGGTGAACATAACGCACTGATGGAAGTGATGGTGATTGCGGCCGGACTGTCCATTCAGGATCCCCGCGAGCGCCCGCAGGATAAACGCAGTCAGGCCGATGAAAAGCACAGCGAATTTGCCGACAAAGAGTCTGACTTTATTGCCCTGTGGAATTTGTGGCAGGCCTTTAAGGAGCAGCAAAAATTGCTGTCCAACAGTCAGTTGCGTAAATGGTGCCACAGCTATTTCATTAATTATCTGCGCATGCGCGAGTGGCAGGACATTGTCAGCCAACTGCGAAAGTCAGTGGCTGAAATAGATCTGCGAATTACCAGTCAACCCGCCGATTACCAGGCCATTCATCAGGCCATGTGCACTGGCTTGTTGTCGCATGTGGGGATGAAAGACAAAGACCGTGAATACCTGGGCGCGCGCAATACCCGGTTTATGATATTCCCGGGGTCGGGGCTGGCAAAAGCGAATCCCAAATGGGTGATTGCCGCAGAATTAGTGGAAACCTCTAAACTATTTGGCCGGATGGTCGCGAAAATAGATCCTCAGTGGCTGGAGCCTCTGGCGGAGCATTTGGTGAAGCGCAGCTATGCTGAACCGCACTGGTCAAAAAAACGCGGTGCGGTTATGGCCAGCGAAAGTGTCACCTTGTTTGGTTTGCCAATCGTTGCCCAGCGCCATGTTAGCTACAGCAAAATTGATCCGTCGGTCTGTCATCAGTTGTTTATTCGTGAAGCGTTGGTCAATGGCGAAACCAAACTCCGCCATGATTTTTTAGAAGACAATCAGGCATTACTTGATCTGGCTGACGACTGGGAGCAAAAAACCCGTCGTCGCGATTTGATGGTCGACGAGCAAGTGCTGGTGGACTTTTACGCTCAAAAAATTCCCCAGGAAGTCAATAATGATGCGGCGTTTAAGAAGTGGCTGAAACGTCAGCCGGGCACGGAGTTTTTACGCTTAACCGAGGCTGATGTATTTAAGGAGCAGCCGGGTACGTCGGCGGCCAACGCCTTTCCTGACGTCTGGCAGCAGGGCAACATCAAACTGCCTCTGACCTATCACTTTGAGCCGAATGCCGAGGATGACGGAGTTACCGTTAATATTCCACTGCCGCTGCTGAATCAGGTAGTGCAGGAGGGGTTTGACTGGCAGGTACCGGGGTTACGCGAAGAACTGGTCGTGCAGCTAATTAAGAGTTTGCCCAAACGTCTGCGACGTAATTTTGTGCCGGCGCCTAACTATGCCCAGGCAAGCCTGGCTGATATGCAAAGTACAGACGAAAAATCAGGCAAGCCGGTTAAATTACTCGATGCACTAACCACCAAATTGCTGCGTATGACCGGCGTTAAAGTGGAACCAGAAGACTGGCAATTAGAGCAGGTTGAGCGCCATCTGATTATGCACTTTGCAGTGGTTGATGCGGACAACAAGGTACTGGCACGGGGAGACGATCTGGCGCTACTTAAACAGCAGTTGCAGGGCCGGGTAAAAGAAACCTTCGAACAGGCGGCAACACCAGAGCTGGAACGTAAGAACATTACCGAGTGGGACTTTGACACATTACCCGCTCACTTTACCCAAAAGCACGGCGGTTTTGAGGTGCAGGCGTATCCGGCGCTGGTGCTTCATAATGGTCGGGTAGACATCGAACTGGTATCAGAGCAACACAAGGCAGAGCAGTTGCATCAGCAGGGGCTTAACCGCTTGTTGATGCTGAGTATGCCGTCACCGGTCAGCTACCTTGAAAAAAAGCTCCCCAATAAGGCTAAACTGGGATTGTACTTTAACCCTTTCGGGCAGATTAAGGCACTGATCGACGATTGCATTGTGGCCGGTACCGATGCCCTGAGCCGTGAATTTCAGCAGCAATCGGGTATCGTGGTACGCGACAAAGCCAGTTTTGAAGCGTGTCTGGACCATGTCAGAGCCAATATCAATGACTCGGTACTGGTCATTGCCCAGCAGGTGGAAACTGGCCTGACGCTGGCCCACCAGTGTCAGAAAAAAATGAAAGGCCAGGTCTCACTGGAGATGGTAGCGGGACTGAACCATATCAAACAACACCTGTCGTCACTGGTTTATCCCGGTTTTGTTGCGGACATTGGTTATGCCCGGCTCACTGACTGGAATCGATACCTTAAGGCTTTGGCGCGACGCCTCGAAAAACTGCCGGTGGATGCCAATCGTGATCGCTTACAGCAACTGACTATCGACAAAGCTGAACAAGCGCTGGCTGCTGCCAGCAACAAATACCATGCAGACAAAATTCCTGGTGAACTCGAGGATGTTCGCTGGATGATTGAAGAATTGCGGGTTTCCCTGTTTGCACAACAGCTTGGTACTGCCTACCCGATATCGGTTAAACGCATTATGAATGTGTTAGAGGCCTTTTAACGGGCGAAGAGGTGACGAGGATAAGTCTTCAATAATTTTCGTGTAACAATTTAAAAAGTCATCGTATTTTACGATTTTTTAACGTTTAGCTTTGCACTCACCGCAAATAACATTGACAACGACGGGATGTCGCCCTATAACCTTTAAAGTAGTAGGGTGGTCACTGCCCGCACAATCGTAGTTGAGGTGAGAGGAGAAGAGTGAATGTTGGGATACGATGACAAGCGTAATTTTTTCAGGATGATGGTGAATTCTCCCTGTCAGTTGCAAATAATTGATGATGAGTCGAGCCGCACATTACAGGCTGTTTGTAAGGATATCAGCGCCACAGGAATGTCCCTGGAAGTCGACGAACCTTCGATTGAAATTGGTACCGAAGTTAGCGTAAGCATTGACTCTACAAGCTCGCAAATACCTTCGCTTTCAGCGGTGGCAAAAGTGGTTCGTTGTGAGCCGGAATCAGATAGCAGCTGTGTGGTTGGGGTAGAAATTTCCGAAATGAAATAGTTGAATACTGTGCACCCGCTGCCAGGTCAGGCGGCGGGTGTTTAGCTGTTTAACATTCGTTGGTGCGTTTGTGTCATAAAAACACGCTAATCAAAGTTCATGAAGCGCGACAGCAGGTTTAACGCAAGGTTACTTTACAGTACCTGACAGACCATGCCTTTCAGATAATGCCCCTCAGGATAATTCAGGCCAATCGGATGATCCGGCGCCTGCGATAAGTATTCCAGTATTTGCACCCGTCGCCCGGCATCCAGCGCCGCATCGGCCACGATCTTTTGAAACAATGATTGTGCCATTAAACCAGAACAACTGAAGGTGAGGAGAATACCCCCAGGCCTGACGGCGTGGATCCCATACATATTAATATCTTTATAGCCGCGACTCGCCCGTTTCAGTGAGGCTTTGCTGTCTACAAACTTAGGCGGATCGAGGATCACCATATCAAACTGCTGTTGGCGGGAATGATAATCCCGTAACACTTCAAACACGTCACCTTTAACGTTGTTACACTGCCCGGATGCAAAGCCGTTCAGGGCTATATGGCGTTCGGCCATGTCCAGCGCGGGTTGCGACACGTCGACGTTGGTCACATGCTGTGCACCACCCTTCAGGGCATAGCAGGCAAAGGTTCCGGTATAGCTGAAACAGTTGAGTACCTGCGCATTTTCGGCATAACGGGCCGCGGCCAAACGATTTTCGCGCTGATCGAGATAAAAGCCCGTTTTATGGCCGGTGTGCGGGTTTACAATGATCTTTACGCCGTGCTCGATAATTTCAACTTCCTCGGGCACATCGCCATGTAAGGATTGGATCAGAGGGGTTAAGCCTTCTTTGGCACGTACATCGACGTCGCTGCGTTCGAAGATAGCAATGTCCGGCAGCAGTTTTTTTAATGCCCAAACGATTTTACTGCGGTGCTTATCGGCACCGGCGCTGAGCAATTGCAACACCGCCAGCTTGTCGTATAAGTCGATAGTCACGCCGGGTAAACCGTCGGATTCGGCCGCAATTAATCGACAGGCATTCGTTTTGGCCTGCTGCATAACGCGCTGACGCAATTGCAATGCTTGTTCAATTCGTCGACAAAAGAAGGCATTGTCGATACTTTCCTGCTTATCAAAGGTCCAGATCCGTACACGAATTTGGGATTCAGGCGAAAAGGCTCCACGGCCTAACCATTGGCCTTCGCTGCTGAGCACTTCAACGGTGTCGCCACTGCGACAGCGACCTTCCACACTGGCAATGGCGCCGTCAAACACCCAGGGGTGTTGGCGGTTGAGTGACTTTTCCCGGCCTTCTTGTAATATCACTGTGGCAGACATATTCTGAACTTTTACTGGACGTATTTGGCGCGCAGTATACTGATTTTTCGGTGTCTGTGCACGGCGCAAATACACGATGTGTTATTGTTCACGCCGGTAAACTCAACCCGACAAACCACAATGAGGAAAACTATTCACGCTATGAGCAATAATACCATGCACTACATTGAGCATACCGAAGGCGACATGCAGGGCGGTTTGTCGCTGGTTAGCGGCACTAAACCTGAGCCTGGCGCCCGGCAGGTGTTGGTAAAGGTAAGCGCATTTGGCATTAACCGCGCCGATCTGCTGCAGCGCGCAGGTCACTACCCGGCGCCCAGGGGCGAAAGCCCTGTCCTGGGGCTGGAGGTTTGCGGTGTTATAGAAGCCGTGGGCAAAGAGGTCGATAACTGGGCGCCGGGTCAGCGGGTATGTGCCATTGTTGCCGGCGGTGGTTACGCGGAATATGTCGCAATTGAAGCCGACCACCTCATTGGCGTCCCCGAAAACCTCAGTGACACGGAAGCGGCAGGACTCAGTGAAGTGTTCTTAACGGCCTATCAGGCGCTTAAGTGGGTAGGGCAAATAAAGCCCGGTGACAGTGCGCTTATCCATGCGGGTGCCAGCGGGGTCGGACTCGCCGCACTACAACTGTGTCGTCTGTGGGGGGTAAATACGGCTACCACGGCATCGAGTACTAAAAAACTTAATGTCTGTAAGGCCGCTGGCGCCGAGCTGTTGATTAATTATAAAGAGCAGGATTTTGCCGTCGAGCTTAAGTCTGTGTGGCCGGGCGGCGTTAATATGGTGCTTGATATGGTGGCCGGTGATTATCTTAACCGCAATCTCAAGGTACTCGCGATGGACGGTAATCTGGTGTATCTGGCCATGTTAGCGGGTCGCTATGCTGATCAACTGGATATGGCCTTGTTACTGGGTAAACGCGCCAGCATCCGCGGTACTACGCTACGGAACCGGGATAATCATTATAAAGCCCGGTTAGTCGATGATTTTTGCCGTGACTGCCTGGCGGCATTTGCCGACGGAAAATTATCGGTCCCTGTTGAAAGGGTGTATGCCGTTGATGAGGTGGCACAAGCGCACCAGCAGTTACAGGCAAATGACAGCTGCGGTAAAATCATTGTTGACTGGTCGTTATAGCCAACGGCCACCTGATTCTGTTTAAGGGCGGTTAGAATGAACACTTTGGTATTAAATAGCCGCTATGCAACGGCATATTTGTGGTTAGCGCTGTTAGGTGCATTTGTGCCGCTCATTCCCTTTATAGCGTGGCTGCTGGAAAATGGAATTGATCCCGGCACGTTTTGGGCCCAGTTGAGGGGGAACTTAATCAGTGCGTTTGCGTGGCTGGATGTAGTAATTTCAGCATTAGTTGTATACGTTTTTACGTGTCAGTGCCGTCAAGAGTTACCTATGCAGGCACTGCTCAGCGTTATACTGTGTACCACTTTAGTGGGGGTATCTTGCGGACTACCGCTGTTGTTGTATTTTTTATCAGTGGATAAGACCGGTCCTCAGGGCTTATAACCGGTGTCTTCCTGACGCGGGTTTTCGGCGGCCTCACGGGCGAGATCATCACAACGCTCATTCTCAGGATGGCCACTATGACCTTTCACCCAATGCCAGTTAACCTCGTGGGTCTTTACCGCCTCATCCAGCGCTTGCCATAAGTCAGCATTTTTGACCGGCTTTTTATCTTTGGTACGCCAACCATTGCGGCGCCAGTTATGGATCCACTGATTAATGCCATTTTTTACGTATTGGCTGTCGGTAGTGAGCTCTACCTGACAGGGCTTGGTAAGTAAGTTCAGCGCTTCGATGGTGGCCAGCAATTCCATGCGATTATTGGTAGTTAAGTGAAATCCGTCGCTGATTTCCTTGCGGTGTTTGCCGTAAAGTAAAATGGCACCATAACCACCAGGCCCCGGATTACCCAAACACGATCCATCCGTAAAAATATGCACAGCTTGTTTTGCCACAGAGACTCCTTTTTTAGCTTTAGGCGTGGTCACTTTGCAGTGGCTTGGTATACTACCCCAAACAGCATTAAGTTAAGAGTGGTTTATGCGTCAAATCGTTTTAGATACTGAAACAACCGGTATTGATCCTAAAGAAGGGCATCGGGTCATAGAGATTGGCTGTGTAGAAGTGATTAACCGCCGGCTTACCGGTAATCATTTCCACGTTTACATTAATCCAAAACGAGAGATAGAGCAGGAAGCCATAGAAGTTCATGGTATTACCAATGAGTTCTTAGCAGATAAACCGGTCTTTGCCGATATCGCCGATGAGTTTATTGAGTTTATCCGGGGTGGCCAGTTGGTTATTCATAATGCGCCCTTTGACGTGGGGTTTATGGATCATGAATTTGCCATGCATGGCCCGACGGCCGGAGTAAAAACCAAAGACATCTGTGGGGTACTCGATACGCTGGTGCTGGCCCGGGAATTCCACCCCGGCCAAAAGAACAATCTTGATGCCTTATGTAAACGCTATGGTATCGACAACAGCCACCGGGAATTACACGGCGCGTTACTGGATGCCGAGATCCTCGCAGACGTTTATTTAATGATGACCGGTGGTCAGACCGATCTGAATCTGAGCGGAAACAATCAGTCGGCTGGTTCGGGCCCGGAAGTGATCCGCCGCATTGCCCGCAATGGAAATAAATTAAAGGTTATTCAAGCCAGTGCCGATGAATTAGCACAACATGAGGCGCGTCTGGATTTAGTGGATAACCCAATATGGCGCCAGTAGACGCGCACGCGCTGTAAGGGTTAGTACAAGGCATAACACTGGTGAACAGAGTATTACTGATAGTATGGTTTGCAGTCACACTGACATTAGGTGTCAGTGCGCAGGAGGTGGCCGATAACGCCGCGCAAATGCCTGTCACCAATGATACAACGATTGCCGACGCCGCTAAAAAGTCGCCCATAGAGCTGATTGGCAATGAGTACGAGAACGGGATCAAGTTATTACAAAACCGCTTTCGTATTGATTACAACGTTGATGAAGTCACCATGGTGTTTTTTCGCGAGTTCGGCTCTGCGCCCGTGGTGCTGGTGCGACCCGACGGTTCCAAGATATTTCAAAGTCAGGTAGACGGCGAAAATGTCTTTTGGTTTGATTCTGACACCTACGATTTAATCAGTATTAAAAACCCGGTGCCAGGACCATGGCAGGCCGTTGGCCAAATCCTGCAGGGCAGCAGAGTGATGGTGCTGTCAGAGCTCAAACTGCACGCAGATCCGCTGCCTCCCATTGTATTTTCCGGAGAAATCTTAAAACAGACCGCTTACCTTACTAATGGTGGTGAACGCATTGATTACAGCCAGTTCCGCGATGTGGTGGAATTGAGTATTGAATTCGTTAGCACCAACAATCCTAACTTTAATAATTTTGGTGCCGCCGATCAGGAAATTGCAACCTTTGAAGATAACGGTCGGGGCATGGACGAGGCGCCGCTTGATGGCATCTTTACCGGCCAGTTTAACCTGTCGGTGCCGGCCGGCGAGTGGCAGCCTATCTTTCGGGTTACCTCACCGATGTTTACCCGTGAGCAGCATAATGCGCCGCTCAGGCTGCATCCTAACCCGGTTATTATTGATGTGGAGCTCGATGGCGGCGGCAACGATTACCACAAGCTGCTTATCGATGCTCAGCGTGATTTAGTGGACATACGGTCGCTGCTGATTGACGGCAAGGTAAGCTATCCGAATGGCGATGTGCAAAACTTTTCTATTACCGAGCCCAGTGCAGCACCTCGCGAGCACCTTATCATTGCTTATGATTACGGTATTTTTCGGGTCAAACTCACGGCTTACGGCAAAACAGTGAATGGCCGGGATTTTATCCTGGATGTACCTGAATACACCTTTTTGGTTGCTGAGCCGGAGTTGCCTGAGCCGGAAGTCGCTGAATCAACACTGCAGAATGATGTTAGTGAGGTGGTTCAACAGCCAGAGCCCCCGCCTGAGCCGGAAGGCATGGATGATGAAACCCTGATGTTTTGGTTATTAACTGTTAACGGCAGCATTTTATTAATAGGCGGCTTAACGGTTACATTGATTATTGTGTTTAAACGACTAAAAGCAAACCGGGGGAACCGGGCAACCACAAAAGCTGCCGATAAAACCAACACCGATAAGCAGCCCGGACGTTTTAGTGGCTTATTAAGTAAGTTCAAAAAGAACAAGCCTTAACCATTTCGATTTGTTTTCAAACAACATGGCGAATATTCAGGCAAACGATTCGCGGAATGACATTTTTGTGAAAAAAACCGTTGACTAGAATCGGGGTAATACGTATCATCTGCGCCGCAGTGAGGGGCACAGTAGTTTTACTACGATGTTAACTCACTGAAATAGTTGAAGATGTGGAGCGGTAGTTCAGTTGGTTAGAATACCGGCCTGTCACGCCGGGGGTCGCGGGTTCGAGTCCCGTCCGCTCCGCCACTTTCAATTATTACTCAGACGTATGGAGCGGTAGTTCAGTTGGTTAGAATACCGGCCTGTCACGCCGGGGGTCGCGGGTTCGAGTCCCGTCCGCTCCGCCATCTGTCTGGGTTGAACAAGTTATGCCGTTGGAGCGGTAGTTCAGTTGGTTAGAATACCGGCCTGTCACGCCGGGGGTCGCGGGTTCGAGTCCCGTCCGCTCCGCCATTTCTTAGTTTACCTTCCCTAATATATTTCCTTTGTATATCCTTGTTATAACGCATTATCCTTGCTGTATATCATTAGCTCAGGCAATACCTGCTAAACGCTATACCTGCTAAACGCTATCAAGTACACTTATGCCTCACAAAATGGCACCTGTTTCGCACAGGTAAAAATAATCAATAAAGAGGACAGGATGGCAGAACAGGCAGTGTTAGTATGCCGTGACGTCACAAAGACTTACCACGATGGTGATGTTGTGGTATCGGTGTTGAATAAAGTTTCCTTTCAATTAATGCGCGGTGAAAAAGTGGCAATCCTGGGCAGCTCCGGCTCTGGGAAAAGTACGCTTTTGCATATTCTTGGTGGGCTTGATTTGCCTACTGTCGGCGATATTATCATTAATGGCAGGTCGCTGAGCGGATTGTCGAGCAACGCCCTGGCAACGCTGCGTAACCGTGAGCTGGGGTTTATCTATCAGTTCCATCATTTATTAGCCGAGTTTAGTGCCGTGGAAAATGCGGCGATGCCTTTGTTGATTGCCGGTGTAGAAAAAAAGCAGGCTGAAGCGCGCGCGGCTGATTTACTACAAAAAGTTGGCCTTGGACACCGTTTAAGTCACCAGCCTGCGGCACTCTCCGGTGGCGAACGCCAGCGTGTTGCCATTGCCCGGGCCCTGGTGAACGACCCTGATATTGTGTTGGCTGACGAGCCAACCGGTAACCTTGACAAGAAGACCGGCGATCAAATTTACCAGCTGTTGTGCGAGCTGAGCGAACAAATGGGCACCAGCTTTATTGTGGTTACCCATGATACTGCACTGGCGGGTGACATGGATCGGGTGATGGAATTGACCGATGGGCAATTAGCGCAACGTCAGCGAGGCACGCTGTGAGTTTAAGTTTCTTGTTGGCAAACCGGTTCCGTCGGGGTAAGCGCAGTAATCGTTATATTTCGTTCGTCTCGTTGTCTTCTACACTGGGCATTGGCCTTGGGTGTTTTGTTCTGATTGTACTGCTTAGCGTGATGAACGGTTTTGAGCGCGAATTACGCGATCGCTTGCTGGCCATCATCCCTCATGCAGAGCTGTTTTCGGTAAACCAGCAGGGTATTACAGACTGGCAGGCGCACCGTCAGGCTCTGCTGGCTGATCCCCGCATTAAAGACATCGAACCTTACACCAAGATTACCGGTATGATTCAGCAAGGTGCCAACCTCAAAGCCGTTGAGTTAACCGGCTTAAAGATAAGTGCCGACATTTTGCCGCGCTGGCAAAGCGCTATTTCACCGGAAAGCTGGCAGCGGTTGCGTGCCGATGCCGGTCAGGTGCTGTTGGGAGAGGGTATTCTCAAAAAGCTGTCGTTAGAGGTGGGCGATAAGATCACCGTGGTTATCCCGGCGGTTACCGACGACCTGACCTTTGCGGCGCCTAAAAACCTGTATCTCACGGTAGCCGGTAGCGTTAATGTGGGGGGAGAGCTGGATAACCTTATAGGTATCATGCATTTGGCTACTGCCTCCGAACAAGCGGGCGTTCAGTCCGGCGCGCAGGGGTTGCGCTTTCAGATGACCGATCCCTTCGTAGCATATTCGGTTATTCGTGAGGTGGGGTATGGCTTTCCGCAGGCAGTGTATATGTCTGACTGGACGCGTACCCAGGGCCACCTGTATGACGATATTCGGTTAGTCAGAGTCGTGGTATACATTGCCTTATCATTAGTGATTGCAGTGGCGTGCTTTAACATTGTGTCGTCTCTGGTGATGGCGGTAAAAGAAAAGCAATCTGCCATTGCCATCTTAAAAACCATGGGTGCCACAGACCAGCAAATTCGACTGTCATTTGTGTATCAGGGCGTTATTAACGGTTTAACCGGCGTTTTCTGGGGCACACTGCTTGCGGTGATCACCGCACCGAACTTATCGTCTATCGTGAGTACTATAGAAGGCTGGTTGGGCGTGCAGGTGTTATCGGGTGATATCTATTTTATCGACTTCTTACCCTCGAACCTGCAGGTAGCAGACGTTGTTATTACTGTATGCGTTGCAATTTTACTGTCGGTGTTAGCCACTTTATATCCGGCGCATAAGGCCGCGAATGTTCAGCCCGCCCGTGCATTGCACTGATATCAACGTTATTTTTTATTCTTGGACAGTCACTTTGAGATTATTTTTGGACAGTCACTTGGCATGATTAGCAAAAATAAAATGCAGTGTGAGTTATTGAGTTTTTTATTGAACTAAATTCTGCAGCAAATACTGCTACAGCCAGGAATGAAGAAGTGG
This sequence comes from Alteromonas gilva, assembly GCF_028595265.1. NCBI lineage: Bacteria > Pseudomonadati > Pseudomonadota > Gammaproteobacteria > Alteromonadales > Alteromonadaceae > Alteromonas > Alteromonas gilva. The sequence goes on along the minus strand of NZ_JAQQXP010000001.1, from coordinate 2,509,104 downwards.
CTTGCCTGAATAGACAAGATGTTAGGTTAATTGGCAAAAAATAAACACTACTAACAACCAGCCTTGCGTGTGGATGTGGCCCGGCTAGTTTTGTGATTGAGGTGAGCTCAGGAGCGTTGGCTAAGCCGCCCGATATCTTCGAACTCGCTGTTGAACAAGACTTAACTTTTCAATGCTGACCGTGGTTTTGAACTCAGTCTCAATGCCAGCGACCATAGCCTGCCAGTCAGCCGTTTCTAAACCAACTCGGGTGAGTATAGATGCAGTGGTATCTTCAATTTTACCATGCTTACCGGGCGTGAAATGCCGGCCTGTGAGGTCAACGATGGCCAGGTAATCTTCAATACGAAAAGGCAAACCATCGGGCATGTTGCGTCTCGGGTTGCCCGCGAAAGGGAGCAGTGCTCGGGGTTGCTGGTTTAATTTAGCCGCATTAATTCGTTGTTGAACACTTGTATGCGCGGATGACTCCGGTGAATCAGCAAGACCCGAACGAATTGGATTTAAATCAACGTAGGCCATACATGCCGTTAAAGATGCCTCATCCAGTAAGGCTTGTGACTTAAACCTGCCTTCCCAAAAATGCCCGGTACAATCATCTTCTTTATTGGCCTGCCTGGCGATATATTCATTGAGCAAGCGCATAAACCAGCTAATATCGTATAGCCTTTTACGGTAAACTTCTGCAAGCGCTTTTACCGTCTCAACTTCTGCTTCCGTCATGGCATCGCTTTCTTCAGGCTTGATATAACGCTGACACAACAACATGCCTTTATAGAGCTTGTGCCACCTCCTGATGATCTCTTGCGTTGATAAGGTATCGGCTTTTTGTTGGTTAATGCGCAATACTACATGGGTATGATTACTCATGACAGCATACGCACACACATCCACACACATAACCTCCGCCAAAAGCAGGAGTCGGTCTTCAACCCATTGGCGGCGATGCTCAAAACTTCTCCCAGTGACTTTATCCTCACCGCACAAACAGGCCCGGCGCACACAGCGAGAGATACAATGATAATACGGCGTGTCTGACAAATTGATAAGGCACTTGCGAGGTCTGGGCACTGTCTTATTCTTAGTGGAGTTAGTGATAGATTTATTGTGCCGTAATTAGCTTATAAACCAACTGTACTCAGGAATAGACGGTGCCTGTCCAGCTATACTGCTTCCAGCTATACTGCTACTTTTTCAGAAAGTGACTGTCCATATTTCGGTCCATATTTTGACAGTGGTTAGTTTAGATTTTTGTCTTTCCAAAACCTGGTGCCTTTTACGGTTGCCTGTAAGGCCAGCCCGCTTTCGGTCATGCTGTAAACTGTGACAGCACCAAGGTAACCTTCGCCGTCCAGTGAACCGCCTTTACTGCCTGCTTTTGCAGTGGCGTCCGCATTACCGCCAGCGGTCCAGCCGTGCTCTATAAAGTAATTCATTGCGTCTTGTGTATGGAAGATCATGACTATCCGGTAGTCTTTTGCACCCAGACCTAAGCCCACACCACCCTCAGCCATATTCATGTAAGTCTTAGTACCCGTTTGGTTATTATTAACCACACCATAGCCTGTACCTGCGGCAAAAAATATCACGTTGATGTTGGCATTACTGAATACCGCATAACCCGCTGAACTGGCGACTTGCGAGCGGGTATCAGGTTTTTCACTGTAGAGCCTGCTAAGAGCCTGGTCTTGCATGGTCAGTATGGCTTGTCGCTTTTCAGCAACACTTCCACTGCCCATTGAGGCACAACCAATCACGGTAAATAAAATAATAAATACGCTGCTCAATAACACAGATTGCTTGATTTTTAGCATGATGACTCCGCTATATCTTAAGTAAATCCCATTACCAGAGTAGCACAGTCAAGTGACTGTCCAGTGTTGGTCCACCAGTGACTGTCCAGTGTCGGGTATTATAGTAAATGAAGTTTAGCAATGATTATGCCTGATGCTGCATTTAATTGCGTAAATCAAGATGAGAAGGTCTGCGTTAGCCGCTTGAAAAAAAGTAGGTGTCGGGGAGGTACACTCTGAAGGTTCACCCGGCAGCACCAGTGTCACTGCCGGGGGAGCGTAATTTAAGTCACGAGATGTCGACTAGCTGTTGTGTTTAAAATTATCAAAATCCACGTCTTCTTGTTTTACACCAGCGTCAGGATCGTTAAACACGGCTTCGTCTAATTCACCTTCAGATTTGGCGATAATCGTTGCAACGGTGCAATCACCAGTAATATTTACCGCGGTGCGGGTCATATCCAGTAAGCGATCGACACCGATGATCAGCGCGATACCTTCAACCGGCAGATTCACCTGTTGTAGCACCATGGCCAGCATAATTAAGCCCACGCCCGGCACGCCTGCAGTACCTACTGAAGCGAGGGTAGCGGTTAATACCACCATTACGTAGTCACCTAAGGTTAAATCTACGGCGTAAACCTGAGCAATAAACACCGTCGCCACACCTTGCATAATAGCGGTGCCATCCATATTGATGGTGGCGCCCAAGGGCAGGGTAAATGACGATACGGATTTACCAATGCCCAGCTTATTACGCGCGGTTTCCATGGTCACCGGCAGCGTAGCGCTGCTGCTTGAGGTACTAAAGGCAAACAGCGCTGCATCGCGCATCTTTCGAAGCAGGATGAGTGGATTCATTCCGCTGAAGACTTTGAGTAAGACCGGATAGGTGACCAGCGCATGGATAACCAGCACGGCCAGCACCAGGAAGAAATACGATAACAATCCGCCGATGGTTTCTAAACCGATAGTGGCAAACAATTTGGCCATCAAGACGAAGACACCATACGGGGCAAGATTCATTATGATAGTAACCAAACGCATGATAACGGTATTCACATCCTCGAAGAAAGCGGCTAAACGTTTACCCGCATCGCCGGTCATGGCCATGGCTACACCCAGTAATACTGCAAACACAATGATTTGCAGCATGTTTCCTTCGGCCATGGAATTGATCGGATTAGACGGGAACATATCGACAATAACCTGTGACAACGAGGGCGCTTCTTTGGCGACATACGTTGTTTCACTTTGGAGATTCAGCCCCTCACCTGGTGACACGAGCAGACCGCCCATAATGGCCAGGCTAACGGCGATGGCCGTGGTAAGAATGTAAAGGCCGATGGATTTAGCACCCAGCCGACCCAGTTTGGAGGGCTCGGATAAACTACTGGTACCGCATATCAGCGATACAAACACTAAGGGCACCACCAGCATTTTCAAACTGGAGATAAATATTTGCCCGAGAGTCGAAAATATACCATCTATTAGAATGTCATACGTGGAAACCTCGACTGAAAATATCGAAAAGCGTAAATCTCCGCTATCATCAAAGACGAGCTGTAGTAGCGCACCGATGATGATTCCGGCCACCATACCGATAAATATTCGTGCAGTTAAACTGAGCTTATGTGAAGACTGAGACATGTAAATTCCCTGAAATGTTATTTTATTTATAGTTCTTGGTTAGTGTGCCAGATTCATAGCAGTTTTAAATACTAAAAATGACCCAATAACGGTAAAGAGGTCCAGGAAGACGATGAAAATGAAATCTCTACGCTTAATAACCGCCCTATGGACACTATTAATGCTGGTTGCCTGTGGCGGCGGAGGCTCAGTATCCAGAGATGAGACACCCACGCCAACACAACCTACCGAACCAGGGGTTTCAATAACACTTGATATTGTTAACCAAAGTAACCAAACCGACCGTAACCTGACTATTAGCAATCCACTAACGGTGATTGCCACGGTTACCACATCAACGGGCACGCCGGTCGCCGATCAGTTAGTGAGATTTTCAGTTGAACAGGCTGACTTACTGGTTTTTGGCAACGACACCGGCACTGCGCGCACAAACGCTGAAGGTATCGCTACCATTGGAATTACTGTGGGCGCGGCGTCTGGCGATGGAGAAATTACCGCCTCTTTATCCAGTGGTGTAACGGGCTCAACCACGTTTTCTTCAGCTGGTTCAGGCTCCACAGGACGCCAGCCAGCACAATTAGCACTTTACGCCAGTTCGCTGCAACTGCCCTCCAGTGGTTCTGATGAAGTGGAGTTAATTGCTGTTGTTAAAGATGCGCAAAGTGTATTAATGGAAGGCATCGAGGTTAACTTTGCCGTTAGTAATGATGCAGAAGTGGAATTGCAATTAACTCAGCCTGTTACCGCTGAAGATGGCACTGCACGCGCTATTTTAACGTCAAAAAACAACGCCGGTAATCGCACCTTTGAGGTCACGGCCCAGGCCGGCAGTTTTAATGATCTGGTTGAAATTAAAGTAGATGGTACAGAGGTTGTGATCAACGGTCCATCCTCACTGGTGCTTAACGATTCAGCAGAATACACGTTAAGAATTCAGGATTCTGACGGTAATGCCATTGCCAATCAGATGATTTCATTATCAGCGACAAGCGGCACGCTTAACAGCAATACAGTGCGCACCGAAGCCAATGGTCAGGCTGCTGTTACTTATACCGCCACGCAGTCAGGTCCGGTAACCATTAATGCCCAGGTGGCTGAACTCAATGCACAAACAGATACGCTGATCACGGTACAGGAGGATGAATTTGTCTTCGTCGACACCGCTGCGGTTGCTGAGACCAGAATTTGTAATGCCCATGACGAACGGGAAACCGCCAGTATTCCTGAATGTGAAATCAATTCTGCCACAGATATCACTGTCAACTGGCAAAAAGACGGTTCGCCAAACGCTGGCGCAAATGTCACCTTCACCGCTTCAAGAGGGGAAATCATAAACGGCACTAACACGGTCGTATCGGATGCCCAGGGCAATGCGACATTTACAATTACCTCAAACAATGCCGGCCGCTCGTCAATTACCGCCACCGGATTCAACGATGACGGAGACGTGGTAGTCACGGCCCGTATGGAAGTTGAATTCGTCGCCACTGACCCTTACGTGATACTGGTTGATGCATCGCCGGATATACTGGGCCCTGATGGTCAAACAAGCACCATTACGGCGCTGGTGCGTGATCAGGATAGCAACCTGGTTAAAAATGCGGTGATCACGTTCAATGTTAACGATTCAAGTACCGGTACCTTGTCGCCGTCGCAGGCAACTACCGACAGTAACGGTGTCGCCTCTACGGTATTTACCTCAGGTGCCGTAAACAGTCTGGAGTCAGTCCTGATTACTGCGACGAGTCTTGAGGATGGGAATGTCGCGGGTAATGTTACGTTGACGGTTGGCAACAGAGCCTTTGATATATCCATGGGAACCGGTAATTTAATTTCCAGCCCCGACAACTCAACCTACCTTAAAGAGTTTGCGGTGTTTGTCGCCGATTCTGCTGGCCGGCCGGTAGCTGATGTAAATTTAACCGCGTCGTTGTCACCGGTTCGCTACCCTAAAGAATATGCCTACAGAAAGGGCAGCTGGTTCTGGGATGACGAAGCGGAAATCTGGTATGTGGGGTATAACTATTATGTTCCCGCCACGGCAGATGAACCAGCGTTTACCGAAGTTCGGGCCGGTTATGCCGAGAAGTGTATCAACGAGGATATCAACAATGACGGTATTTTAGATCTGCTGCCGGTAGACCCTGACACGGGCATTGAAGGCGAAGATCTGGATGCAGATAGCTATCTGACCCCCGGTATTATTGGCGCCTTGTCCTTCCAGGGGGAAGCAGTAACCGATGAAAACGGCCAGGCTACACTTGAACTGCGCTACCCCAGAGAGTATGGCATGTTTTATACCGGGGTTATCACGGTAAACGGCCAATCAACCGGCAGTGAGGCTTCGGCGTCTATGGTTTACACCTATTCTGTTGCCGGTGACGATATCGATGAGGAGTCTGTTGCGCCGCCAGCGAGTCCATGGGGAGCAGGTACCCCGTATGGCGAAACACACCCTCGATTTGTTGGCACAACAGAGAATTGTACGGTGGCAGATAATCTGTAACGCGATGAAACGCTTACGTGACTGACACTAAAGAGTATGCGCTCAACATTAAAAAGCCGCTTAAATAAGCGGCTTTTTTATTGGCTGACTGCAGCGCTGGTTAGCCCTGTTGAAATGGGTATACCGAGCCGAGCCTGAGCAGTTGGGTTAGCTCATCGAGCGCCGCACGCGACTCAATCAGCAGTTGCGGGTCGCGCAAATCATGCTCCGTTAACCGATCGCGGTAATGTTTATCTACCCAGCTGTTGAGTTTGCTGAACAGGGTATCGTTCATTATCGTGTTGGGGTTCACTGCGGCAAGTTCGTTGTCGGTGAGTGCCACACGCAAGCGCAAACACGCAGGGCCACCGCCATTGCGCATACTCTGTTTTACATCAAAGTAGTTAACGCTTTTAATCGGTGTATCCCGTGTGGTTAACTCGGCCAGGTAATTGGCAACAGTGCTGTTTTCCTGGCATTCTGTCGGAGCAATAATGGTCATGTTACCGTCGGGTAACGTCAGTAACTGGGTATTAAACAGATAGGTTTTAATCGCATCTGTCAGACCAACTTCATCACTTTTTACTTCAATGAAGTGCAGCGGGTTATCACCAAACTTACGACGAATTTCATCCAGTACGGCCTGGGTATTGTGAAAGGCCAGTTGATGGTAAAACAACACATTCTGGTTACCCACGGCAATCACGTCGTTGTGGAACACGCCCTGATCAATGACATCCGGATTTTGCTGCACATACACCACTGAGTCATCGTCGAGTCCGTGTAGTCTGGCGACAGCCTGACACGCCTCAAAGGTTTGCCGGGCCGGGTATTTAACCGGTTTGGGTAAATCATGGCGGAACGCATGGCGACCGTAGACAAATACCTCAACACCCGCGTGGCCGTATGCACTGCACAACCGGGTATGGTTAGCGGCGCCTTCATCACCGAAGTGGTCGTTGTCGGGCAGGTGGGTGTGATGGGCAAAATGACGGCTATTGGCAAAGGTGGCCTTTAAAATATTACCGGTGACCTGCGGCTCAAGTGAGCGGTGAAACTTATTGGTAAGGTTAGCCGGCGTAAAATGAACACGCCCATCGGCGGTATCGGCACTTGGTGATACCGTGGCAGCGTTTGCTGTCCACATACTGGAAGCTGAACAGCAGGCAAGGAATACCTCTCTGGCTTGCTGTGCGGCCTGCTCGAGGACTTTCGCATCGCTGCCGGTAAATCCTAACCTGCGCAGCATCGCAACGTCAGGGCGCTCCTGAGGCGCTAATACGCCCTGTACCATGCCCATGTCGGCGAGCGCTTTCATTTTTTGCAAGCCTTGCTTAGCAGCTTCTTTGGGATTGCTTACGGCGTTGGCGTTAGAAAATGATGCCACATTACCGAATGATAATCCGGCATAATTGTGGGTTGGGCCTACCAGTCCGTCAAAATTTGCTTCACAATATTGCATTACAACCTGCCTTGTTTAATTTGTTCTGTGCTTTGCCATGCCTGATAACGCTAAGATATGCATAATTGGCTGGCCAGGGCGCTGTTATCATCGCTTTAGATGTTGTATTTTAACCTGTTATTTTTGCTAACCCGGCGCATTATACGTGTTTTACTGGTGCTGCCAATCCGGTTGTACAAAATATGGTCTATTATAATGGTGCAAAAAACATTCTTTGCGAATAAGTATGAAGAAGAACTTGTTTTCCATTCACTTTGTAGATATATGTTAAAAAAAGAAGCGCCAGACTGTGTGAGTGAAATTGCCTTATTTTCTTCCTGGCTAGACATCAAAAAATTAATTTATTCAAAGGTTTAATCTTTATTTATGACCAAATCACTAGTCATAGTCGAGTCACCGGCCAAAGCGAAAACAATAAATAAATATCTCGGTAAAAATTTTATTGTGAAATCTTCGGTTGGCCACGTTCGTGACCTGCCGACCAAGGCGCTTGGTAAGGTAGAACCGAAAAAACCGGCTAAAGAACTGAAAACGTATTCCGACGAGGAAAAGGCCAAATACCTGCGTGAATACGAGTATAAAAAGCTCGTTGATCGCATGGGCGTTGATCCCCAGCACGACTGGAAAGCGCATTATCAGGTCCTCGAAGGCAAAGAAAAAGTTGTTAACGAATTAAAAAAGCTTGCTAAAGACGCTGACACAATTTATCTCGCAACGGATTTGGACCGCGAGGGAGAAGCGATTGCCTGGCATTTACAGGAAATTCTGGGCCAGAAAGGTAAAACTTACCAACGAGTGGTCTTTAACGAAATTACCAAAAACGCTATAAAAGAAGCCTTTGAGCATCCGGGTGATGTTAATCAGGACCGCGTTGAAGCACAACAAGCCCGGCGTTTTCTTGATCGGGTGGTGGGCTTTATGGTGTCGCCACTACTGTGGAAAAAAATCGCCCGTGGGTTATCTGCAGGCCGCGTACAATCGGTAGCAGTGCGTCTGGTCGTAGAACGCGAACGAGAGATCAAAGCATTCGTACCCGAAGAATTCTGGGATGTGCATGCTGATCTCACCACTGCCGCCAGCGATGCCTTGCGCATGCAGGTGGTACGTGAAGGTGACAAGCCCTTTAAACCGGTCAATAAAGCGCAAACTGACGCGGCCCTGGCAGCGTTAAAACCGGCTGATTACGAAGTAGTTAGCCGCGAGTCCAAGCCAACACAAAGCCGCCCGTCGGCACCGTTTATTACGTCAACTCTGCAGCAGGCGGCCAGTACGCGGCTGGGCTTTGGCGTGAAAAAAACCATGATGATGGCGCAACGACTTTACGAAGCCGGCCATATTACCTACATGCGTACCGATTCGACCAATTTAAGCCAGGAAGCGCTCAGTGCCTGTCGGGATTACATTGATGGCAATTTTGGCGACAAGTATTTGCCGTCTTCACCTATCCGTTATGGCAGTAAAGAGGGCGCTCAGGAAGCGCACGAAGCGATCAGGCCATCGAACGTTAATACCCTTGCTGCAAGCCTTAAAGATATGGAGCGCGATGCTCAGCGATTGTATGAGTTAATCTGGCGCCAGTTTGTGGCGTGTCAGATGACGCCAGCCAAATATGATGCGACAACCATTAAGGTTAAAGCCGGTGAGTTTGAGCTGGTTGCCAAAGGCCGCGTATTAAAATTTGATGGTTGGACCCGGGTACAGCCGCAGAAAGGCAAAAAGGGCGATGAAGACAAGCTGCTGCCTGATGTAAAGCAGGGCGACAATCTGGCCCTCAAAGCCCTCGATCCGAAGCAGCATTTTACCAAGCCTGTTGCCCGGTTCAACGAGGCATCGCTGGTAAAAGAGCTGGAAAAACGTGGTATTGGCCGCCCGTCAACTTACGCCAGTATTATTTCGACTATTCAGGATCGTGGCTACGTACGGCTTGAAAATAAGCGTTTTTACGCAGAAAAAATGGGCGAAATTGTTACCGACCGTCTGATGGAAAACTTTGATGGTCTGATGAACTATGACTTTACTGCCAACATGGAGCAGCGTCTCGATGAAATAGCGGAAGGTCACGATAACTGGAAAAATGTCCTCGACAAATTTTACAGTGACTTTTATGGCAAGTTGTTACTCGCTGAACAAGAGCCAGAGAAAGGCGGCATGCGACCTAACCAGGCGGTGCCGGTAAATATTGAATGTGGTAAATGCGGACGGCCAATGAATGTTCGTACCGCCAGTACCGGGGTGTTTTTAGGTTGTTCAGGCTATAACCTGCCGCCCAAAGAGCGTTGCACCAACACCATGAATCTGACGCCCGGCGAGGAAGTCGTGGCGGTAGATAATGACGACGAACAGGAAACCGAAGATTTACGGGCTAAGCGTCGCTGTGGTGAGTGCGGTACTGCCATGGACAGTTATCTGGTTGATGAAACGCGCAAACTGCATGTCTGCGGTAATTCACCCGCCTGCCCGGGTACCTATGTTGAGCAGGGCACATTTAAAATCAAAGGTTATGATGGCCCGCTGATTGAGTGTGACAAGTGCGGCAGTGACATGGAACTCAAAAACGGCCGTTTTGGTAAGTACTTCGACTGTACCAACAGTGAATGTAAAAATACCCGTAAGTTACTGCGCAACGGCGAGCCTGCGCCACCGAAGGAAGATCCGGTGGATTTACCGGAGTTGCCCTGTGAAAAGAGCGACGCCCATTTTATGTTACGCGATGGTGCGTCTGGCATCTTCCTGGCGGCGCATAATTTCCCTAAATCCAGGGAAACCCGTGCGCCTAAGGTAGAGGAACTGGCTCGCTTCAGAGACCGAATTTCGCCTAAGTTTTACTATCTGGCCGATGCGCCGCAAACCGATTCTAACGGTAACCCTGCGATTGTCCGGTTTAGTCGTAAAACGAAACAGCAATATGTGATGTCTGAAGACGACAAGGGCAAAGCAACCGGTTGGTCAGCCTGGTATCAGGATGGCAAGTGGCAGGAAAAAGACACCAAAAAGAAATAAACGGGTAAAAGTTAATGGCATCGTTACAAGAACAATTGCTCAAAGCGGGCTTAGCCGATAAAAGTAAGGCTAAGCAAGCGCGTACGGATAAGCGCAAAAAGCAAAAGCTGAAAAACAAGGGCGCAGCAGTGTCCGAGGATGAAAGTAAACTGGCTGCCCAGCAAGTCGCCGAAGCGAAAAAACAACGCGACCGCGAGTTAAACCAGCAGCGCCAGGCAGAGCTAGAAAAGAAAGCCGTAGCCGCGCAAATAAAGCAGTTAATCACTGTAAATGCGCAGGCCAAAGGTAAAGGTGACACAGTACTTAATTTCACCGACCAAAACGTGGTTAAACGCATGTACGTCAGTGATGCGGTGCATAAGCTGGTGGTGGATGCCCGCTTAGCCGTGGTGAAGCTGGACGATGACTATGCACTTGTGCCAACCCCGGTTGCGGATAAGATCGCTGAACGTGACGAAAGTCTGGTGATATATCGTGCCGATCTTCGCGAAGAGAACAAGGAAAAGTCTGCCGAGGACGACTGGTACGCTGATTACGAAATTCCGGATGATCTCACCTGGTGAGCCGGCTACACCGTCCAACCAAAGCCCGCCCGGGAACATTCCCGGGCGGGCTTTTTGCTAATCGTTTGCAGCTTACTGATACGAATTGCCAACGCCAATCAAAATCGTTGACAGTACCAGCAACGAAATGCCCGCCAGTAACAGCATTCGGCTGCGCGTACTGCTGCCTTTCCATTCCAGCAGCGCAAGCCCCCACAAGGTCGAAAATATAATGATACTGGCCATATGGATGGTCCAGCTGGAAAATTCATATTTACCCATGTGGCTTTCGCCCATGGTGTAAAAGAAAAACTGAAAGTACCAGCATGCACCCCCCAGGGCCGCTAACAGGTAATTTTTAACCATGGTGTTAGCCGCTAAACGCTTAACGGAGTGGCCCACATGACCAAAAAATTCGCGGCCGCTTTTATTACTGCGGATCAACCAGATACACCAGATAAGATTGGTGGTTAATCCGCCGGCCAGGACCACACAAAGTACCGGCAGGCCTTGCCACAAGCTTTCAGTGCCAGCTGCCAGGGTCAGCTCTCTAATCGGTTTCCCGGCGGCGATACCAAAGGCAAAACAGGCTGACATGACGCCGGAGAAGAGGGCTATCAGCAGTCCTTTTTTCATGTCGATGGTTTGGTTCGCGGCATGCTCGCCGACGCTGCGATTTTTTTCTGCAGTGGCGTACGCGACTAAGACTACCCCGAGTAGCGTCATGAAGGTTCCTGCAATGGCAAACTGACCACTGGTTGTTGCGACGATTTGCGCAATAGTGCCAGCTAGAACAGGCGGTCCCAGCGTGCCCAGTACAGTGGTTAAGCCCAGTACAATGGCCATGCCTGAGGAAATCCCCATATAGCGAACCGCAAGGCCAAAAGTGAGTCCGCCAAACCCCCAGCCCAGGCCCCATAAAAAACATTCTTGCAACACGCCTACCGGCGCGTCACTGAGAACACCGGCTAAATCATAGGTTTGTAACCAGGCAAAGAACCAGGGGCATATGAGCCAGCTAAAAATACCGCCGGTTAACCAGAATATCTCCCATGACCAGTGTTGTATACGTTTGTAAGGCGTGTAGAAACTGGCAGAAAAAACGCCTCCTAACCAGTGAAAGAACACACCTAATAACGGGTTTTGCATATCGAAGAACTCCTACTGCACGGACTTTCAGGCCTTTAGCAATGCATTTACATAAAATATACATTTGAAGGAGCATACCTAAAAAACTCGCCATAATCACGCATAAATAATCAAAAATTTTCATAATGTGTCATTTTGCGGAGCAGGGCGCACAAATCTGCACCCGTCAGCTCTGAGCGGCAATGAGAGATTGCCGCTGTGACGTCGATTTGCTGCTAAGCAGTCACACCTGAAGTCGCGCCTCAGGGACAGCAGTGTATGACGTGAATATAACCGAAAACAGCGAGTGGAAAGATTGTGGGAAGCTTAGGTTGCCTGAGGCGCAATTTTGAAGGCACTGAGCTGCGTATAGTAGCTCATGGCCTCGTCCAGTAAAGGTTGTAAATGTGCCGGGATATCCGGTATGGGCGGCTCTGCATCGGCAAAGCCGTCTGACTTCCAGACTTCGGGGTACCAGTGAGGAGCCCACGCACCGTCACTGCGATGCCCGCCTGGTTGCCAGCGCAGCATGTCGGGGGTCCAGGCAATGCCAATCGCGTGACATAATTTAGCCAGCATAGCCGCCGGATCCTGTCGAATATCGGAGGAGTCGACCACAATTGGCACGCGGTGGGTGTCGGTCACAATCCGTTGAAACAATTCTGCCTGCTGGGGCAGCCCAATATCCGTCAGGCTGGGCTCGCCATTTTTTCTGGCGTAGCTGGCAATGACCCGGGCGGGGTGGCGGATCAAAAACACATTGCACAACTTACTGACCCATTCCATAGGAAAACTATTGAGCATGTGGTGGGGCATATGCTTTTGATAAAAAAGCGTTTTGTTATCGGGGATAGGGCCAATGCAGCGCTGTGCAACCTTCGCTGGATCCGTTTCCTCTTTAGCAAAGATCGCCTCTTGCATGGGATGCTGTTGGCCGCTGTATTTGAGATAGGGGGCATAAAAGGGTTCGTCCCACACTGCGCAATCGGCCCGGGCAGCAAAAGAGTACATCATAGCGGTAGACAAATTACGCGGGCCGGACCACATGGCAATATGCATGAAAGACTTCCTTATCTGTTTATCAGTACGCCAACGCAAATACGATGGTGTTTGGGTTGTCAGTAGCATAACGGCCTTATACCGTTCTTTGCAACTGTTGCCGGCCTAAGCGCAGGGCTGACACAAAAAAATTCCACACAGGGGCCGGCCTGCGCACGCCGACGGATGTTTGCCCTGGTTACGGCTGGCAATGATTCATTTTGATGGAATATGATTTATCAGGGGTGTTGACAGCCGTCAGACGATGAAATCAGCCAGCACCCGTGGTAAACGCTTCCACCGTGGGTGTAATTGGTTATAGTAGTACAAAGCGGAAGATGCCAGCTTATGCGGTTGGCGAGGTTCTTATAAGACAACGGAGTTTAATGATGCAGGAACATAAAGCCGGGGGCGCTCACGCGTCGGTGGATGACGAGCGAAACCAGAGTATTAAAATTTACGTGAATGGCGATCTGGTACCACGGGCCGAGGCAAAGGTGTCGGTTTATGATAGTGGTTTTATGCTGGGTGACGGCGTGTGGGAAGGCATCAGGTACCACAAAGGCAGGTTTGCGTTCGTTGACGACCATCTGGATCGCTTGTTTGCCGGTGCAAAAGCGCTTGATATGGATATTGGTAAAACCCGGGACGAGCTCAAACAGGCTCTGCAAGATACCGTTGATGCCAATGGTATGACCGATGGCGTGCATGCCCGACTGATGGTCACACGAGGCCCTAAAAAAACGCCTTATCAGGATCCCCGGTTAAGCTTGTGGGGGCCGACCATTGTTATCATTGCTGAGTATAAAACCCAGGACTTAGGCCCGGTAGAGCGGGGGATTCGTTTATTTACCGTACATGTGCGGCGCGGTTACCCGGATGTTCAGGATCCACGCCTTAATTCACACAGTAAAATTAACTGTATTACCGCGATGATACAGTCGTACAAAGCGGGCGCCGATGAAGCCCTGATGCTGGATCCCCAGGGCTTCGTGAGCACCTGTAACTCAACTAACTTTTTTATTATCAGAAACGGTGAAGTGTGGACCTCCACCGGTGACTACGTCATGAAGGGGATCACCCGGCAAAAAACCATTGATGTGTGCAAGGCCAACGGTATTCCTGTATTCGAAAAAAACTTTTCTCTGGTGGATGTATACAGTGCTGACGAAGCCTTTGTTACCGGCACTTTCGGCGCACAAACGCCAGTGATTGATGTTGATGGCAGAACCATCGGCGAAGGTAAGCCCGGGCCAATGGTACGCCGGTTACGCCAGCTTTATCATGAGTTGGCTGAACAACATTAGGCCTAGGGGGTGAAACACTAATATCGGCAGGCTATTGGTAACGCTGTTGCAGGTGCATCAGCGCTTCTTTCGTTTGCGCCGCCAGCACGGTATTGATTTTAAAGTGAGCCGGGTTCCAGCCCATCAAAAAACGGTGGAAGTCGGCGCTGGCAACACAATATAAGGCGCGCCATTGTGCGCAGATCTGGTTAATTTGAGGCGGTTTAAATCGCGCTGCCAAATGGGTTTTAAGGTGGCTAAAGTAGTAGTCCAGACACGCCTCAGTGCTGCGTGCTTGCTGGCGTTCTGACAACGCACTGCCCAAAAAATAACAGACATCCTGAACACCGATCCCACCACCTACATACTGAAAGTCGACGGCGGCGACTGCATCACCGCTTTGACTAAAGCAAAAATTAGCGACTTTTGCATCACCATGAATAAGGGTTCGCCAGGGACACCGCTGTAACAGTTCATCAAGCTGCGCCGCCTGTTGTTTAAGCTCACCGTCAGGCATGTTGTGCCATTCATCCTGACGTGTGGCCAGATGCCAATAGCTACCCTGAGGCCACAGACCATTAGGCGCAATATTCATAAATTTCGCATGGAAAGCGGCTAACCAGGCAAGTACCACCCGGCACTGACTTACCGATAACGAAGTGTGCCGCGCGGTATACCCCAGGGCATTTAAATCACCCAGCACCAGCACCTGAACACCGTCGCGCTGGTCTGCTATGACCAGGTCAGCAATCGTAGCTGTCTCGCATAGAGCGCCGTATTCAAGATAAAAATGTTGTTCTATACGGTAAGACCGCAATTTTCTCTGCTGGCTTGTGGATGTGCTAAAGCCGTGAGGGTGATTAAAGGTTTTGGGCACACTGATAAGCTTAATAATGAGTGTGGATTGTCGGGCTGGGGAATAACAGCGTAACAACTGACCAAAATCGCTCCACAACGGCTGAACCAGCTCAAACTGGCATAAATGCTTGTCGTCAAGAAGAGATGATAACCACTTAATTACAGGTGGTGCCAGATGCGGTGGGGAGTGTGGTGCAGGTGTGTTCACTGGTGATGGTGCAAAAAAGGATTGCGGCCAACGGGTGTTGGCCGCAATACGTCATTGCTATACCGACTCTGGGCGAGTGGTCGGTGAAGATGCACTCGCAGTGGCATTTTTCATGGTTGCCATTCGACCCGAGGCAAGCAGTGCCGGTCGCAACTCATCGGCGCGGGAAACCAGCGCCACTTCGATGGTTGAGGCTTCAACAGTCTGTGGGTTGGTCATCGGGTGCGATACGCTGAATTTACCCTGACTACTGGCAATTTGCAGCTCTGGTTGCACAGCCACAGGCGCGGGTTTAGCCACCGGTGCGGTTGCAACAGAGGTTGCGTTGGCGGTTACCACGTTTTCTGCTTCTGCTTCTTTGCTTTGCGCAACGGGTTTGTTTTGCTCAACAGGCTCGGCGTCAGTTACCTCAGTGGCCTCTGCAACAGGCTCCTCAGCGGCTACATTGTCGCTGTCGGGTTGCTCGGTTTTTGCCACAACAGGCTGTTCTTCCTGCTTGTCTGATGGCATTTGTTGAGCTTCAACGGCTTCGCTTGGCTGCGCGTCTGCCTCAAGGTTAATTTCAACCTGTTTGGGTTCCGCACTTGTGGCGTCAGCCGACTGTTCAGTTTGCGCTTCCGTTACCTTTTGTGCTGCGTCGGTATCGTTCCCGGCCGGCGCTGCATTGTCAGGCGTATCAAACTGCAGTTCATCCTGTTGTGCCGGCTGCTCGTTTGTCGTCTCACCGTCGCTTTTTTCTTTTTTACGACGCTGGCCTGCCGCGCGGGCATGCCGTGGTGAACGGCGACTGCGACCGCGAGAGCCTTTATCGTCCTGTGACTTATTATCGTCATTATCAGATTGGGTTTCCGCATGTTCGGTCTTGCTATCACTGGCTTCTGCAGACTGAGCAGCGCCTTGCGTTGCACCTTCCTGAGACGTTTCTTCGGTAATATACCGCTTTGGCTTATCAGCAAACTTTTGCGTCGTTGGCTGAGTTTCAGTGTTTGCAACTGGCTCGGCGGCTGCTTCCTGTGGCTGCGCTGGCGCGGCTGAAGTCGCTGCGGCTTTGTCTTTCGCTGCTTTTTCTTTAATCGCTTCCGTTTGTACCGGGTGTTTGTCCGTACCACCTTCAGCGCGCACGCTGGTCGTTAAATTACGGCGTTGGCGACGCTCTCTAACCGGTTTTTTCTTCGCAACGGGCGCTTCTGCACTCTGAGTTGACGGCTGCGTAGTGTCGGTAGTAGCGGCCTCGTCATTTTGCTTTTCAGCTTTATCCGTTTGCGGTTTATTACGTGAACGGTTGCGACCACGACTCTGTTTAGGTCGTTCCTGACGGCGATTGTTGCTGGTGTTACCGTCAGTGGCTTTGTTGTCATCCTGTTCGGTCGTTTTATCGTCGTTTTCATTGCGACGCTTGTTATTGGCGCGAGGGTTACGACGCTTATCGTTACTGCGCGCATTACGACGGCGATTATTCTGGCCGTTGTTAGCCCGTGGTTTCGGCTTAGGCTTAACCTCAGTTTCTTCCTCATCGCCACCAAGAATTTTTGAAATCCACCGGCCTAAGGCAGTAAACAGCGTCGGTGATTTTTTCTCAGCGACTTTTTCTGGTGCTTTCGGTGGCGCTACAGGCGCCTGAGTGGGAGCAATCAGCCCTTGCAAAGCTGGCTCTTCACGTTTTACCGGAGTGGGTACACCTGGCGTCTTTTCCACTGTCTCAACATCGGTCAGGGCTATTTTATAACTGGCGTCGGCAACCATATCGTCGGTACGGTGACGCGTGATTTGATAATGCGGCGTATCCAGATTCGGGTTGGGAATAATCAGTAAGTCAACATTGTGGCGTTGTTCTATTTTTTGTACTGACTTGCGTTTCTCATTTAACAAATATGTGGCGACAGGTACCGGTAACTGCGCTTCGATTTGCCCGGTGTTGTCCTTAATACCTTCTTCTTCAAGAATACGCAGAATTGACAAGGCCAGCGATTCGGTGCCGCGCACTGTACCATGACCTGAGCAGCGAGGGCATACGTTATGGGCAGACTCACCCAATGACGGGCGCAAACGCTGGCGTGACATTTCGAGCAGGCCAAAGCGTGAAATACGCCCTAACTGAACGCGGGCACGATCCGGACGCACGGCATCTTTCATGCGGTTTTCAACTTCGCGCTGGTGACGCACCGGGGTCATATCAATAAAGTCGATAACCACCAGTCCGCCCAAATCCCGTAAGCGTAACTGGCGGGCTATTTCGTCGGCCGCTTCGAGGTTAGTATTGAGGGCGGTTTCTTCGATATCACCGCCTTTGGTGGCGCGCGAAGAGTTAATATCAATTGACGTTAATGCTTCAGTGGGATCAATAACAATGGAGCCACCGGACGGTAAACGCACTTCGCGCTCAAATGCCGATTCAATCTGGCTTTCAATCTGGTAATGACTAAACAAAGGTACATCACCTTTGTATTGTTTTACGCGGCTGGCGAAATCAGGACGCACTAACTCAATATGTTGCAGTGCCTGCTCAAAAATCTTTTCATTATCGATCAGGATTTCACCTACATCGCGACGTAAATAATCGCGAATGGCACGAACGATGACGTTGCTTTCCTGGTGGATCAGGAAGGGCGCTGAACGCTCTTCAGCCACTTTTGAAATCGCTTCCCAATGGGTCAGCAGAACACGCAAATCCCAGTCAAGCTCTTCATAGGACTTACCTACACCGGCAGTACGGACAATCAAACCCATACCATCAGGTAATTCAAGTTTTGATAACGCAGCTTTTAAGTCGGTACGCTCATCGCCTTCGATACGACGGGAAATACCGCCAGCACGAGGGTTGTTTGGCATCAATACCAGATAGCTACCGGCCAGTGATAAGAAGGTTGTTAACGCTGCGCCTTTCTGGCCGCGTTCTTCTTTATCGATCTGGATAATAACTTCCTGTCCTTCCTTAATGACGTCCTTAATGTTTGGACGACCTTCAAGTTTGTAATTCTTGGGGAAGTAAGTGCGGGCTATTTCTTTTAAGGGAAGGAAGCCGTGTCGGTCAGCACCGTAGTCTACGAAAGCTGCTTCTAAGCTTGGTTCTACGCGGGTGATTTTTCCTTTATAGATATTGGCCTTTTTTTGTTCGTGTCCAGGACTCTCAATATCTAAATCATACAAACGTTGCCCATCTACCAGGGCAACACGCAACTCTTCTTGTTGAGTCGCATTGATTAGCATTCTTTTCATTGTATCTAACTCTGTAATTTTGCTTACAGCCGTCCAGATACACAATTAAAGTGACTGTGCAAAACCTCACCGCGCAACCTCACGTTGGGCAGGGATTTTGTTGTAAAGTCGTATTACCCTTGATTTTATTCGCCTTTTTCAATTTTGAAAAAACGTTTTCTGTCTTTAGCGGGTGTCGGGAACGACGGCCCTGTTACTTTATTTTATTAGCCCCCGACCTCTACTTCGTTGGTCAGAGAACTGTGTCAATTCAATTCTGTATAACTAAACGGCAAATTATTTATGCCTGTGTCGCAAGTTTGAACAGTGCGCTCTTTCAATATAGCACTGTGATTTACCTGACCACTGAAATGATAACTCCATTTTGGGAGTCAGCGGTTCAAATGCACACTCTGCGACCGGTTGTTTAACTTTTTAAGTTTATTTATTTTAACAATCTGTCTGACACACCTTCTTGAGGGGCGTCGTAGTTAAAACATCTTGATTATCGCATTAAAGGTAAGATGTAGGCAAGCAATACGCTAAATAACATTCGCTTAATGTTCGTCTTTCCTTTGCGTATCCGATCAAAAGCATTGGGGTTACACCTGCGATTACGGTAGAATCATCCGCTATGAAACCATCGAATGCTTCTGACGTGTCCAATAATCAATCATCATCAAACCCAGCGCCATTAACCGTGCAATTTGTTGAAGCCGACCCGGATCAAGCCGGACAGCGCATTGACAATTTTTTACGAACGTTTTTAAAAGGCGTACCTAAAAGCATGATTTACCGCATTTTGCGCAAGGGTGAAGTGCGGGTAAATAAAAAGCGGGTTAAACCTGAATATAAACTCGCCGGCGGTGATGTCATTCGTATTCCGCCGGTAAGAGTGAGTGATGCCGCCGAAACGCCGTCGCCTAAACTTGCAAAAATTGCCAGTTTGGAGCAGCATATACTGTTTGAAGACAGCCACCTTATTGTATTCAATAAGCCATCGGGCATAGCCGTGCACGGTGGTAGCGGGTTAAGTTTCGGCCTTATAGAGGGGCTACGCGCGCTCAGGCCGGATGCCAAATTTATGGAACTTGTGCATCGACTCGACCGTGATACCTCCGGTTGCATCCTGATTGCCAAGAAACGCTCGGCACTGCGCCATATGCATGAGCAATTACGTAACGGTCAAATGGATAAACGCTATCAGGCACTCGTGGCCGGGCAGTGGCCGGCTAACCGGTTTAAAGTTAAAGCGCCGCTGCTGAAAAATATTCTGCAATCCGGCGAGCGATTGGTCAGTGTCAATGAGCAGGGTAAGCCGTCTGAAACCCGCTACCGCATTTTACAGCAGTTTGATGATGCCACCTTAGTCGAAGCATCACCCATTACCGGTCGTACCCATCAGATAAGAGTGCACTGTTTGCATGCCGGTCATCCCATTGCCTGTGATGATAAGTACGGTGATAGTGAGTTTGATAAAACAATGAAAAGTCGTGGTCTTAACCGGTTGTTTTTGCATGCGGCCAGTTTACGCTTAATGCACCCTAAAACCGAAGAGCAGGTAACTTTTACTGCGCCTTTAGATGAGCAACTCACCCAAACGCTGGCCTCACTGGCTCAATAACCACACATTAAAACAAAGCCCGAATGTAGTACCTATGAAAAAACCTTACGAATTGCTCATTTTTGACTGGGACGGCACCGTAATGGACTCTGCCGCTAAAATCATTAGTTGTATGCAACAAGCTGCAAGACAATGTGATGTAAGCGTCCCCGGCCCGGAGGCGGTAAGCCACATTATCGGCATTAGTCTTAAACCAGCGATTATGCAATTGTTTCAGACGGAGGATGAGCAGTTAGCTGATCGTCTGGTGCTGGCCTACAAAGAAGTTTACCTTGGCGCTGATACTACACCCTGCCCCTTATTTGAGGGGGCTGAAGCTATGCTTAGTGACCTGGTGGAGGCCGGTCATGTGTTAGCTGTTGCCACCGGAAAAGCGCGCCGGGGACTTAACCGGGCGTGGCAGCAAACCGGTACCGGGCACTACTTTACTACCTCAAGGTGCGCAGATGAAGCCGAATCAAAACCATCACCTGATATGTTATTGCAGTTGCTGGAGGAACGAAACCTCACTCCCGCTCAGGCATTAATGATTGGTGATACCACCTACGATATGCAAATGGCTCAGGCCATTGGCATGGATAGAGTAGGGGTAAGTTATGGTGTTCATGCGCCGGTTAATCTGGCCAGGCATAACCCCAGGGCGATTGTCCATTCCATTGGCGAACTCCATGAGCTGTTAATGACGCAGGATAATATCGAGTAAATTAAGCTGCCAATTTGCCAGCATATCGCGTAGCAACATGACAGGCATGCCGATAAGCGTGTTCGGATCCCGTGATTCGATACGTTCGAACAGCAGTACTCCGGCGCCCTCTGCTTTAAAACTGCCAGCGCAGTCATAAGGTTGCTCTTTAAGTAAATAGCGTTCAATCATTGCATCTGACAGCGAACTAAAAGTCACCACGACCTCCTCGGCAGCCGTTTGCTGTTGACCCTCGGCAAGGTGCACTAAACTCAGCGCTGTAATAAAGCGCACCGAGTTGCCTGAACACAGCCTGAGCTGTTCAATCGCTTTGGCGAGCGTGCCCGGTTTACCTAATATATGCTGCGTTCCGGCCGGGTCAGTTACCGTTGCCACCTGATCACTGCCAATCACAATGCTGTCGGGATAGTCTCTGGCGACAGCCTGCGCTTTTTGCAACGATAAGCGGCACGCCAGGGGCCGGGGTAATTCACCCTCACCGGGTGTTTCGTCGATATCCGGGCTAATGCCTGGTACATCAAAACCAATGTTGTTGAGTTGCGCCCTGCGATAGGCAGATGAAGAGGCTAATATAATTCTGGGTACTGACATAATCTTTTTTTTAAATAGGTTATAGGATGCTGGTGACCTTAATAGTCTGTGGCTGCCGATGACTGTTGCTACAAAGCACAGCAAAAATACCTGCCTAAGCCCGGATGCACCTAAGCAAACAGCAATGGTGACAGACACCACAATCGGCCTGGCAACACTGCCAGGCAGGAACAGAGTGTAGCGGATTGCAGTTGAATGGTAAAAAAACCATTAAACCTTTGACAGTAAAGGGCCGAGACTATATTATGCGCGCCCTATGCAGAAAGTGAAATTACCTTACCAGGTCGAACCTGTTAAAAGCGCGCTAAAACGCTCAGATTATGAGGGTGTAATGGCCGCTAGCGACATGGAACGACTAACAGGCTCAGTCGTTAGCAGTAGCGAATGGGTAAACGTGAAAGTCCAGTTCGAAAAAGACGCGCAGGGTCTTACTGTCTTTCATGGTTCTCTGGAGGTTGAGGTATCACTTATCTGTCAGCGGTGTAATGAGACATTTGATTGTCCGCTTTACGTCGAGTTTTGTTATAGTCCTGTGCAGGGGCAACAAGACGCTGACGCCGAAGCATTACCCGACGCTTACGAACCGGTAGAGGTCGGCGACCACGGAGAAGTCAATCTTCTTCAATTATTTGAAGACGAACTGATTTTAGCGTTACCTATTGTACCCTTTCATGCAGAGGGAGCGTGTACAGTAACCAGCGATGATATGCAGTTTGGCGAGATTGAACCGGAACAAGAGCAAACAAACCCTTTCGCGGTTTTGAAAGAACTTAAGCGAGACCAGGAGTAAGTTATGGCAGTACAACAAAATCGTAAAACGCGTAGCAAGCGCGGTATGCGTCGTTCACACGATGCGTTGACAGGCGCGACTTTGTCTGTCGATTCAACATCGGGTGAGACGCACCGTCGTCATCACGTTACCGTTGATGGTTTCTACAAAGGCAAAAAGGTCATTGGTAACTAAGTTACTGGTGCCGACATTTTGTCTAAACTAACCATTGCGTTAGATATCATGGGGGGCGATCACGGTCCCCCTGTTATCCTTTCTGCTGTTCAAAAAGCTATCCACACTCTTACCGACACGCATTTTATGCTGTGCGGCGATGAGTCTGTTATCCAGCCCGCCCTCGAAAAACTTAACGCCGATGAACAAGCCCGTGTTACGGTTATTCATTGTGAGCAAGTCGTTGAAATGGGTGAAGCGCCCACATCAGCGTTACGTAATAAAAAACAATCTTCCATGCGACGAGCGCTTGAGCTGGTGCAATCGGGTGAAGCCGATGCCTGTGTCAGTGCGGGTAATACCGGGGCGTTATTAACCATGGCCTTCTATTTACTAAAGACATTGCCCGGCATTGATCGCCCTGCCTTGGTTTCAGACATGCCAACCGCTACTCACCATCGGGTGTTTTTACTCGATTTAGGTGCCAACGTAAATTGTACCTCTGAGACGTTGTTTCAATACGGCGTGATGGGGTCGGTACTGGCCGAGCAAATCAGTGGCATTAAGAATCCACGGGTGGCTTTACTGAACGTTGGTGAAGAAGACATAAAGGGCAATGCGCAGGTAAAATATGCTGATCAACTGTTCCGCAATGCGTCGGGACTCAATTATATTGGTTATGTGGAAGGTGACGATATCTTTACCGACCATGCCGATGTGGTTGTTACAGATGGGTTTACCGGTAATATTGCGTTAAAATCATGCGAAGGTCTGGCGAAGTTAGTCATCCATGAAGTAAAGCGCCTGACTCAGGCGAGCTTTTTTAGCCGGATGATGGCCAGAATCGCCTTACCGCTATTAAAAAACGTTTATAATCGGGTGAACCCCGACCAGTATAATGGAGCCAGTCTGTTAGGATTGCGCGGCATTGTGATTAAGAGTCACGGCAATGCCTCGGCGGATGCGTTTTATTACGCGATATTGCAATCCAAGCAAGAAGCTGAGATGAAAGTGCCAGAAAAAATAAAAAGTAAAATAGAAACCGTTTTATTGGAGCAACTTTGAGCATTTACTCTCGTATAATTGGTACGGGGAGCTATTATCCCAGCGACGTACGCACTAATGCCGATTTAGAAGTGATGGTAGACACCAGTGATGAATGGATCACTGACCGCACTGGCATAAAAGAACGCAGAATTATAGGCCCTGACGAGACCGCTGCCACCATGGGAGCTGCCGCCAGTGAGCACGCTTTAGAAGCGGCTGGAATCGACGCCAAATCATTAGATATGATTGTGTGTGCGACGACCTCAGGCCGCTATGCCTTACCCAGCACAGCCTGTGAAATTCAACGTATACTCGATGTAGATGGTATCCCGGCTTTTGATGTGGCAGCTGCCTGCGCAGGTTATTGCTATGCGCTTAGTGTGGCCGATCAGTATATTAAAAGCGGTATGGCCAAGCGTATATTAGTAGTTGGTACAGACTGTCTGAGTCGATTGGTTGACCCGGCAGATCGTACCATGGTGATATTATTTGGTGATGGTGCCGGTGCGACCGTCATTGAAGCCAGTGATGAGCCAGGTATATTGTCGACCCACATTAATGCCGCAGGATCCTACGGTGACTTGCTGAGCGTGGGTAATCCTACCCGCGGTGATGAGCAGTCGGTGCATACCAACTGGGGCGTCATGAAAGGTAACGAAGTCTTTAAAGTGGCAGTCACCAAACTATCTGAAGTCGTTGAAGAAACCCTGGCAGCGAATAATATGGCCAAAAGCGATTTGGACTGGCTGGTACCGCACCAGGCTAACTTCAGAATTATTAAAGCGACAGCTAAAAAACTCGACATGTCGCTGGATCAGGTAGTTCTGACACTCGAAAAGTACGGCAACACCTCGGCAGCGACGGTCCCGACAGCACTGGATACCGCCATTCGCGATGGCCGCATAAAGCGGGGGCAGCATTTATTGCTGGAAGCCTTTGGTGGCGGTTTTGCGTGGGCTTCTGCGCTGGTAAGATATTAACAGCATAATTCGTTGTCACTCGACAACCAGTACATTAGAACAACAATAAGGATGCTTTATGACTCGTATCGCCTGTGTGTTTCCCGGTCAGGGTTCCCAAGCGGTTGGCATGTTGAAAGAGCTCGCCGACACTCATCCGTTGATCCTCGAAACCTTCGCTCAGGCTTCTGATGCGTTGGGTTACGACTTATGGGATGTGGTGCAGAATGACCCCCAAAACACGTTAAATGAAACGCATGTTACTCAACCTGCGTTACTGACTGCCAGTGTAGCCATTTATCGACTACTTGCTGAGCAGGGCATCGAACCAGAATATCTCGCCGGTCATAGTTTAGGTGAGTATTCAGCGCTGGTATGCGCCGGCGTGCTGGATTTTGCCGATGCAGTGAAGTTAGTGGAAGCGCGCGGACAGTTTATGCAGCAAGCAGTACCGACGGGAGCGGGTGCCATGTATGCCATCATTGGCCTGGATGACGACAGCATCGCTGAAATTTGTCAACAAACCGCGGTGGCTACCGGGGATGTGGTGGCACCGGTCAATTATAATTCGCCGGGTCAGGTAGTTATTGCCGGCGAGAAAAATGCCGCTGAGCAGGCCGCGAACGCCTGTAAAGAGGCTGGCGCGAAACGCGCCTTGCCGCTTGCGGTGAGTGTGCCATCACATTGTGAACTGATGCGTCCGGCCGCGGACCATCTCGACGATAAGTTAAACACCATTGAGGTTAAAACGCCGCAAATTAAGGTGATCAATAACGTCGATGTCGCGGTAGAAGACCAACCAGACAACATTCGAAACGCCTTAGTGCGTCAACTGTACTGCCCGGTTCAATGGACTAAAACAGTTGAGTTCCTTGCAGCGCAAGGTATTGATTCAATTATTGAAGTAGGGCCGGGTAAGGTATTAACCGGACTAGGCAAACGGATTGTTAAATCTGTCAATTATACGGCCGTTAACACACCAGAGTCTCTGGCGGCCTGGCAGGCTGAATAACAGGATATATAAATGAGCGACTTACAGGGTAAAATAGCCTTAGTAACCGGCGCAAGCCGAGGAATTGGTAAAGCAATTGCGGTACAATTAGCCGCGCAAGGCGCGACTGTGATTGGCACTGCGACCAGTGACAGCGGCGCTGCAGCAATTAGCGACTACCTGGCGGCGAGCGGCGGAAAGGGCATGAAACTGAATGTCACCGAAGACGGCGCCGTGGATAATTTGGTAAAAACAATTACCGAAGAATTTGGCGCGATTGAATTATTGATCAATAATGCCGGTATTACGCGTGATAACTTGTTAATGAGAATGAAAGACGACGAATGGCAGTCAATTATTGACACCAACCTGACGGCGATATTTTCATTGTCAAAAGCGGTATTGCGTGGAATGATGAAAAAACGTTATGGGCGTATAGTCAGCATTGGTTCTGTAGTAGGATGTGCTGGTAACGCCGGACAAGCGAATTACGCGGCTGCCAAAGCGGGTGTAATTGGCTTTTCGAAGTCGTTAGCCAGAGAAGTTGCTTCTCGTGGCATTACCGTGAATGTGGTAGCGCCAGGCTTTATTGATACTGACATGACAAAAGCGTTAAGTGACGAACAACGCGAAGCCATCTTCAAAGATATTCCGGCGAATCGTTTAGGTCAGCCAGAAGAAGTAGCCGCAACCGTAGCTTTTTTAGTGAGCGACGGTGCAGCTTACATCTCTGGTGAAACCATTCATGTGAATGGTGGAATGTATATGGGCTAACTCTTATTTGTGTGATTTTTTGCAGATTTGCATTGACACACAGACAGAGAAAGCCTTGAATGTTAAAATCTTGTTGATTAAACTTAGTTCGCAGCTGGTTTGACCAGAATGGAAGTTTTGTCTGGTCGCTTGCAAGCGAGAATTTTGCAAAATAAACTAGCGGCATTTTTTGTATCTAGTGACGTTAAGGGAAACCTAGAATTATGAGTAACATTGAAGAGCGCGTAAAAAAAATCATCGTTGAGCAGCTTGGTGTTAAAGAAGAAGAAGTAAAATCCGAAGCATCGTTTGTTGATGATCTGGGCGCTGATTCACTTGACACTGTTGAGTTGGTAATGGCGTTGGAAGAAGAGTTTGATACTGAAATCCCAGACGAAGAAGCAGAGAAAATCACTACTGTTCAGTCTGCGGTTGATTACATCAACGCAAACAAAGACGCGTAAGCTTCTTTAAACATTAAAAAACGGCTCTGTTACAGGGCCGTTTTTGTATTTATTTCCTGATAAGTGCCAATATGAGGATTTTTTGTGACTAAACGTCGCGTAGTGGTTACTGGCTTGGGTATGCTCTCTCCTTTGGGGTTGTCTGTTGATACAACCTGGCGCCGTATTCTGGCTGGAGAAAGCGGGATTGGCGAGATCACCCGTTTCGATTGTAGTAACTATTCCACTCGCTTTGCTGGTCAAATCAATGATTTTGACCCGCAAGATTATATCGATAAAAAAGAAACCAAGAAGATGGACCGGTTTATTCAACTGGGCATTGCCGCTGGCGTCCAGGCGTTGCGTGATTCGGGTTTGGTGGTTAATGAAGACAATGCTGCCCGTGTTGGCGTCGCGATCGGCTCTGGTATTGGTGGTCTTGAACAAATTGAGGAAAACCATACCAAGCTTATGAATAGCGGTCCGCGTCGGGTATCACCGTTTTTCGTACCATCGACCATTACCAATATGATTTCCGGGTTCTTGTCGATTATGGAAGGTTTGAAAGGCCCTAACCTGAACATTGTGACCGCCTGTACTACCGGTGTGCATAACATTGGTGTTGCCGCGCGAACCATTGCTTATGGCGATGCCGATGCGATGGTGGCAGGCGGAGCAGAAGCGTCGATTACGCCTTTAGGCATGGCCGGTTTTGCCTCGGCCCGGGCGTTGTCTTCGCGCAACGATGCGCCTCAGCAGGCCAGTCGGCCCTGGGATAAAGACCGTGATGGTTTTGTGATGGGCGAAGGTGCCGGCGTTGTTATGCTCGAAGAGTACGAAGCCGCAAAAGCACGTGGTGCAACCATTTACGCAGAGCTGGTTGGTTTTGGTATGAGCGGCGATGCGTATCATATGACATCACCGCCGGAAAGCGGCGAGGGTGCTGCTGCATCGATGGTAAATGCCATTAACGATGCTAAGTTGGACCCTGCGCTGATTGGTTATATCAATGCCCACGGTACCTCGACACCCGCCGGTGATACCGCCGAAGTAGCGGCGGTAAAAAGCGTGTTTGGCGATCATGCCTATAAGCTTAAAGTAAGTTCCACGAAGTCGATGATTGGCCACTTACTCGGCGCCGCCGGTGCTGTTGAAGCCATTTTCACTATTCTGGCCTTACGTGACAAAACAGCGCCACCCACCATAAACCTGGATAATCCGGGGGAAGGGTGTGACTTAGACTTTGTTGCCCATAAAGCTAAAGGCTTCGACGAGGAATATGCGTTGTGTAATTCCTTTGGGTTTGGTGGTACCAATGGCAGTTTGATTTTCAAGCGACCTGAGTAATACCAGCCCAGTTTGTAGCGAAAGGAACCCCACGGGGTTCCTTTTTTGTTTAAACTAAGATGTGTCTGAGACAACGCTAATCTGCACTGCTGGTTTGCTTGAATTACTGATATAATTCAACGGTCAGGCAAAGCGCCGGCAACGTTGTAAAAATATAACCGGCGAGTTAAACGCCAAGTTAAACAGAATAAGTGGTATGACTGACACCAATGCACTGGCTACGCTGCAACAATTTGCCCTGAACGACCGGCTGGCCAATTATGGTGATGGCGTGTTTAGCACCATGAGCGTGATTGGCGGCAGGGTTGCATTATTTGAACGCCATATTGCACGTTTACACCATGACGCCGCGAAGTTAGGTTTGACGGTGTCTGGGGGAGCCTTGCGCTCGCTGCTGCGCAATACTCTGGCCGCCCACCGTGATACCACAAATGCAGTGTTAAAATGCCTGCTGGGGGCCGGAGTAGGTGGTCGCGGTTATGCCCGAGCAGAAGCCGCCGCTCCTTGCGTTGCACTCAGTTGGCACCAGGTACCGTCGTTTTATAACGCATGGCAACATCAGGGTATACACCTTGGCACAGTGGAAGTTAACCTGGCGCAGCAGCCACTACTGGCCGGACTCAAGCACGCCAACCGGCTGGAGCAGGTTTTAATTAAACGTGCGCTGGCACAAACGACTTTCGACGATTGCGTGGTGACC
This sequence comes from Alteromonas gilva, assembly GCF_028595265.1. NCBI lineage: Bacteria > Pseudomonadati > Pseudomonadota > Gammaproteobacteria > Alteromonadales > Alteromonadaceae > Alteromonas > Alteromonas gilva. The sequence goes on along the minus strand of NZ_JAQQXP010000001.1, from coordinate 2,480,358 downwards.
GATACCGCGGGTAATGTTATTGAAGCCAGTGCAGCCAACTTGTTCTGGCTCGACAACGGCAAATGGCACACGCCAGCGTTGCAGTATGCCGGTGTCAATGGCGTGATGCGCCAGTTTATCCTTGATCAGCTACCGGCTGTTGAGGTCGGTCAGTATGGGCATGATGCCGTGTACCGGGCGGACGCGGCCTTTGTATGTAATGCGTTGATGCAGATAGTACCGGTCAGGCAGTTTTCACTTGAAAATCACACTGTACAGTACAGTCTGACGCCCGTTGTCCAACTCCGCCAATCGTTGGCTGCAGCCTATGAGAGGGAATACAGTGCTCCGTAAACTTCTTATTGTAACGGTAATTGTTGTCGCCATGGCGATAGCATTACTGAGCTGGGTACAGCAGCAACTCAACCAGCCACTAAACATACAACAACGTCAATTATTTACCCAGGAAGCGGGCAAGGGCGCCATTGCCACCTTATATCAATTTGAGCAAAACGGTTGGTTACCAATGCCGGTTAAACTGGCGCGGTTGTGGCTCAAAATAGGTTACAGTGGTCAGCCTGTTAAAGCCGGTACATATTACCTGGCGCCGCCGCTGACCTTGGCTGATGCCTTCAATACCCTGTCGACGGGGGCAGAGGCACAATTTGATATCAGTCTGATTGAAGGCCAAACCCTCCGGCAGTGGCAGGCAGTACTGGCTGAACATCCCTATGTTAAGAACGATTTGGATACCCATTACGGGCCGGTTATGGATGAACTGCTCAGGCAATGGCAGGTGTACAGCAATGAGCAACTGAACAGTGCAGAGGGTTTACTGTTAGCCGACACCTACCATTTTACAGCACATACCGCGGCTACCGATATTCTGCGCCGGGCTTCCGCGGCGATGCAGGACTTTTTGCTTGCCGGCTGGCAGAGCCGGCCGCCGGGTTTACCTTATGATAATCCGGTCGAGGTGCTGACAATGGCATCGATTATTGAGAAAGAAACGGCGCTGGCAGAGGAGCGGCAACGCATAGCAGGCGTGTTTGTTAATCGCCTGGAACAAAACATGCGCCTGCAGACCGATCCGACGGTTATCTACGGGATTGGCGAGGCGTTTGATGGCAATTTAACCCGTGCCCACCTGCGTGAAGCCACGCCGTATAACACCTATGTACATCATGGCCTGCCGCCAGGCCCTATTGCCATGGTTGGCCGGGCGGCTATTAACGCGGCATTGGCACCGGCAGTGACCGATGAACTCTATTTTGTATCCCGTGGCGATGGCAGTCATCAGTTTTCGGTAACGCTCGAAGAACATAATAAAGCGGTACGCAAGTACCAGTTAAATCAATAAAGTGGGCAAGCATAAATGACAGGCAAGTTTATTGTGGTGGAAGGTCTTGAAGGTGCCGGTAAAAGTTCGGTTATCGCCCTGGTAGAGTCAATAATACAAACTCAGGGACACAAGACTATCACCACGCGAGAGCCGGGCGGCACGCCGATGGCTGAGGCTATCCGACATTGCGTAAAGCAAAACTGGCAGGAAACGGTAACCGAAGAAACCGAACTAATGTTGATGTATGCCGCCAGAGCACAACTACTGGCCAATGTCATCAAACCGGCACTGGCAGATGGTAAATGGGTGATTGGCGATCGTCACGATTTATCATCTCAGGCTTATCAGGGCGGCGGACGCGGTATTCAACAGGCTAAGCTGGATGCGTTGCGTGACATCACCTTACAGGGTTTTGTGCCCGATCTGACCCTGTATTTGGATGTTGAACCGGAAGTGGGCCTCGCGCGCGCGCGTGGCCGTGGCGAGTTAGACCGTATAGAACTGGCGGGACTGGACTTTTTTCACCGCACCCGGGCTCGCTACCAGGCGTTGGCAGCAGCCGATGAATCAGTGATCACTATCGATGCCATGCAACATATGGAAGCGGTGCATCAGTCGGTAAAAGATACCTTAGAGCATTATTTCTCATGTTAGTGTTACCCTGGCTGCACGAGCATTTTTCATCATTGGTGGAACGCTTTAATCGCAATACGTTGCACCACGGTATTTTACTCAGCGGCCCCCGGGGCGTTGGCAAGGAGCAGTTAGCCGAAGCGTTGATGCAGAGTATTCTGTGTTTAAAGCCAACCAGCGAGGGCGCATGCGAGGCCTGTCAGAGCTGTAAATTAATTGCCGCCGGCAACCACCCAGACCGCTACATGCTTGAAAGCGATAAGCAACTGGGTGTAGATGCTATTCGCACCAGTATTCAAAAGCTCAATACGACTGCGCAAATCGGACAGCACAAAGTGCTGTTGATTCCCATCGCAGATAAAATGACCGAAGCAGCAGCCAATGCCTTACTTAAAACCCTCGAGGAGCCCACTGATAATACCTATTTATTGCTCATTACTCACCGCCTCACCGGGTTGTTGCCCACTATTTTAAGCCGTTGTGAAAAACATGTGCTGGCAACGCCGCCGACAGCACAAAGTCTGCAATGGCTGGCACAACAGGGCTTTACTGATGTGGACGAGGCATTACTCAAGGCCTATGGAAATGCCCCGTTACGCCTGGCCAGCGCACTCAGTGATGAAAAGTCTATAACCTATCGTGATTTTATGGATGGTTTACAGGCAATGCTGGGTAATAATCAGGACATCACTCAGGCCGCGGCGAAATGGCAGGATCATGCTGAACAGGTGGTATACTGGTGCCAGCAGTATTTTCATGATCAATATTGCCAGTCACAGCGTAACGAAGACTTACAACGCTATCAGCAGTGTATCAGGCTGGCGGCCAGGGTCAGACACCCTGGTGTGAATAAGATGCTCTTGCTTTGCCAAATATTTTCTCAGTTAAAACAAGCTTAAGGAGTCGTTTTTGTTTGTAGATTCTCATTGCCACCTCGATCGCCTCAAACAAAACAGTGAGGAACTGGCGCAAACGCTGACCTTTGCACGTCAGCGTGGTGTAGAGCACTTTTTGTGTGTGTCGGTGTCGGTTAACGATTATCCTGAAATGGTCAACACGGTTGCCGGGTTCAGTGATGTGTCGGTTTCCTGTGGTGTGCACCCACTGCATCAGGAAGATGCCTGTGACTTCGAGACACTGCTTAGTGCTGCGAGCAGCGATAAAGTAGTCGCCATTGGTGAAACCGGGCTGGATTATTATTACAGTGAAGATACCAAAGACGTACAGGTACAGTCTTTCATAGATCATATTAAGGTTGCTAACGAGACAGGCAAACCGCTGATTATCCATACCCGCGATGCACGTCAGGACACGCTTGATTTACTTAAACAATATAAAGCGCCAGAAACCATTGGGGTGTTACATTGTTTTACTGAAGACTTACCTATGGCTCAAGCGGCCATGGAGATGGGCTTTTATATTTCTATTTCCGGCATTGTGACGTTTAAATCGGCCACTGAATTACAACAAGTCGCCAAAGCGATCCCACTGGACAGACTCCTGATAGAGACGGATTCGCCGTGGCTGGCACCTGTTCCACACCGGGGAAAACAGAACCAACCGGGTTATGTAGTGGAAGTGGGCGAGTTTATTGCCAAACTGCGCGGTATTAGTGTTAATGAGCTGGCCGAAGCAACCACGGCTAATTTTTATCGTTTATTTTCGGGTATCAAGGCAAACGGTAAAGGTTGATGTCTGATTGGCATAGTTTACTCGACAGTAGCCTCAGGAAAACCCGTGACGAACCGCAAAGTCGCTATTTTCAGCTGGCAACGGTAGATGCAAAGGGCAGGGCGCAAAATCGCACGGTGGTGTGCCGCACGTTTGCGCCACAGCAGGATACCATCTGGTTTATCAGCGATATCCGCAGCGCCAAGTTTGCGGAATTGACTGTGCAGCCCAATGCCGCCGTATGCTGGTACTTTACTACAACGCGCGAGCAATACCGTCTTAACGTAACAGCGACGATACATACACCTGAAACAGGCAACGCGCTGTGCGCAGAATACTGGCAGTCTTTATCGCGTGCAGGTCGCCAGCAGTTTTTATGGGGACAACCCGCCGCGCCCCGCACTCATCCCGAGCAACCTTTGCAGGTTGATGAAAGCGATCCTGATGCTATGCCGGCACATTTCTGCGTCGTTGCTTTGCAGGTCACAGAGGTGGATTATTTAAACTTAAAAGGTAACCCGCAGCAGCGCCAGCGCTTTGTCAGGCAGGGCTCCCGGTGGCTTTGCAAAGATTTAATCCCCTGAAATCCGGGAGCTGAGAATGTCCATGCAATTGGTGTTAGGTGATATTACCCAAGCGAGCGTCGATGCAATCGTCAACGCTGCCAATCCCACGTTACTCGGAGGCGGCGGCGTAGACGGCGCTATTCATCGGGCCGCTGGCGCTGAGCTGCTTGCAGCTTGTAAAGCATTACCTCAACAAGACGGTGTGCGTTGTCCTGCCGGTGAGGCGCGGATTACACCGGCAGGCCGCTTATCAGCGCAATACATTATTCACACTGTGGGACCAGTCTATGAGAGTGATAGCAATCCACCGCAAACACTGCGCAGCGCTTATCAAAACAGCTGCGAACTGGCTATTCAATATCATTGCAAATCGGTGGCGTTTCCGGCCATCTCCTGTGGCGTCTATGGGTTTCCGCATAACGCAGCCGCGCGCATTGCGCTGCAAAGTTGCCGCCCTTTTTTACACAGCCTCCGGGTAAGCTTCTATTTATTTGATCAGCCGCTGTACGACTGTTTCGTTAAGCAATGGCAACAGTTGCAGCACTCTGATCAGCAGTAGCAATTGCTATTCTCCGGTTCAGGGAAGGTAACCAAAGCACAGAGAAAAACAAACGTGTAAATGTGTTCTATTTCGTTGATGTTACGTGTAACATCGAAGGCGATTGATTAACTAATGGGCTCCTATGACGCAACGTGTTTCTCTGCAGAATATTGCTGATCAACTGGGTATTACGAAAATGACCGTTTCCCGTTATTTTCGTTCACCTGAAAAAGTTGCGCCAGCAACACGTGAAAAAATAGCCCAGGCCGTTAAGCGTTCCGGATACATCCATAACCGCGCACCCGCATTGATGTCAAAAGCACTGAGCCGCACGATTGGCGTGGTTATCCCGTCGTTATCGAACCAGGTTTTTGCGGCGTTGGTAGAGGGCATTGAAACCATCTCTAATGCTGAGGGGTTCGATATCTTGCTGGCTCATACGGGTTATGATCAGCAGGTAGAAGAGCGTAAAATAGAAATGTTGATGTCATATCAAATCGACGGTCTTATTTTAAGCGAGACAGAACATAGCCAAAGAACCCGGACAATGCTGAAACAGTCAGGCCTGCCTGTCGTTGAATGTATGGAGCTGCCTGAGTCACCCATTGACATGGCGGTAGGCTTAGATCATAAAGCGGCGTCATTTGCTGCGGTAAATAAAATGATTAGTTGTGGCAAGCGCAGTATTGTTTATCTGGCCGCACGCCTTGACCGCCGCACATTGTTACGCCAGCAAGGCTATGAGCAGGCCATGTGGGAAGCAGGGTATACACCGCAAACTATCGCAACACCTTTTCAGTCGAGTTTTACGCAGGGAATGAATTTACTCAAGCAGGCTCTGGATACTTACAGTGCCGTGGACGGCATCTTTTGTACCAACGACGATTTGGCGGTAGGCGCCATGCAGCACTGCAACAATGTTGGCATTCGGGTACCACAGGATTTAGCCATCGTCGGCTATAACAGCCTCGATGTTGGTCAAACCATGCAACCAACGCTAACCAGTGTCATTACTCCACGGCAGGCCATTGGTATTAAAAGTGCCCATCTGGTTATTGATGCTATCAAGGGCAAAAGAGGGCCTGGCCGCATTGTTGATTTAGGCTTTTCGCTAAATGATGGGCAAAGTTTATAGTCAGCTTAACACCGGACAATGCAATGCGATGAGCTATAACTCTGCCGGATTATCATGCCTTAGGTGATGAATGATTCTGGCCACCAAAGTGTCTTTGCTCAATGTAATATCCGCGGCAATAACATCTGTCTCACTGCTATCAGGTACTTCCAGGGTGGCAAACTGGCTTTTGAGCATGTCAGCTTTCATAAAATGGCCCTGGCGATCTTCAAGACGCTGTTTAATCAGTTCATAGGTACCGTGCAGATACACAAACCTAAGCGCCGGCAGGCCAGATCTTAACATATCCCGATAGGTTTTTTTTAATGCTGAGCAAACAATAACCAGGCGGTGATTATTATTTTGTGCAGTTAATGCGCATTGGTTAATTGCCTGCAACCAGGGAAGGCGATCACTATCGGTAAGTGCTTCTCCACGTGCCATTTTGGCAATGTTTTGTGGCGGATGGAGATCGTCACCATCTACAAAGTCAGCCGACATCTCATTAGCCAGCAATGCGCCAATGGTACTTTTTCCACAACCACTGACGCCCATAACGACAATACATTGTGCCTGACTCGCTGATACAAATTTTGCCATTGGGATCACTTGCGTTATTGTTAAAAAAATGTTCTTCTTTATGTTATGCGTAACATTCTAGCCGTAGAACGGCTTGGTGTGAAGAAACAATTCAGACAAGTTTGAGAATTAATGGATACCGCAATCAACGAAACAAACAATCTGCTCTTGCTCGCCACTGGTTTTGGAATGATTATCGTACTGATGCTGCTAATCATTGTGGCCAGAGTACATGCGCTCATTGCACTTATTCTTGTTAGTCTGCTTACGGCGCTACTGACCGGGATTAATCCGGCAAATGTTTTGTCGGTAATGATGAGTGGTTTTGGCAGTACCCTGGCAGCGGTTGCCTTATTGGTAGGCCTTGGAGGGATGATCGGTAAAATACTCGAAACCAGCGGCGGTGCCGATGTGTTGGCTGAACGAATGATTAATTTGTTTGGCTTGCAGCGGGCCCCACTGGCCTTGGGTATAACCTCGCTGTTGTTTGGTTTTCCAATTTTTTTTGACGCCGGTTTAATCGTTATGATGCCTATATTATTGAGTGTTGCCCGGCGCTTACAGCAGTCTACGTTGGTCACGGTGTTGCCGGCAGCCGGTGCTTTTGCGGTTATGCATGCGTTTGTGCCGCCTCACCCAGGTCCGGTGGCTGCGGCTGACTTACTCGGCGCGAACATCGGGTTATTACTGCTAGTGGGTACCGTAATTGCCGTGCCGACCTGGTTTCTTGGTAGTTATCTTTATGGTCTGTATGCGGGTAAGCGTTTTGATGTACCTTTGCCACAGTGGTTTATTCAGAGTGAGGCAAGTCAGTCAACTTCGGTACATCGCCCCTCATTTCGCAGGGTGTTGGGGATCCTGCTGTTACCTTTTGGTTTGATCTGTTTCGATACGGTAATCAATACGTTGCAGGTTGCCGGTATTGTGACGGCTGACTCGGCGCTGCTGGACAGCTTTCGTTTAATTGGTAAAACGCCGGTAGCCTTGCTGTTTACCTTACTTTTTGCCTTTTATTTGTTACGTCATCAGTTTAGCCGGAAACAATATGAAGTGATGTGTAACGACGCTCTGGGCCCGCTCTGTGCAGTGATATTAGTGACCGGTGCGGGCGGTATGTTTGGAGGCGTTCTGCGGGCGGCAGGTATTGGTGATGCTTTTGCACAACTGCTGGTTGATACAGGTTTGCCGGTGATTGTTGCTGCCTTTGTGATGTCGGTTTGCCTCAGAGTCGCGCAGGGTTCAGCGACTGTGGCGTTAACCACCACGGCAGCCCTTATGGCGCCGGTCGTATCTCAGTTAACGGGTTTATCAGCGGTGGATCTGTGCTGCATTGTAATCGCCATTGCCGGTGGCGCTACGGTGTTGTCACACGTTAATGATTCGGGATTTTGGTTGGTGTCCGGATTACTGGAAATAGATGAGAAAACCACGCTTAAAACCTGGACCGTGATGGAAACGCTGTTGGGAAGCATCGCGTTTGTGTTAGCGTTGTGTGTAAGCTGGTTGTTTTAGCGCTGCAGTAAGGTGCTCAATGACCTACTCCTCTGACGCCGGTGCGGGCACCCCGAAAGACAGTAACGCCAGTTCATAGGCACCGGCTTCAACACCATTTAAAGGCGCGTAATTCGGGGCATTACTGGGTACAACGTTGACGCTGTTAAATAACAGCGGTGTTATCTCTTTTACGATGGCCGGAATAAACTGATCGAATTTAGTCATCGGCCCGCCCAAGACGAACATTTCAGGATTGAGTGTCGCGGCAATTGTAGCCAACGTTTGACATATTTGTTTAATCGCAGGGTGGTTTGTGAGTTCTTCATTGTTTTCCAGCGCTTTCTGGAGCTTATGATTGGTCACAAAATCCTGTAAGTTCTCTGTAGGGTTAACCATGATGTGCCCAATTTCACCGGAGATGCCTGCCACTCCGCGGATCACATAGTTGTCCATATATACGCCAGCACCGATACCTTCGCCAAAGTAAATAAACACAAAATTCGCCACACCCCTGGCGATACCAATGGTTTTTTCTGCCAGCGCAGCCCAGTTAACATCGTTATCGATGATCACCGGGCAGCCAAAGGTTTCGCTGAGCACTTGTTTAAAATTGATGCCGTGGATAACGGTAAATTTGGAGTAGGGCAGTGCATGAATGTCACCGGTTTGAGAATTAACCGGCACGGCGACTGAGACGCCAATAGCCAGTAGCGGCGGGCTCTGGTCCTGAGTGGCCAGACGAATAAAGCGAATCACAGCTTCGCTGAGGTCGTCCTGCTGCCAGGCGGGATCAATAGAAAAGCAATGTTCCCGAATAACTTTTAGTGACAAATCAGTAAGACGTAGCTGTATTTGCTTAACCCCAATGGCAATCGCCATGGTTAACCCTTTGTGTGCGTTAATTTCGTAAATCACACCGGCTCGGCCTTGCTTTTTGGGCTTGGCACGACACGTTTCGACGACCAAACCACTACTTTCAAGGCGCTGCGCTGATTCTGAAATGGTAGGCCTGGAGATACCGGTTTTCTTGGCGATATCAGCGCGCGTCATGGGCCCATAGGTTTTAAGACAGTGGAAAAATTGTCGGTCTGTCATTAATGCTAATGGCGCTGCTCGCTGTGTGAAGATATTATTATTCATTTTTTTATTATTCACTCTATAAATCAACGCTTTGATTAATATACCTGCTTTCTGACAAGTAAAAAGCCTTTTTGCCAGCCCGCTCAATAAGCAGCGCCAAACGACGCCTAATTGAGCAGATCCCTGGCCATTGTTCAATAATACATTTCATTAACAAAGTTATGTTATTTACTAACAACCAAATGATTAAACTGCCAGTCAATAACTGATTTTACGTAAGGGTCCCTTACATTTTATTTTAATTCGACCGTAATCTGCCAGCCTAAATTGCTAATAATGGTTGTTTAATCACCATTTTTTGCCTGTTAATACTTTAGGTAAGTATATATTGTAGCAAAATTTGGTAATTAATTAACATTTAGTTAGGTTGCTTTACAAAATGCTTGCATTGTTATCAAAATGTAACTATACATATACCTGTTACAACTGGTTAACGTAATTGTTGCAGATGTAACGTATTCAATGCGGATGAGAGAACTGTATTGGATTTAGCACAGCGCACGATGCATTAGCAGCGGTCAGGACAATCTTGCTGCTCTGAAGATACCAACCGGTTGGGTGAATAGGTTGAATATCGTTAGCTTGCACAGCGCAAATAATTAAAAGTGTTAATCTCATTGGAAACCAAATTATGTTTTATAAAAGCAAGTTAGCTACGGCTGTATCCGGGGCACTATATGTGATGGTCGCTACAGGCGTTCAGGCACAACAAGCGGAAACAGTAGAAAAGATAGAAGTGCGCGGCGTTCGGGGCAGTCTGTCCCAATCTATGAACGTCAAGCGTCAGTCTTCGGGGGTTGTAGATGCCATCTCTGCTGAAGACATGGGTAAATTCCCTGACACCAACCTGGCAGAATCATTACAACGTATTACGGGTGTGTCGATAAACCGTGTAAATGGCGAAGGTTCCGAGGTGACCGTGCGTGGTTTTGGCGGTAACTTTAACCTGATTACGTTAAATGGCCGTCAAATGCCGGCTGCAAACGTAGCCTCAATTACCGGTAACCCGTTAGATCAGGGCGCATCGGGAACCACGCGTTCTTTCGATTTCTCAAACCTGGCTTCTGAAGGTGTAAGTGGCATAGAAGTGTATAAAACAGGTCGCGCTGCGGTACCGTCTGGTGGTATTGGTGCGACCATTAACATCAATACACTCAAACCGCTGGCACAAGGCGATAACCGCGGTTCGATGGGTGTCAAAGCGGTTAAAGATGAAAGTGGTGATGGCGTTACCCCAGAGGTAAGTGGTGTAGCGAACTGGGTAAACGAAGAATCGAATTTTGGTGTCTCGTTATTTGGTTCATTCCAGGAACGAGATTCCGGTAGCCGCCATATGAGCGTTGAAAACTACCAGTTGTACAACTGGGATTCGTCGTCACCGGGCACTTTTGGACTAGTGGATGGTGCCAATGTCACCAACGCGCCAAACGAAGGCCAGTTAGTGGCTATGCCGTCTAACTTAGGTCTCGGCGTTAACAGCGACAACCGTGAGCGTATTAACGGTATGCTGACGGTTCAGTACGCACCGTCTGATGATATGACAATTACTGCTGATGCCACCTATGCCAGCAATGAAATTCAATCGACTTCTGTGGTCGACGGGATTTGGTTTGCGCGTCAATTTACCGATATGGAGTTTGATGGTAACCCGGTAGTTGCCACACCTATTCGCTTTACCGAAGATATCGATGGCGGTAAGGACTTTTTCTTCCAGAACCTGGTCATGGGCGCTAAAGATGAGCTTAAATCCTTTGGGTTTAATGTTGACTGGTGGGCGTCGAACTCTCTTAACTTACGCTTTGACGCCTCACTGGCCGAAGCGAGCAGCGGTGGCGCTGGTCCCTACGGTAAAAACGTTGTGCGTTTTAACGTCGCAGGTGCGACCGCTGGCTGGCAAACCATGGACTTTTCACGGCCTATTCCGCAGGCCAGCATCGTTATTGATGACTCAATCAAAGGTAATAATAACGGCATTTTTGACGTCCCGGATGTGGGGCCTCAGGTTACCCGAGCCATTTCGTCTGATCAAACTTCAGATGTAAATCAATTCCGTTTTGATGGTACCTGGGATGAAGGCGCCAGTGTAAAAGTTGATTTTGGTGTGGGCTATATGAGCACCGAAATGAATCAGGTTCGCTACGAAACTGAAGCTCAGCTTGGTGGCTGGGGTGTTGCTGATGTAGGCAATATTCCGGAAGGTCTACTGGAAGTAGGCTGTACGGCCTGTCAGTTCGAAGACCATGATATGAGTGGTGTTGACGGTGCCGACGCCATCGCAGTGCCGGCTGGCGCTAACACTATTGCATTAGGAAGCGTATCCTTTGTTGGCAACGCCGTTGAATTACTCAAAGCGATTGCGCCGGCTTACGGTTTTACGCCCGGCGATCTGCCTGCGGTTGGCTCGGATAATAATACCGTTAAAGAAGATATTTTATCTTTATACGCGATGGCATCGATGGACGGTGAAATTGGCGGTTTCGAAGCTAACCTGGTAGTGGGTGCTCGTTATGAGAAAACCGATGTAGAATCAATTTCTCTGCAAGCCGTACCAGAAAAAATCATCTGGTTGTCAGATAACGACTTCCGTTTGCAACTGGGTAATGGTACTGAGGCGTTATCACAAGATCATTCTTATGAGAGTTTCTTGCCGAATATCGACTTGTCTCTTGACCTGACTGACGACTTAAAAGCTCGTGCGTCATACAGTATGACGTTGGCACGTCCTGCCTATAACCAAATGTATACCGCAACCACCGTTGGTGCGCCGGGGCGGCCTACTTACTTAGGTGGCGTGCCATCAGGTAACCGTGGTAATGCCCAGTTAGACCCGCTTGAATCCAACAACTTCGATTTATCACTGGAATATTACTATGGTGAGTCGAGTATGGTGTCGGTGGGTTATTATCGCAAAGACGTTGATAACTTCGTAGGTACACAGCAGGTTGCACAACCGCTATTCGGCTTGCTTGATGCCACTTCCGGTGCACCGGGTACCACTTCTGCTCAGGCTATTGCTGAACTTGAGGCCCGTGGGGTCGAAGTTACAGAGCGTAACTTCTTTACCATGACGGCACTTTTGGCAAACCCGAATGCATTCCCTGGCGGTGCTGATGAGTTTGAAGAAGGTCAGGCCTTTGCTGATGCCGTATTTGCCAATAATAACGTAGAACCGGTAGCGGGCGATCCAGCCTTACAGTTCGAAGTAACGCAGCCTGTGAATAACCAAAGTGCGCGGATTTCAGGTTACGAGTTAGCCTGGCAGCACTTCTTTGGTGAGAGTGGTTTTGGATATCAGGCTAACTTTACCATCGTAGACGGTGATATTGGTTATGATGTGGGGGCAGATCCATCTTTAGATCAGTTCGCTCTTGAAGGCTTATCAGATACCGCTAACATCGTATTGATTTACGAAAAAGACGGTCTGTCTGCCCGGGTGGCCTACAACTGGCGTGATGCGTTCCTCAGTGAAGTAAACCGTGGTGTATCATCAGTACGAAACCCACTGTTTATCGACGAGTATGAACAAGTAGACGTCAATGTAAGCTATGATTTCAGCGAAGACCTAACGCTGAGTCTGGATATCATTAACCTCACCGAAGAAGGTCAGCGTCAGTATGGCCGTAGCTATAACAATACGTTCTTTGTCCAGGAGCTGGACAGACGTTACGTGCTGAACGCACGTTACACGTTCTAGTTACTCTGCTTTACCAGACCGGTGCACTCATCGGTCTGGTTTTTCTTGCTACTGATGGGCAGGCAACCTAGTATTTGCCACTAATAGCCGCTGACGGTAGGATGCATTAAGACAACACTTCTTAGCTTTATGCGAATTTTTATATGTCAAACATAACGGTACTAAACAATGTCGATCATGCCGATTTAAAAGTGCAGATCAACACCGCAGATAATGCCAGTATTCATGTAAACCGCAGTCAGGTTTACGCCTCTGAAATTTCCGAACTACATAAAGAATTTCCGCTGCTTATTTTTCGTGATGAGACTAGTGAGCAATTACAGCTCCATGCTATTTTGGGGCTGGTGAAAAACGAAAACCTGTTTTTGTCAGAGCAGGGGTGGACTACGCGTTATACTCCGGCATTACTCGCCAGGGGCCCTTTCAGTATAGGCTATAAAAAGTCAGATACCGGCGAGGCGGATGCGCCGATGATTTGCGTAGATACCGATGATCCAAGGGTAAATACCCTGTACGGTGAAGCCGTGTTTTTACCGATGGGGGGAGAATCTCCCTATCTGCAATATATTAAAAAGGCACTGCAAACCATTGAGAGCGGAGCGCAATATAATAAAACGCTGTTTGCGCTGATTAGTGAAATGGATTTGCTGGAGCCAGTATCGATTGAGATTAAACTGAGTAATGTAGAACAGGTAAGTCTGAGTCACTATTACTCCATTAACGAACAAAAGCTTAGCGCCCTGGATGCGGAGTCATTGCACAAACTTAATCAGTACGGGATGCTCGGTACTCTGTATTTTCTGCTGTCATCGATGGGCAATTTTCAGCGTTTAATTGAATTAAAGAACGCTCAATCAGCGTTATTATAATCTTTTCAGGAAATGAATAGCATGGTTGCCAACCGGGTATTGGTTTTAGATGGCATTACGCCGCATACGATTCCTTATGATGATCTGTTTGCGCTTAATAAACCGGTTATTTTAAAAGGCCTGGTAAAAGACTGGCCGTTGGTTCAAACAGCCCGACAATCAAGGCAGGCGGTTATGGATCAGCTCTGCGAGCAGGATACTGGTCATCCATTATTAGTTTACCGTGGAGCGCCACCGATCAATGCTCGTTTCGGTTACAACAAGAGTTGTACCGGATTTAATTACACCAGTGAAAAAGCGCGTCTTGCCGACGTGGTTCAAGAAATTGCGGCTAATATTGACCAGGCACAGCATGATTATTTGTATATTAACTCACTGCGTTTTGATCAGGGCTTACCCGGACTAAGTAAAGCCAATACCCTCGACTTTGATCATGATGAATTTATTAATAATCAGCCGGTGCCTAAAATTTGGATTGGCACAGAGTCGGTAGCGGCAGCACATTTTGATCAGCCTAAAAATATTGCATGCTGCGTGTTGGGCAAGCGACGCTTTACGTTGTTTGCACCGCAGCAGGTTGAAAATCTCTATCCAGGCCCGTTACATCCGACACCGGGCGGTCAGGTTGTGACCACAGCCAACCTCGCCAAGCCTGATTTTACACAGTATCCACGGCTTAAAACCGCGCTGGAAAACGCCTACATCGCCGACCTGGAACCTGGTGATGGTTTATACTACCCCAGCATGTGGTGGCATGAAGTAGAAGCCCTTGACCGCTTTAATATTATGGTTAACTTTTGGTGGATGACAGCCAAGCCCTATTTGGGCAATGCCATGGATGTATTAATGCACGGCATGCTGAGTTTGCGCGATAAACCCACACAAGAAAAAGCTGCCTGGCGTGCCTTGTTCGATTATTACGTGTTTGGGGATGCTAAGAACGTAACGGCTCATTTACCCCAGGAGTGCCATGGGCCGTTAGCCGAAATAAACGAATTATCTGCCCGGCGTTTACGGGCAATGTTGTTGAATAATATAAACCGTTAGGTAGGTTGTTGGATGGCGCAAAACAAAACCCGTGTAGTGATTGCCGGTGGCGGCACAGCCGGTTGGCTGACCGCGTTTAGCTTAGCCACAAGGCTCGGCAATGTACTGGATATTACGTTAGTGGAATCTGACCAGATTGGCACTGTCGGTGTTGGCGAAGCCACGATCCCCACCATGTGTAATTTTCATCGGCTAATGGGGATCGACGAACGCGAATTTATGGCGGCCACTCAAGCCACGTTTAAACTGGGCATTCAGTTCGACAACTGGGCTCACGATGGCGATAGCTACTTGCATTCATTTGGTGAAATAGGGCAGCGCTCGTGGATGGCTGAGTTCCACGAGTTCTGGCTCGAAGCCGTGGCCAACGGCCAGCAGGATAGCCTCGAAGATTATTGCCTTGAGTTAAAAGCCGCCAAACAGAATAAGTTTGCCACTAAGTTAGGCAACAAAGCGCTTAATTTTGCGTATCACCTTGATGCGACAGCATACGCCGCCTATTTGCGAGGCAAAGCAGAAGCGGGCGGAGTAAAGCGTATTGAGGGTAAGATTAAGGCCGTCGATATTGACGATAACTGCGGCAATATCTCGCGCCTCAGGCTCGACGCTGACGTGACCATCGACGGCGATGTATTTATTGACTGCACAGGTTTTCGCGCGTTGTTGATTGGCGAACAACTGGGCGTTGGCTATGAAGACTGGAGTCACTGGCTGGCAGCAGACCGTGCCATAGCAGTACAAACCGAAGCCACCGAGGCACCGCGTCCGTATACCATTGCCACAGCCCATAAAGCAGGCTGGCAATGGCGCATTCCGCTGCAGTCAAGAGTCGGAAACGGGATTGTTTACAGTAGTCAGTTTTTAAGCGATGACGAAGCCCTGGCAACATTAACCGCCAACCTCGAGGGTCAACCATTAACCGATCCTCGCTACCTTAAGTTTACGACCGGGCGGCGCAACAAAGCCTGGCATAAAAACTGTATCGCCATTGGTTTATCCAGTGGTTTTTTAGAACCGCTGGAGTCGACCAGTATCCATTTGGTCACCACCGCGCTGTTTCGTCTGATGAAGCTTTTTCCCTTTAGCGGGGAGCATGAGTTGCTGGCTGAACGTTATAACCGCGAAGCCGAAAAAGAGATGGAGACTATCCGCGACTTTATCATTTTGCACTATAACCTGACCGCGCGAAACGACAGCGATTTTTGGCATCACTACCGGACGATGTCTATCCCTGAGTCGCTCACTCACCGCATGGCGATATTTGCTGAAAATGGCTATGCCTGGCCTGATGACGTGGGGCTGTTCAGAGTGGACTCCTGGGTACAGGTAATGATGGGGCAGGGCTTGATGCCCAGGCAGCATCATGGTGCCGGACGACTGTTACCACCACAGGGATTAATGCAGCAAATGGCGACATTGAAAACATCGATTAATAATGCACTGTCACAACTGCCGGAACACGCCGATTTTATTAAACAATATTGTCCGGCGAAGGGATAAATACGCGAGCATGCAGCAACATTATGGACACGAATAAAACCAGAGTTGTCATTGTCGGCGGCGGTACGGCCGGATGGCTTACTGCTGGTATAATTGCAGCAAAAAACACCACAAGCGGTGAACACAGCCAGACTCATATCACGTTAGTTGAATCGCCGGCAGTGAAGAACCTTGGCGTTGGAGAGGGTACCTGGCCAACGATGCGCGATACATTGCGTCTTATTGGTATTTCCGAAAAACAATTTTTGACCTGCTGTGACGCCAGCTTTAAGCAGGCTTCAAAATTTGTCGGTTGGCAGCAGGGGAAAGATGAGCACTATTATCATCCCTTTACTGCCCCGGCTGGTTTTGGTGCAATAAGTTTAGCTGATGCCTGGCATCAGGCCGGTTGTCCTGGCGAATTTGAAAGTTGGGTTTGTAGTCAGGGCACAGTCTGCGAGAACTACCTCGCGCCCAAACTGCCGCAATTGCCGGAATACGCCTATAATTTTAATTACGGATATCATTTAAATGCAGCCAAGTTTGTTGCCCTGCTGCAGCAGCATTGCACAGAAAATCTGGGGGTGGTTTATAAGCAGGGGCACGTAGCGGCTATACATTCTCATAATAATGATGATATCCGAGCGATTCAACTGACTGACGGTGCAACCATTGACGGCGATTTGTTTGTTGATTGCAGCGGCTTTGCGGCGCTACTTATCGGTAAACATTTTGGTGTGCCATTTGTGTCCCAACGCCATGTTTTATTCAATGATACGGCGATCGCTGCGCAAGTTAACCATGCTTCACCAGATACGCCAGTCGGCTCCTCAACGGTTGCTACAGCGCATTCCTCAGGTTGGATTTGGGATATTACGCTGCAGCAACGCCGCGGTATAGGCCATGTATTTGCCAGCGACCTAACCAACCCGGATCAAGCCGAAGACGCTTTGCTGCGCTATATAAATGCGGATAAGACACTATCGGCAGCGCCTGTTGATACGCGGGTGATACGCTTCGACCCTGGTTACAGGGCCAAATTTTGGGTAAATAACTGTATCGCAATTGGCGTTTCTGCCGGATTTGTTGAGCCGCTTGAAGCCACTGCCCTGGTGCTCATCGAAACGTCAGCGCGGTGGTTGGCTGAGCAATTGCCGCGAACCCCTGAGGCCGGTCGTGTATTAGCCAGTCGATATAATTCAATGACGCTAGCCCGCTGGCAGGAGATCATTGATTTTATTAAATTACATTATGTCCTGAGTAGCCGGACAGACAGTGAGTATTGGCGGGCTCACACCGATGTTGCGTCCTGGACAAGCAGCCTAACGGACGCGCTCGCCCTGTGGCAAAGCCAGCCCCCCGGCGTATGGGAAACAAATATCAGGCAAGAGCTGTTTTCCTCAGCCAGTAAACAATATGTACTGTATGGGATGGGGGTTCGCTCTAAGGATTGGCGACCCGGTGGCCCGATATGCGCGCAACAACCATTGGTTGAGCGAACTCGTGCAGAATTTAAACGCACTGGTGCGCAGCTTTTGGCCAGGTTGCCGACCAACCGGGAATATCTGAGCCGTCTTAGCGCTGCAGCACTAAGAGGGGAGTTTAACGACGGGCAATAATCCACACTGCATGTACGATGCCCGGAATATAGCCCAATAGCGTCAGTAAAATGTTTAACCAAAAATGTAAGCCAATGCCGACCTAGAGGTAAACACCAAGCGGTGGCAGTAATATTGACGGCAAAATGCGTAAATATCCATAGTTTTATATTCATTCTTATAGAATCTGCTATAGATGTTGCACTCTGCCTGCCAGTTATGGATAAGCTGCTGCTAATGGCAGCAACTGTCTTGCCCTGGTTTCCCCAACCGCTGCTGTAAGTACTGCCAGCCATTCCTTAACATTAACGCCGCTAAAATCACGCTACACAGTGCATAGACTGCTGAAATTTCATGGTGATCA
Organism: Alteromonas gilva; assembly: GCF_028595265.1. NCBI lineage: Bacteria > Pseudomonadati > Pseudomonadota > Gammaproteobacteria > Alteromonadales > Alteromonadaceae > Alteromonas > Alteromonas gilva. The sequence goes on along the minus strand of NZ_JAQQXP010000001.1, from coordinate 2,462,248 downwards.
TGAGCAGACTGGCCCAGCGCTACCCAGGATTGTAACGAGAAACGGCTGACTAATAAATTAAGGATATACCCAAGCAGGATACTGGCACTGATCACACTAAACAGATAGAGTGCGAGTGTTTTACGACCCATTTCTTTGGCAATCATGCCCATGGTGGAAATATTGGTGGCCGGGCCCGCTAACAGAAAAACCAGCACGGCGCCCGGCGATAAACCCACACTTAAAAAGCCAACCGCAATTGGGGTTGATGCCGTGGCACAAATATACATAGGAATGCCAATAACGGCCATCACCAGCATTGCCACTAAGCCATCGCCCCAGCGGGTAAGAAAGTCGGCCGGTAGCCAGGTTTGAATGGCGGCAGCCAGTGCCAGGCCAATTAATAACCATACTGTAATATCAATAAGGAGTTTCCCCGTAGCAAATTGCCAGACCTGTGAAACCCTGGTGGCAACGGAGAGGGTTGGCGCCACGCGTTGTTGCTTAGGCGCGGCGGATCCGCAGCAACTGTCAGACACCGGGGCGGTAGGGGTAGTTTTGCTGCCACAACAATCTGACGATGCAGTGGCGGTACTGGCGTTTTTGCTGTCGCAGCAATCTGACGGTGCGGTGGCGCTGGTATTAGCTGACTGCCCGGTTGCACAACAAGCCGATACGGGCGTGGCGGCGTCCGCGGCAGACCCGGTGTTTTGCTTGTTTATTGGCAGTTCAGGATCAAGCCATTTGACCATAAGTCCACTGTATATGGCGCTGATAACTGCACTGATTGGCCTGACAATGGCAAACAAGGGGCCGAGCAAGGCATAGGATACCGAAACAGAATCGACCCCCGTTTCTGGCGTGGAAACCAGAAAAGAAATCGTCGCAGGTTTAGAGGCGCCGCTGCGCCGCAGGCCAACCGCTGCGGGAATAACGCCACAGGAGCACAACGGTAAGGGCGCGCCAATCAATGCGGCTTTGCCTATGGCCGAAACACGGCTGCTGCCCATGTGTTTTTGCAGCAGCGTTAATGGCACCCATTCATGCATGATACCTGCTACCAATAGTCCCAGTAGCAACCAGGGCGCAGATTCAGTAAACAGTAAAAAAAAGTTTTCAGCCAGTAATGCCAGGTCGTTCATGGAGCCTCCGCCGATTCCAGAGATTGTAATATAGAACAATATTCAGCACTTTCAGCACCTCCACAACAGGCCGTATGCAGAGTTCTGAGTGAGGTGCGTATGCGTTCAAGTTCGTCGATTTTTTTATTCAGTTCGTGAATCTTTTTTTGCGTAAACTGTTTAACTTCTTCGCAGCTGTGCGCATCCGGATGTAAACGTAGTTCTAATAATTCACCAATTTCATCTAATGTGAAGCCAACATGTTTAGCACGTTTAATAAAACGCAGCCGCGACAAGTCTGCGTCCGAAAAAAGTCGGTAACCGGATGCGGACCGATGAATGGCCCGGATCAACCCTTTACGTTCATAAAAACGAATGGTGTCGTTGGAGAGCCCGGTCAGGCCAGCCAACTGGCCAATCTTAAAAGCTTTTGTATTCATGCCGGTAATAATAAACCCTAGAGTTAACTCCAGAGTCAAGCATAACAAAAAATAGCGCGAGAAAAAGTTAACAGTTTCACATGTAAACTTGCCGGTACCTATACAGCGATAGTGTTTTGAGAAGGCGAATTCTGGCGTTACTCTCTAGAATAGTCATTGTTGGGATTGCGAATGCATTATCTTGTTATTGTATGGTTACTCATTCTTTCTAGTTGCACCTCGCTGGTGACAGAGCAAGGTGTAGCGGCGCCCCAGCCACTCTATGTCGATCCTACCTTTGATGGCGCGGCGGATGCCAGCATCATTCGTGATGAAGCAAATCAACGCTGGTTGATGTTTTATACTAATCGTCGCGCTAACCTCGAGGGGTTAAACGGTGTTGCCTGGGTTCATGGTACGCCCATTGGCATCGCAGCTTCAGATAATGGTCGAGACTGGGCTTATCTTCAGGATGCCAGCTTCAGCATGCCCGTGGATGTACCCACTCTGTGGGCGCCTGAAGTGTTTATTCATAATGGTACTTTTCATATGTATTTAACGCTGGTGCCAGGCATCTTTAATGATTGGCAGCATCCCCGTGCGATAGGGCATTTTACCAGCGCTGATTTGCTCCACTGGGAATACCAGTCGACCCTGTCTCTCAACAGTGAAAAAGTCATTGATGCGGATGTTATTACCTTGCCCGATGGCGGCTTCAGATTGTTTTATAATGATGAGCCCGATGGCAAGTCGATATATTATGCTGACAGCGATAATTTGTATGACTGGGTGGACAAAGGAAAAGCGGCGCTTCCCAGCCGGGGCGAAGGACCGGTTGTATTTAACTGGCATGGTGAATACTGGATGATTGTAGATGCCTGGCGTGGACTGGCAGTCTACCGCTCACCTGATTTAATACACTGGCAACAGCAAAATGGCTATTTACTCGCAGAGCCGGGCGAGGGTAAAGATGACACTAAGATTGGTCAGCATCCGGATGTGGTGGTTAAAGATAACCGTGCTTACCTGTTTTATTTTACTCACCCCGGTCGCGTCGATGGTAAGCCCGTTTCCAGTAATCATGCCTTGCGCCGCAGTGTTATTCAGATCACTGAATTACAATTGCTGAATAACCAACTCATCACAGATCGCAACAAGCCTGTCTATATCGATTGGTAACCGGGAGCAATCAGCAGGCGCAAATTGCAGGGCTGCTTACTGCAATCGCATACAACACTGTTTATATTTTTTTTCGCTGCCGCACAGGCATTTATCGTTACGGCCGAGCTTTATAATGCCAGAATCATCATGAATAACACCCGTGGTATAGCGCCAGCCATCCTGTTGATACTCAAAGCGACTGGTTTCGTGTAATACATGAGCCTTGCCTTCAAATAAATAATAGGCTTTAAATTCAACCAGGTTATTTTGGCTATTGGTGGCGTAGTCTGACGTCGCCACTATCTCTAAGCGCTGCCACCGGGTGTTTTGCGCGCTTGCCTGTAAATCACTGGCAGACAGAGATTGGCGCTGTCTCTCGCCATAAGTGTGTAAAATATACTGCCAATTTTCTATACAGTATGCACTGTACCGGGAGCGCATCAGCGCCTGCGGAGAAGGGGCATTTTGTTGGCCGCTTATGTAAGGTTCACAGCAGCTCGAAAACCATAATCCGCTATCACAATAACAGTTCAAACGACTTCCTGATAATTATAAATTTGAGCAGTTTACTTGTCCTTAATGCAATTACCAAGGGCCCTGAACAATATTTCCTGCAATTTTGTCGTTGACTGAAACAGTCACTAAAGACACCGAATACTGCTCACATAACCGGTTAATCGATATACGCTCTTGCGGTGTTAAGCTGAGATCTTCCACATAAATTGAGCGGCATTGGCCACTGGTAATTAACCGTGTTATCCAGGTTGGTATTTTTTCCTGGTCGGGCTTTTGAATCCGAATAGCATGTTCGACGTTTTTTTGAAACGCGACCGAATCTGAAAGCAAGTATGACCAACCTTTAGTGGCGCTCCGTTGCTGCGTAACCCGCTGAGCAAACTGAATAATATTGGTGTTCTGTGTAGTTGGTATAGTAGTCCGTAAAGTCATGGCGTTTCCTATTTTCTTATACAGTGTATGTATATACAGTAATACTGTATAAATAAACATGCAAGAGTTATTTGCTACTTTTTTAAACAATGCCGAACCGCCCTGTACGTAAAGATGTAATACCGTTGTTTGGTTTGTGCTTTATTAGCGATAAGCCGGTCTTAAGCGATTACGAAGTGGCTGTGGCTACCAAGGTACAGTTTGCCTGTTTTAAGGCGGCTGAAGCTGCCGGGTTATGTTTTATTTATCTGTGGCCTGGTGAGCTTGCACCTGTCATAAGGCGCACCCTGGTTTTTGTATTACTGTGTTAGATTGCATCACTGTGTCGGGTAGCTTACGAAACGTTTGTCTGTAGTGGGTGGGTGAAACCGATAGATATTTTCTGAAATTGTGCCGCAAGGTAATGGCATTATCAAAGCCAGCGCGAAGGGCAATCTGCTCTATGCTCAGTGTGGTCGTTTCCAGCAGCTGCCTGGCCACATCCAGCTTACGTTCGCAGAGCCATTGATGTGCAGTAATATTAAATTGTTTGATAAAGTGCCGGTCGAAGGTGCGACGAGTCATATTAGCCTTTTGCGCCATTTGGTTAACCGTTAACTGCGGACTGAGTTGCGTGAGAGCCCAATCGATACACTTAGCCAGTGTGTTGTTGGGGCGGGCAAGGGGCTTCTGGATATATTGTGACTGGCCGCCATCCCTGTGAGCTGGCAATACCAGTCTCCGTGCTACGGCGTTGGCATACTCATATCCGAAGTCCTGGCGTATTATTTCTATGCCTAAATCTATCGCCGCCGCACTGCCGGCTGAGCAGCCAATCTGGCCATCGTAAACATACAGGCTGTCTTCACAGTAGGATACTGCTGGAAAGCGTTGTTTAAACTCGCTGGCATAACGCCAGTGGGTAATGGCCTCACGATTATCCAGAATGCCTAATGCGCCCAGTAAAAATGCGCCGGAGCAAAAGCTGATTATTCGCCCTCCACGCCGGTAATGAGCCAGCACCTCGTTGGCAATGTGTGTATCTACTTTGGTGATATGAACAGGAAAACTGGGAACAACCAGTAAATCAGTCGCTGGCAGGGTGTTAACAACCGGACACGTAAATGTCGTATCGCACAAGCCACTAAACTGGTCACCTTTAAGCGCTACGATTTTTGTGCGGTACCACTGGTTAAATTCGGGGCGTGGCAGCGCAAACAACTCGGTGGCGCAGGCGAGTTCAAACATCGATAGCTGCTCACAAACTAGGACGGTGACATTCATCATTTAACTTTGTCTAAACATTATCGATAGTGGTTATTTTAGAAATAATTTGGCAGGTCGTCTACCCGGGATAATAAATGTTCATTTACATCATAGATTACTAAGGAAACTCACCATGCCATCAACCGTAATCAGACCAACGCCTGCACCGGGTGACGAAGCCTTGGCGCATTTTCAGCAACTGTTACGCTTTGAAACCGATTGTTGGGATGTGCATTATGCGTTAAACAACAACCTGGTGGATTTTGTTTTACTGGATGTGCGCACAGAGGAGGTTGCCCATAGAGGGTTTATCGAGGGGGCAACCATCATCCCTCACAGTAAAATAAATCAGCAACGTAAGAGCGATTGCCTCGGGGATACAGTGTTTGTGGTGTATTGTGCCGGTCCGCCTTGTAATGCAATCGAAAAAGCAGCCATTAAACTGGCCCGGTTAGGCCGGCCAGTGGAAAAAATGATTGGTGGTGTAACGGGTTGGCTGAATGAGAGCTTTGAACTTATTAGCGATATTTAGTGATTGTTGTGCGCTGAACAAATCTCAGGATAAGGTTGCAGTAATTTAATGGGGCTGAAGGTGTCAGGTTACTTTACAATTTTAAAGAGTGCTAATAAAAACCCCAAATAAAACAATGGTCTATGTATTGGCATAAAATGTGCTAAATTTATTAGTGTATATAACGTAATGTAACAAATTGGATTTTATAATGTTCAAGAAAGTCTTTTTCTTATTAGCATTGACGGTTACTGGCGCCGCTAATGCCGCATTAGTTACTGACTCGGTTTCTTCAATTGCCGAAATTTTCAACAAAGAAACCAGTACTACCACTGACCCAGTATATTCTGCCATCAATATAGATCAATTTGACGATAATGGTGGAATGTATACGTTAACGGGTGTAGAGCTGGTTTTTCGTGCCAATACTAGCGGTAATATTTCGGTTAAGAATGACGGTACTTCAACGGCGTCTTTTGAAGTTGGTGCATGGAGCCGAGTATGGTTTTACGAAGACACTGCTGCTTCTGCTGTTGCCAGTTTAACCAGTTTTCCTCCTGAATTTAAAACTGCTCTGAACGTCCAGGGTGGCGAAACACGGATTCTTGGTCCGTTTGAGCTAATAGTTTCATCAACAATTGATTACGGTTTATCTGATGATTTAGGCGATTTTATTGGTAATGGCACAATTGATTATTTTATGAACTCAGTGTCAGATATCATGCAAAGTTCAGCAGGTAATTATACCTCTAAAGGTAGTTTTGATACCGATGCATCCATTGAATACACTTATACCTATACTTATGAAGATACACCTCCGCCGCTGCCACCAGAAGCTGCAGAGCCAGAAACGCTGGGAATTTTTGCTGCAGTGTTAGTCTTTATGGGTATGGCGAGTCGCAACCGCAAAAAGGCCTAATCCGTATAACAAGATCGTTACACAGATTTGATATGCCACCGGTTAGATAAAGCAAGTCTCCTCACTCGCCGTGATAGAACAAACAAGCCGTAGTCAGAAATGACAACGGCTTTTTTGTTGATTTGGCATATTGATATCGGTTTGATCTATCTGATGGGGCGAAGATGTACTTTTTGTATAGCGAATGGGTTTCACCGCCGATACTTCGTATGTTTACTTTCCTTAAAAGCGGTATTGGTTTGTTGACAAACCAATTGCTCAATCATAATGCTCTAATTGCCTGTGTGCTTTTTTAAATACTTACTGAAGAAAGATTTGAACATCTTTATTCGTGTAAACAACAGCATAAGGCCAATTACCCAGTAAATCAGCGGCTCCTGTAAACCTGTTTTGCGCGACCAGGTAAAGTGTAGCAATGCCAGCAACAACACCAGATAAATGCTGTTGTGAAGACTCTGCCAGCGTTTACCCATTGCCGCCCTCACTTTATTAGGAGAGGTAACGGTTAATGCAGTTAATAATAGCAGCGCCACCATACCCACTGTGATGTAGGGCCGTTTAATGATTTCGCCGACTACCATTGACCAGTCAAACTGGAGTTCAAAGGCTATATAGGTGAGTAGGTGGGCCAGGGCATACACAAACACATAAATACCGAGCATACGTCTTAACCGCATAAGCGGCGGGGCCGGTACATAGCGCGCTGCCGGACTCACTATGAGGGTTATTACCAGTAAATTTAGTGCGCCAATACCGGTAAAATGAAGCAGCGCCTTCACCGGATCTGCTCCGAGGTTATCATTAATAGCAGCATTAAAGGTTAATAATAAATAGGCCAGAATCACCCCGTGAAGCACGCCTTTTAGCAAGCGTACCTGAAAAAGGCTCATCCTGAGTGGTTTACGCAGCAACTTCATAGTGTTCCGTTATATAGCAGCTTAGTAATACTTAGTGAGGTCCATACCGCTGTAAAGCGGCGCAACTTCTTCATAACCGTTAAATTTCTCGGTGGCGATGCGGGTTTGCGAAAATAGCCCGCCTTTGGTAATGCGTCGCTCACTGGCCTGACTCCAGCGCGGGTGGGCGACGTCAGGATTCACATTAGCGTAAAAGCCGTATTCGTTAGCCGCGAGGCGATTCCAGGTGGTAGGTGGCTCTTTATCGGTAAGGGTAATGCGTACTACTGACTTGATACTCTTAAATCCATACTTCCACGGTACCACCAACCTGATTGGTGCGCCGTTTTGCGGCGGCAGTGTTTTACCGTATAGCCCCACTGACATTAACGTTAAGGGATGCAGTGCTTCATCAAGACGCAGTCCTTCTACATAAGGGTAATCGATACCGCCGCCAATAAACGGATTGCGTATGCCCGGCATTTGCTTTGGATCATCGAGTGTCTGAAATGCCACATATTTTGCTGATCCTTGCGGATCAGCCAGTTTAATCAGGTTATTCAGCTCAAATCCCAACCAGGGGATCACCATCGACCAGGCTTCAACACAACGTAACCGGTATACACGCTCCTCAAGAGGGAATTTATTAAGAATATCGTCGTAGCCTAAGGTGACAGGGTTATTGACCATGCCGTCAATGGTGAGTGTCCATGGATCGACCTTGAAATGCTTGGCGCGTTCAGCAGGATCGTCCTTACCGGTGCCAAATTCATAAAAATTATTGTAACTGGTGACTTTAGCGTAAGGGGTTTGGGTTTCGTCGGTAGACCATTTCTGTGACTGGGTAAATGCTAACGGTTTTGTCCTGGTTACGACTTTGTCATCGTCTTCATCAAACCAGCCGCGCGCCTGCACACTGCCCGATAACAAACCTGTGGCACCAACATACCCCATTGATTTAAGCAGTTGCCGGCGTGACTTAAATACCGACTCTTCTGTGATCTCACTGGCTTTGAATGTTTGTGATGGTATAAAGCGTTTAGTCATAATATCCGTTACAAAATAATCTAATACGAGGTGTCTTACCTCTGGATACGAAATAAGACCGTCATTAGTGCAAAAAGATTTCAACTTGTGGACGAATAGTTGCTTTGCAGAGACGCTCAGCGGCAAATGCGCTCTCAGTGGAAAAGTCAGACTTAAAAGGGCAGTGAATGCTTCGAGCCTCCCTCTGCACCTGTGCTATACAGATATTACTACTGCCACTGACTTACAGAGAAAGAGTATCGAGCACACCGCCACGCTTTGGCACAAACATATTTGAATATAATCGCGCAGCAAACTCGTCGGTCATGCCAGCGATATAGTCGGCAATAACGCGTTGTCCGTTGCCTTGCTCGGCGGCGAGCTGATAACGCTGACGGGTATTTTCCGGTAGCAAGCGGGTAGGGTCCGAACTAAAGGCTTCAAACAGTTCCATCACCACTTGTTGTCCTTTATATTCAAGCAGCTGTACTTCAGGTTTGCGAATAACCTTACGATATACGAACCGTTTGAATAGCGATAATGCAGCACTGTGACGTTCAGGTAACACGGCCTGGTAACGTAGAAGTGGGTGGTCAAACAGACGGTTTTCGTCAATTTGGATGGCCGTGATAAAGCAGTTCACTAACGCTCCAATGGCATTCTTGCGCTCGTATTGCTGTTGACTGAACAGGCGCTCGCCTAAGCCGCAAATAGCGTCCGATAACCAGGCGACCTCGAGGTTGACTAGCTCGTTCTCCAGTTCTTCAGCAAATTCGTTACGCTTGACCATGCCCATCACAATCGCATCTTCAAGATCATGTATACCGTAGGCAATGTCATCAGCAAGTTCCATTACGCTGCAATCGAAGGACTTAAACCGGGTCTTATGATGACGGCCATCGCTGGTGTCATACTGCATAAACTGGTCGCGCTCTGCTGGCGGCAATGGGTCGAGTAACCACTCAAATAATGTTTGATCGCAGCGAAACAAGCCTTTAGGCGGATGCCATTGTTCGGCTTTTACCTGACGATTGCCAACCTTTTCGGTTGGCACAATAGCGGTGTTGGTTAACGAATCTATAAAATTAGGATACTTTACCAGTCCCAGCACACTGCGCCGGCTCAGGTTCATGCCATGCTCTGCTGTATAGGGCTCAAGGCGGGCGACAATTCTGAAGGTTTGCCCGTTTCCTTCAAACCCGCCATGTTCGTGCATCATATAGTGCAGGGCAATTTCACCGCCGTGACCAAAAGGGGGGTGGCCAATATCATGCGCCAGACACAGTGTTTCAATGAGGTAGGGATCAAGGCTTACAAAGTCAGTAAGCTTAGGGTATTTTCCCTGCAGTTGAGCGGTGATACCCGTGCCAATTTGTGCTGCTTCCAGGGAATGCGTTAAGCGGGTGCGGTAAAAATCGCTCAGCCCTACACCGAGCACCTGGGTTTTGGCTTGCAAGCGGCGAAACGCAGCGGAGTGCAATACGCGGGCTTTATCGCGCTGAAAAGGCGAACGGTGGTCGCCGTCTCTGGCCTGGGTGCGCGGCAAGCGTCGCTCCCACCAAGTCGATTGCCATGCTGAGTCATCGAATGTTGGGTCGGTGGGATTGTTCATTAGCTTATTCTCCGCGTTCTTCGTAGGCATCGTCCTGAGTGATTTCATCTAAACTCAGCGAGAAACTCGGCACGTAGCGAGTCAGAAAATAATCAACTTCGTCTGAATGATAGTCTTTGAGCATTTTGTCCAGACGCTTTTTCGCCAGGGTAAACTCACGGTTACCGGCACTGAGCTCTTCAAGTGTTTTCAGGTAGGCGCATAACACATCAGCTGCTTTAACAATAAAGGCTTCGTCTTTGCTGTGATAATGGCTATCGATGAGCTCGGCGTAGTCCTGCTTAAACGCCTCAGGTGCCATATCAATCAGTTTTTGCTCGGCGATTTTTTCGATCTTTTTGTATTCATCTTTAATGGCCGGGTTAAAGTATTTAACCGGCGTTGGTAAATCGCCGGTCAGCACTTCCGACACATCATGAAACATTGCCAGCGTAGCAATCCGATCCGGGTTGAGCGTGCCGCCAAAAAAGCGGTTTTTAATCAGTGCCAGGGCGTGGGCAACCATCGCAACCTGTAAACTGTGCTCTTGCACGTTTTCGCTGTGCACGTTACGCATCAGCGGCCAGCGCTGAATTAGCTTCATTCTGGCCAGGTGCGCAAAGAAATGGCTGTTGTCGGCCATTACTTTTGGCCTTTTTGGCGATAACCGTTAAAAAAGTTTTCGATACGATCCATTGCCGGCGCAAGAATATCGCTGTGGGGTAAAAATACCAGCCTGAAATAAATGCCTTCGTCGAGGTTAAAGGCTTTGCCATGTACCAGTAAGATTTTTTCGCTGCTCAGCAGGTCAAGAATCATTTGTTCATCGTTGGCAATGTTGAACTTTTCGGCGTCAACTTTGGCAAAACAATACATCGCGCCCTTGGGCGCAACACAGCTTATACCGTCAATTTCATTTAATCGTTTGGCCGCCAGATCGCGCTGAATTTTTAATCGGCCACCCGGCTGAACGAGGTTATTAATACTCTGATATCCGCCTAATGCCGTTTGAATGGCACTTTGGCAGGGCACATTGGCGCACATGCGCATCGACGACAATATTGTGAGGCCTTCAATATAGTGTTTGGCTAAACGCTTGTTGCCCGACACCACTAACCAACCCGCTCTGAAACCCGCTACCCGGTAGTTTTTTGACAAACCACTGAAAGTAACAAAAAACACGTCATCGGCCAGTGATGCAATGCAGGTATGTTTGGCGTCATCATAGAGGATTTTATCGTATATTTCGTCAGAGAAAACGACGAGCTCGTGTTCACGGGCCACCTCAACAATCTGTTGCAACAACTCTTTACTGTATACCGCACCGGTGGGGTTATTGGGATTGATGATCACTATCGCTTTGGTCTTTTTAGTGATTTTACTTTTTATGTCATCAATGTCCGGGAACCAGCCGGCCTGTTCGTCACAGCGATAATGCACAGGCGTGCCAGAAGACAGGCTCACTGCTGCGGTCCACAGAGGATAGTCGGGGCTCGGTAACAATACTTCATCACCGGTGTTGAGTAATGCCTGCATAGACATCATGATCATTTCGCTGACGCCGTTGCCAATAAACACATCATCAACCTGAATATTTCGAATGTGCATCTGCTGGTAATACTGCATTACGGCAACGCGGGCAGCATAAATACCGGTTGAGTCAGAATAACCCTGTGAAGTTGGCAGGTTATGGATGACGTCTTTTAAAATATCGTCGGGGGCATCAAAGCCAAACGGGGCCGGATTGCCGATGTTTAACTTAAGAATGCGATGGCCCTCGTCTTCCATTTTGCGCGCCTGAGCTGCAATAGGGCCGCGAATGTCATAGCAGACGTTATCTAACTTGTGCGAACTGTTTACCGGTTTCATCTTCAACTACTTAAATTACAGGGGCTTCAGGGTATCGCATAGGTTATTTGCTGTTAAGCAAATTTTTACTCAATAAGTGAAATACCTTGCAGATATTGTTACACATTTGCCCTTGTGGAGAGGTCGAACATTATCTATAAAAGAGCAATAGCCCCCAAGGCCTTTTTGGAGTATAACTATGTCTGTCTTGTATCAAGGCGCAGCGTATAGCGGGGTAGTTGCTGGCACAGAGATGACCCGTATACATTATTGTCTACCGATGCACTGTGCTGGCTATTTACTATGAGCGTCGACGTTTATCCCGGTGAGAGTAAGCGGCAGGTAGAGCCTCTCGAAGGGGCGGTTGTGTGTTGCGGTATCTACGGTTTATTTGAACATACCGGCATTTGGGTGGCCGATCATATTGTTGAATTGCACGGTTCTGGCCTGGTTAAGGCTATTTCGCCCCAGCGTTTTTTAACCGATCGCAGCGGCGCGAGCATTTATATTGCCTGTAATGCGCAGTTACAGCCATTGGTGCAGGAGGGCGCATCACAACGTGCCATCCAACGAATTTTCACCTATATCAACTACAGTGCGCTGTCGCGCAACTGTCACCGTTTTACTGCGGAATGCATTACCGGTCTGCCAAGCGATGTGTGCAGCTTCAGTGATCTTAATGCGGCGTTAAGTCGCGCCTTTAAAACGCCTGTTTCCTGGTATCCGCTGCGCTCACCCGGATAATTTTTATTGTTAATAGATTGTGAAACTTGGCATTCTTAACTATCGTGTATATAACAGCGGGGAAAATTCCACAAAGTAGTAATGGATAAGTGGGTTGCGCGGTGACTGTTACAATCTGCGTTGTGAGTTAAAACAGTAATTTCGCATTGATATTTGTAGTGGATAAGCTGGAGTTTCCCCGATAGTTGTCGTTTATGAACGCCCTTTGCATTGGTATTTAGAACCAAAGCGTCATGCAGCCCGTATCTGTATAAATATTAACCGGGTAAATCATGTCGCTTAATCTATGCATCGCAGCAACGCATCGGGTATAGCAATAGTTGAGGGAAGCGAGTTTATGTCACAGCACTTTAAAGAAACACCACAAAACGCTATTACGGAGAGTGGAATCGCGCGGGTAATTCCTTGTAAAGAACTCGATATCGGAGATCCGATTAAGTGGTTATCTTTAGGATTGCAGGATTTACTCAGAACACCCATGTTGTCGATTTTTTATGGCGTTATATTTGCCGCCATCCCCTGGCTGATATTTTATTTAGTTGCCATGACCGGTTGGCATTTGGTTATCCTGCCCTCTATCGTGTGTTTTATGCTGATAGGCCCGTTTTTAGCCGCCGGACTCTACGATATTAGCTGGGAACACGAGAAAGGCCACAAACCCACACTGGCGCATTCGTTGCGCGCAATCCGCCGCAATGCGGTGAATGAGTGGGGCTTTGGTATTCTACTGATGGTACTGATGATCTTTTGGCTGCGGGTCGCGTCCATCATTCATGCGCTTTACCCTCAGCATCAAATTGAAAACGTGGAAAGTTTAATGCCGTTCTTACTGTTGGGAACCGGAGTTGGGGCGTTGTTTTGCGTGGCGATGTTTCTTATAACCGCCTTTACCCAGCCCATTCTGCTGGAACGTAAAGTGGACTTAGCCACGGCGGTGATGACCAGTATTAACGCGGTGTGGGTGAATAAGGTGCCCATGTTTATCTGGGCAGGCATCATATTTACCATGGTCGCGATTGGCTTTGTGACGGGATTTATTGGTTTTATTGTACTGATGCCATTACTGGGCTATGCGTCATGGCATGGCTATATTGATGCCATTGAGACCAAACGGGAACGAAACTACGTTTAACCCTGCCGTTTTACACGGTAGCCTGCATCTTTGTGACCAACCGGGTTAGCTTTAACCCGGTTGGTTTTTTTATGCGACCGATACATTATTAACGACAATATTAAAGTTATGCTTGCAGTTAACCGGCAACAACGCAGCAATCATCACCATGCTGTTATTAATTCACGCTCAATGCATACCATCTTCATTTAGCCGATTTGATATCAGTGGTGTCATTGGCACCCCGCCGCTTGCCATTCCCATTAGATAGCTTCATTGTGTTGAGCTTGATGAGACTGCCTCCGCCCATTAGCGGATTAATTTACTGCACATGTTTTTTGCGCTTTGTATGCGCCAGTGAGCAAAAATGAGCGAAACACCGCCGTGGACAATACGGAGATCTGCTTATATTTTTACATTTTTATGTAATTAAATTACAGATTAGCGTCGATTCAGGCAGGTTCAAACGCAATTAAGATGTGAAGACATGTAAATTCAACCTGTTTTTGACTGTTTTATTTCAGTTTTTGACACATTTTTTAGAACGATTTAATTAAATGTAAATGTTTTATATTCCATAAAGAAATATAAATTTCATAAATAATGTTTATATACAATGATTTATGATTTTAATCTGCTGTTAACATTCATTTTTACGTTAGGTTCACCATACCTATACAATAAAAAAACAGTAATTTTATTTCAGATAGGGCATAAATATAGTGCACCAGCGGTAATCACCCGGTGCACTCTGCAGCAGCAACAACCTGTATTGTGCTCAGAGTTATAATTAACCCAGAGAGGAAACTGAAATGAACAAGTTATTTAAATCTACTATTACCGCAGCTGTTTTGTCTGTAATGAGTGTTGCGTCTGCGTCTGCTGATGTTACTGCTGACGGCGTACGTTTTATTGGCGATACTGAGTTCGCGGGTTTTTGTAAGGCGGTAGTTAAAGACGATGTGCGTTTACTTCGTACTTCAGTATCACGCAATATTGGTCTTATCGGTGCAAGCCAGCGCGAAGTATTAAAAGTGGTTAAAGCTGAAAATGGCGTAACCTGCAACGGTGTTTCTTTAGTTGAGTTTTCTCAATCACGTGATGCATCGAATGTATATCAGTTTCTAACTGCACGTAGCTAATTGTGGTTGAAATGAATAAACGGGAACCGCTGTGGTCTAAAGAATCGTGTTCCCGTTTAACTCTTTTTTATTTTGTTACACCTTAATCCAACGGCTCACCTGCCGACCACTTTTGTGAATCATTTTACCTACCCTGTACCGAAGTTTTAGCAACAAGACATAAGCCAGCGGTACCAGAAATAAACTTGTTAAGGTTGAAAACACCAGTCCGCCTATGATGGCAATGGCCATTGGGGCATAAGCAGGTCCATCTCCACCAATCCTTGCTCCGCCTAATGCCAGGGGAACTAAACCTAACACCGTCGTTGCGACAGTCATTAATATTGGCCGGATCCGGGAACTGCAGCCTTCAACAACAGCACTGAGCAGATCATTGCCTTCCTGCATCAGCTGATTGATTCTGTCTACCAGTACAATTCCGTTGTTCACCACTATCCCCATTAATATCAGCATACCTATCATACCCATTACCGACATGGCTGTGCCCGTTATCATATAGGCCCAGAACACACCGGTAACGCTGAAAAGTAGTGAGGTAATGACGGCGGTGGGTAACAATAATGACTCAAACAACGCTGCCATGACGATATAAATCATACAGACGGCCAGCAACATGTTCATTTGCATCACCGCAAAGGCTTCGTCCTGTCGCCTGAAACCGCCGTCCAGACTCCAGTTATAGCCAGTGGGTAAATTGATATATTGCATGGCTGTTTCAATGCGCTCGCGGGCATCATCCATGGTTGTGCCTTCTTTGAGGTTGGCGCCAATGGCTAGTGCCGTCTGGCGGTAGTTGCGATTAATCTGTGCCAGTTGCGGGCTAACAGTGATATCGGCAACCATGTCCAGTGTAATATTGCGGCCGTCGTTGTTGGCCAGGGTCAGATTACGCAATGCATGCAGCGATTCCTGAACCGATTTACCATAGAGTAACTGAACTTTCACTTCGCCTGCTTCGCCATACCTGAACGTGCGCAAATTGTTACCTCGCAGGGCTGTTGCAATGAGGCCAGATATTCGTTGTGTGGACAATCCCAGCTTATAGGCTTTGTCGCGGTTAACCCGGACCTGCAGCTCTTGTCGTTCGCTGCCGACATCAGCTCTGACATCGGTGAGGCCGTCAACGCTGGCAAGCACATCGACCACGCGGTCTGAGATTAGCCGCAGGCGGTCTGATGACTCACCCAGCAAGGTTAGCCTGACACCGCCACCATTACCGTCATTCCAGCGAAAAGAGGGGCGGGCACGAACAAATTTAGGCATGTCTTGGTTAATTAACCGTTTTATTTCCGAAACCGGCACGGGTAAATCATCTTTCAGGGTTATGTTGGACGTTGCAAATCCCGGCTCATAAAAGCTATAAACCTGTTTAATATAAAATTTATCCTGATTTGCGTAGAGATATTCTTCCATTTTGTCGACCGTTTTTTCGACTTCCTCAAGGGTATAGTTTTGCGTGAGGTGGTAGTTAAGCCAAATACGCTGCTGATCATCGTTGCCCTCATCATCCTTGGAAATGACGCCCAGTGGGATAGCAGTACTTGCCAGAATCACCAGGGCAATCACCGCCGTTTTACCCTGATTACCCATCGACCAGTTCAGGATTTGTCGGTAACGCTTAATATAACCGGGGGTTTTGTGCTGATGCTCAGCAGGTGGTTTGACTTTAGATGCCAGCAGCGGGATCAATGTTTGTGCTATCAGCAGCGATGCAAAGAGCGAAATACAAATAGCAATTGCAACATGTTCTAAAAACACAGTGACATCTATTTTTACGCCAACGATGTTGGGTAAAAACACAATGGCAGTCGTGGCGGTGCCGGCAATAACCGCCAGACTCACTTTTCCCACGCCCAGTTTCGTCGCCTGCTCGGGATCGCTATGGGTGGCGCGCTGCTGAAAAATACTCTCGGTGACTACCACCGCATTATCCACCAGCATCCCTACGGCCAGCATTAAGCCCATCAGCGATAAAATATTTAATGAGTAGCCCAGCAGATACATAACGCCGAGTGTAATACAAATAGAGAAAGGCACCGATAGCACCACCAGCAACGTAGTGGTGATCTGACGTAAAAATAAGTACAGCACTACGATGGACAGCAGCGCGCCAAATAAGCCCGCTTCAACAAGGTTTGATAGCGAGGTACTGACACTGTCCGCCACATCATCCATCACATAGAGGTTAATACCATTAAACGCGGGATCGTCATTGGCCTGTTCAATAACCTTCATAACACGGTCAGATACGGCGACCAGGTTACTGCCGGACTCGCGAAAAATATTCAGGCCCACAGCGTAGGCGCGATCAAGGTGGCGACCCGAGTTACGTTCCGGTAATTCATAAGCAATAGTGGCAATATCTTTGAGCATGATACCCGGCGCAACGTAAATCTGTTCAATATCGCGAATATCAGAAAATTCACCCAGAGGATTTACCACGTACTTTTGCTCATTGGCAATAAAATGACCGGCTGTCATCGAAAAATTAGCCGCACGTAAACGCTGGCCGAGTTGCTCGGTGTTTATGTGTAAAGAGGTCATTCTTTCAGGCATTAAGCGAATGCTGATTTGTTTTTTTACCACGCCATACAGCTCTACCCGCGAGACGCCGGGAACCCGCTCAATGACTTGCTTGAGATTGCGGTCGAGAAGGTCGTAAGCATTGGATAAGTCACGGTCGCTGGATACCCGCAACTGAAAAATCGGCATGTCATTGGTGTTAAACTTGTACACCATGACACGCTCAACGTCATCGGGGAGTTCATTGCGTATGGCATCCACTTTTTCGCGGGCTTCAATACTCTTGGCCTTGATATTGGCATCCCAGTCAAACTCGACAAATATTTCGGCGCGATTCTCATAGGAGGTTGCGCGCAAACGCTTGATGCCCGACATCGTCGCGATAGCTTCTTCGACCGGGCGGGTAATCATGCGCTCTATTTCAGCCGGTGTGGCATCGTTATAGGGGATCTGCACAACCATTTGCGGAATATCAATGCCCGGAAACTTCTCCAGGGGTAATAAGCGTCCGGCCGCGATGCCGAACACCAGCATCGACAAAAACACCATGCATACTGTGACCGGCTTGCGTAAGGCAAAACTGGTAAGGCTGGCACCCGCCTGAGCAAACTTATCCATACACATGCTCCTCGCTGCCCTGGCTTACGGCTTTGAATTGTTTACGGTCAAACAGTGAGTAGATGACCGGTAACAATATTAATGTCAGTACGGTGGAAAACAGCAGGCCAAAGATTACCGTTACAGCCATTGGCGTGCGCACTTCAGCACCTTCGCCAAAGCCGATGGCCATGGGCAACAAACCAAGAATGGTGGTTAACGTTGTCATGATAATAGGGCGCAAACGGGTATGGGCTGCAGTGACGATAGCACTGTGTTTGTCCTGTCCTTGCTCACGCAGTTGATTGATGCGGTCGATAAGCACTATGGCGTTATTAACCACAATGCCGCAGAGCATAATCAGGCCAATAAATACCACCACGCTGACATGGGTGTTAGTCACTAATAAACCGTAAATCGCGCCAGCGACTGCCATTGGGATGGCAAACAGAATCAACAGAGGGTGGCCAAGTGATTCAAACTGTGATGCCATCACCAGATAAACCATAAAGATGGCCAGTGCCAGCGCCAGCAATAATGAGTCGAAACTTTGTTGCATGTCTTCACTCTGACCGGCAATGGTCGCTTTTAACGACAGTGGCAGTTGCGTGTTATCGATGATCTGTTGCGCTGCGGCAACGCCCTGGGCCAGATCCCCATAGCGCAGGTTCGCTTCAATCAGGGCGACGCGTTGCTGGCCGATACGGGTGATTTCACTGGGACCATTGCTGAGGTATACATCGGCCACCGCATGTAAAGGGATTGCCTGATCTGACCCCGGATTAACAATGATCCTGCCGATATCTTCGATTTGGTCGCGCTGCGTTTGTTCAGTACGCACCAGAATGTCCACTTTGCGGTCGCGCAAACTGTATTGGGTGGCGACTTCGCCGCCAATTTGCGCTGCAACGAGTTTAGCGGCAGTAGCAGCATCCATATCCAATCGTGCCAGCGCGGCATGATTAAAGTTGATTTTTAATTCCGGGTTACCAATTCGCAGACTGCTGGTGACATCAGCAAAACGGTCATTCGCTTCCAGGCCGCCTTTTAATTCATCACTAAAACGTTGTAACTGGTTTAGGTCATAGCCCTGTAGCTCAATTTGAATAGGGGCGGCAAAGGTAAAGAGTTCCGGGTAACCAAATTTGCTCTGTACGCCGGCCTGCCTGGCTAAAAATTCCCGTAGTGATTGTTTAACTTGCTGTTCATCAGCGTCGCTGGTGTCGTCCTTAAGCACAACATTAAGCTTGCCCCAGTGATCGCCACCCTGAGAAGGGGCTGCGCTGATGAGGCTGCCCGTGCCAGCCAGTGAATAGGTGCGGGCCACCTGGGGCAGAGAGTCGGTGAACCCGGCCAGGCGCGTTAGCAAGTTATCAGTTTGTTCAACCCGTGAGCCTGCCGGCAAAGTCACTTCTATAAAGAATTCACCCTGAGACATACGCGGGATTAACTCCATTCCCAAACGGGGGATCAGTAAATAAGCAAAAGCGGTGGCGGCTACTGCGCCGCCAAGCACCAGCCAGCGCGCATTCAATGCGGCCGCGAGGCTTACCTTGTAGAGTTTTTCAAGGGCGCTAAAACCAAGGTTAAAAAGTGTGGTCAGAGGCAGTAAGATTATCGCCAGTACTTTACCAACCCCGCGCCATAAGGTAATAACAGCAGTGGTAAGCAGCATGGGAACGATGCCAAACACCAGTTTTACCAGCAGTCGTAATGGCAGGGTGAGATAATACATACCTTTGCGCCAGCCTTCTCTGGGCGCTGCAGGGGCGGGCTCAAAATCGCTGTTCTCTGTAAATGTGTCTTTGCGCGTTGCTTTGGCAGCGAGTGCCGGGATCACCGTTAAGGCAACAATCAGTGACGCCACCAGGGCAAAGGATACGGTCATCGCCTGATCGCTGAACAGTTGTCCGGCGATGCCCTCAACAAAAATGAGTGGCACGAATACCGCAAGAGTGGTGAGTGTCGAGGCCAAAATGGCACTGGAGACTTCTTTGGTGCCATTGGCAGCAGCCTGCGCGGTGTCAATCAAACCTTTACTGCGCTGTTTGTGTTTGTCGATATTTTCTAATACCACAATGCTGTTATCTACCAGCAACCCCACCGCCAGGGCGATACCACCCAAACTCATAATATTGAGACTGATGTCGTTACCGTACATGAGGTTAAACGTGGCGATAACGGACAGCGGAATCGAAATCGAAATGATCAGCGTGGGCCAAAAATCACGTAAAAACAGATACAAAATCAGCATCGCCAGAATGCCACCAATAACAGCGGAGGACTTCACGTCATC
The DNA here is from genome assembly GCF_028595265.1 of Alteromonas gilva. Taxonomy (NCBI): domain Bacteria; kingdom Pseudomonadati; phylum Pseudomonadota; class Gammaproteobacteria; order Alteromonadales; family Alteromonadaceae; genus Alteromonas; species Alteromonas gilva. Next base: position 2,442,171 of record NZ_JAQQXP010000001.1, on the reverse strand, counting down.
AATGGCCTGTTTTATAAATTCGCTCTGATCGTAGACCTTGTTTAGTTGATAGTCGGCGGGTAGTTCCTGAGTTATGCGGGTCAGGGCTTGCGTTACCAGGCGCGCCACGTCGACAGAATTTGCATCCCCTTCTTTGTAGATAGCAATTTCGGCGCCTTCCTGACCATTAAACCGGCTAATCGCGTCACGTTCTTTATAGGCGTTTTCGATGGTTGCCACATCACGCAGGCGTATAGATTTACCCTCGCGGTTGGCAATATACAGGTCGCCTATTTCATTTATTGCGTTGAACTGATTCAGGGTTCTTACTAAAAATGCCTGATTACCATTGTCAATCCGGCCTCCTGCAGCATTGAGGTTTTCTTCCTTGAGACGGCGAATGATGTCATTAACGTTAATGTTTAACTGACTCACCCGGCGTTGGTCTACCAGTACCTGGATCTCGTTTTCCAGTGCTCCGCCAATTTTTACCGAGGCGACACCTTCAATCGACTCAAGCTGGCGTTTAACTTGTTCCTCAGCATAAACACGTAATCGTTTCATTGCGGCAGCGGAGGCGTCAGGGCTGCTAAAGCTCAGGCCATAACGTAAAATGGGATCAAGGCTGGGGTTAAACCGCAGTAAACGCGGTTTATCAACGTCCAGGGGCAGCTGTAAAATATCAAGTTTTTCGCGCACTTCGAGACTGGCAAAGTCCATCTCGGTGCCCCAGGCAAATTCCAGCACAATGTCTGACTGGCCGGGTCTGGACACGGATTTTACGCTGCGCACGCCTTTTACCGTGCCGATGGTTTCTTCGATGGGTTTAGACACCAACTGTTCGACCTCAGCCGGCGCAGCGCCGTTGTAATCGGTACGAATCGTCAGGGTAGGGTACGCCAGTTCGGGTAACAGGTTAACCGAGAGACGGCCTAAAGAGACCATGCCAAAGAGCAGTACGGCAAGCGTAAACATGCCAATGGCTACCGGTCGTTTTACAGCAATATCAACAAGTTGCATAACAATCTCCTGGCTTCAATCAGCTATTTACAATATCAACTGGCGAAGCATCTTTAAGATTGTGATGACCCACGGTAACCACGGTTTCATTACCGCTTAAACCGTCAGTAATTTCCACAAAGTCACTGTTTTCAAAGCCGGTGGTTACATCCAGTTTGTTAGCGATGCCATCCTTTACCACAAAAACGCTGGTGCGATCGTCAATGGTGAGTAGGGCTTTTCGCGGCACTAAAGTGGCGTTGCTATGTGTGGCATAGTCAATGGATACCTCAGAAAACATACCCGCTTTTAAATTACCGGCGTCGTTGGGCACCGTTAAGGTCACTTTGAATGTGCCGGTGGTGGCATCCACCACGGGGCTGATACGCTCAATATAACCGTTTACAGTCGCATTCCCCAGGGCGGCTACTTTTAAGCTGGCTTTTTGGTTGGCTTTAATCGCCGCCATCTCGCTTTCTGGCAGGTAGACAATGCCTTGTAATTCACGTTGCTGAACAATATGGAACATGCGCTCGCGTTGGAACGACTCTGTCAGGTTACCCACTTTGGCGTTACGCTCGGCAATATAGCCACTGATAGGGGCGGTAATGGTGGTTTCCTTCAAATCCAGTTCGGCAAGTGCCAGGACGGCTTTAGCACCTTCATACTGAGCGGTGAGCTTGTCAAAGGTATCATCACTGACTAATTGACGAGAATGTACCTTGTTGATTTTATTGAGCTCTTTTTCCAGTCCGGTTAAGTCAGCACGGGCTTTACTTAAGTTAAGCTCGTAGCGTTTTTTATCGAGTTGGGCCAACACCTGCCCCTTTTCAACGTAATCGCCTTCTTCTACAAAAATTTGCTCGACAATGCCTGATGCTCTGGCAACCACGAAAGCTTCTTCTTTTGCTTCTAAGATAGCGGTGGTGTGGTAACTGGAGGATATTTCCCCATTGGTGAGCGCTACGGCTTCAACCGGGATACTGATAATTACGTCTTCTTTAGCTTTGGCGTTGCCGTCGTCGGTGGCTTCGGCATTCATACAGCCGCTTAACGTGATGCTGCTAAATAATAAGCCGGCGATTAATAAAGTACCAAGGTTGCGGTGTGTTGTGTGTTCCATCATGTTACCTGCAAAGTATATTTGTTATATACGCCAGACAGCATTCGCTGTGCCAGTTTTAAAACAAAAGTATAATCGCAGTAAAAACAATAAATTAGCGAGTAGATGTGTCGTATTGTAAGCAATTGTATCGATTGACTGTGGTTTGGTTGGTAATTAAGTGAAGGTTTTCGCTAATATCTGGTTTATTTGGCAATTTTTCGTGGCCTCGGGTATGCCTAACAGATAAAATCGAACAGGTTGACAATAAACTTATTGTCGCGCTTGTTCGGTGATCCCAACTCCTGGCAGCAATCTTGCCGCCATAAGTTAGCCCGAATTCAACCCTATTCAGGGTATATTCATCGCCATGATATATTCTGGCATTTCAAATAGAATACTTGTTAAATATAAAAGGGACTTTAATGAAAAGAACGCTAATCATCGCACTCACAGCTGCAACAATCGTTTTTTCTATGTCGGCCAGATGTGAAAATAATTGGTATTTTGGCGCCCAATACAGTGCACAAGAAGTAACTTCGCAACCTGACAGAGAATTAGAGTCCGTCGGTGTCATTGGTGGTTATCAGTTCAACGAATACGTCTCTATCGAAACCCGGTACAATACCGGTACGTCAGGATATTCGCACCCATTTTATGTCGTTGGATCTCCTGAGGCAAAGTACAAAGAAGATATTGATACGCAGATTTCGTTGCTTATCCGAGCTTCTTATCCTGTTTATAATGGTTTTCACTTATATTCTTTAGCCGGAATAACTAAAAGCGATTATGAAATCACGACGAGTAGTTCTCTCACAGATCTTGATGGCAATACGACCCAGACTTACCCTTATGTACTAAAATTCTCTGACAGTGGTTTCACCTATGGAGTTGGTTTAAATTACCAGGCAACAGAGGCTGTTGGTTTGTTTGTTGATTATCAGGTTTTACCCGAGCTGAAATTTGGTTCTGGTAGCTCAAATGACTGGAGAAGTATTAATCTCGGTATAACCTTTGCTTTTTAGTATTGTGAATTGCGAACAATATTTTATGTTTTAGTTATCGGTTACGCTGACAATGAAAGAGTTGAATACATTTATTCTCTGTCACATCGTCAGCGTGAGCCTGTTTTTAGTGGTGGGCACCCGGATTAAGTCACTTATAAATCGTTAATCGCTTGGTCTTTGACACTTATGTTGTCTTTGTTTTGGTTTCAGAACGTCATTAACTGTTAATACTGTAGCTGGTGCTAATATCCACATTGCCTTTAAGCATCAGCATGACAGAACAATACTTTTCAGCCGATAACGACACGGCCCTGGCAACATCTTTGTCGCTCAGGTTGTCACCGCTTACCCGGTAATGGGCATGAATACTGGTAAATACCCGCGGCGGCTCATCGGCCCGCGTTGCCTCCAGTTCACACACGCAATCTGTTATGCTGAGCCGGCGTTTTTTTAAAATATCGACAACATCGATGCTCGAGCAGGCACCTACTGCGAGTAATACGGTTTCCATTGGCGACAGGGCTTCACCATTACCGTCAAGGGTTTGTTCAAAGCCGCTGTCGGTTTTACCACTAAAAGTAAGCGCTTGTTGCCAGTTAACGGTTGCTTTCATTCGCTGCCTCTTATTTTAATAATGTCACTTTTTGTTTATCGAGCTGAATTTTATGTTGTTTATACAGCGCGCCAAGGGCCCGTTTATACGCAGCCTTACTGACGTTAAAACGAGCGTAAATTTCTTCCGGTGGGCTTTTGTCGGTAAGCGTGCTAAACCCATCATGAGCCTCAAGATCGTCCAGTATAGCCTGTTGCAGTGAGTCACGCGCGGTGGCATTTACCTGTTGCAGCACAACATCAATCTTGCCGTCTTCGCGGACCTGCTTAATAAACCCGGTGGTTTCATCGCCAACCTTAAGCTTTTTAAACGCATCGCTGGCAAAGACCAGGCCCAGATGGGTTTGGTTAATCACCACTTTATATCCAAGATCGGTTTGACCGCATACAATCAGCTCAACTTCCTGGCCGGGGCTGTAATAAACGCCACTTTCACTTAAATGATGATGTAGCTTGGTACTGCCAAGTAAGCGCTGCGTTGCCTCATCAAAATATAAATAAACAGGATAAACCATGCCCTGGCTAACCGGGCTGGCCTGATTTTGTCGCGGCACCATCAGATCGCGGGGGAGACCCCAATCGAAAAAGGCCGCAAAGTCGGTAACACCTACCGCTTTGAGTACTTTGACCTGGCCGGTGGTAATTTTCGGCGCCGCCAGGCTGGCCGTAAGTTGACCGTTTTCGCCGGTATAGACCATCGCCTCTATTTGCGAGTCGACAGCGAGGGGAGACTCAACGGCCTCGGCAAGGACTACCGGGCGTTCGTCTTCAGGATGTAACAGCTGATAACCAAAAGGAAATTCACCGACCACCACAAGTGGATTAATCTGACCAATTTTTAGCATGGGGACTGACTTTTATTATAGAACAGGTAACATGATAACTGATATGCCAACAAGAACTAACTGCTTATGATGTTAAATTGTGATTTAGGTGAAAGTTATGGTGCATGGACAATGCCTGTTGATGGTCAGATTATGGTGCACATCGACATGGCAAATATCGCCTGCGGTTTTCATGGCGGCGATCCACTGACGCTACAAAAGGCCATTCGCCTGGCGTTGGAGCATAATGTGACCATTGGCGCCCATCCCAGTTATCCGGATCTGCAGGGCTTTGGTCGCCGCAGCCTGGCGATGGCGGAGGATGAACTTATTGCTTGCCTGCATTACCAGATAGCTGCGCTGGATGGTATGGCGCGAGCTCAGGGAGGGCGTGTTGAATACGTCAAACCTCATGGCGCGCTGTATAACGACATGATGCAAAATACTGAATTGCGACGCTCGGTGTTAAAAGCGATGACACAAGGACCAGTGCCTGATATTCCGCTCATGATTCAGGCGCACCCGGATCATGAACAACTGACCCTGGAAGCCGCTGAATTTGGCGTTGTTTTGTTGTTTGAAGCTTTTGCCGATCGGCGCTACACCGCACAGGGCTATCTGCTGTCGCGTAAACAAGCAGGCGCGGTGTTAAACGAAGAGGAAGCCTTTGCTCAGGCAACGCGGTTAATGGACGAAGGGGTTATTATTGCTAACGATAACTCGGTACTGGCTATGCCCGTGGATACCCTGTGTGTGCACGGTGATTCACCCGGTGCAGTCGCAATGGCAGAAGCGCTGCGGGTAGCGCTAACCAAACGTAAGTTATCCCATATAAGACCGGGTACCAACGCCTGATGAAAGCATTTAACGGGATACGAGCAGTAAAGATAGCCGGCGAGGATGGGTTGATTTTTTATGCCTCAGGCGATTCGCTGGATACCGCAAATCAGGTCATTGCCACTTTACGTCAGGCGCTGTTAACGCATCCGTCACAGCAGACAACCCCTGACTGGTTGTGTGAGGCTGTTCCGGCCTACGATAGCCTGATGGTGGTATTTGATATTAGCCGGATTGATTATCATGGCGTTTATCAGTACGTGCGCGATTTACCCCTTTCCGTGAGTGAGTCTGAGCATACTGGCGCGGGTCAAACCCATCGTCTGCCGGTGTGGTATGGCGCACCCGTAGCCAATGATTTAGCGCTGGTGAGTGCTTCAACGGGGTTGGATGAAGCGCAAATTATTACGCTTCATCAACAAGTTGCCTACCGCGTTTACGCAGTGGGATTCGCCCCGGGGTTTGCCTATTTAGGCGAACTCGACGAGCGTTTGGCAATGCCAAGGCTGGCGAATCCCCGTAAAGCGGTGCCTCAGGGAGCCGTTGCCATTGCTGATCGGCAGACGGCAGTCTACCCCGGCGTGTCACCGGGTGGCTGGCATTTGCTTGGGTTGTGCCCGGTGCCACTTTACGTGCCCGGAGATAGCCAGCCTATACGCTTACAGACAGGCGATACGGTAGAGTTTTACGCAATTAACCAACAGCAGTACCGTGACTGGCTAACCACAGATGACAGGGAGGGGTAAACGGTGCTGACCATCGACCAAATTGGCCTGGCGGCGTATATCGTAGATAGTGGCAGACACGGCCACTTGCATGACGGCTTTTGTCAGGCCGGCCCACTTGATCCGTTGGCGTTTAAACTCGCTAACCTGCTGTGTAGTCAGTCCGATGGAGTGGCCATCGAATTTTTAGGGCCGTTAACCTGTACCTTTACGAAGGCCTGCTTTATTAGTGTTACCGGTCCGGCAGCGGACATTCGTATCGATGGTACCGGGCAGCCTGGCTGGCAAACACTGTCTGTGAAGGCAGGACAAACGGTGGCCATTGAGCCCGCGCGTTTAGGCACCAAGCATTATCTGGCGGTTAGTGGGGGGATTAAGGCGCCTAAGGTAATGGGCAGTGCCAGTACAGTAAGTCGTGAACGTCTTGGCGGTCTCAATGGTGATGGCAGCAGCCTTAAATCCGGCGATCAATTGGAGCTCAACGCGGCACCATCATCAATACAACTGCGCAATGTGCCACAATGGCTTATACCCGCATATCAAAGCGATATTCATGTGGCACTGGTGCCCGGGTATCAGCACGAGTGGGTAAGCCCCTTGCAATGGCGCCGTTTGTTAAGCAGTGATTATACGTTAACATCGCAAATGGATCGCATGGGGTATCGCTTGAGTGGTGCGGCCATAAACACCAGGGAGCAGGCGTTATATTCTGAGGCGGTTGCCCTGGGGGCAATGCAGATCCCACCAGATGGACAGCCTATCGTCATGATGGCAGACCGACAAACCCTCGGGGGCTACCCCAAAGTCGGTACGATTGCGCGCTGTGATTTGAATCGTTTCGCTCAGTGCGTTCCCGGTGATAAGATAACTTTTTTTCAACTCGACGCTGATGATGCCAGAGCAAAGTGGCTGTTAACCCTGAGTGCAATAACGCGCTGGTATCAGGGGTAGGCGTTTTTTCCGAACGAGATTGTCATGACGATAGCATATTTAAATGGTGAGTTTATACCGCTCGAACAAGCGCGAATATCCCCTTTGGACCGCGGCTTTTTATTTGGTGATGGTATATACGAAGTGATCCCCAGTTATGGTGGCAGAATGGTGGGGTTTACCCAGCATATGGCCCGCTTAGCCAATGGGCTGGCAGCTATCGAGATCGGCTGTGACCTCGATTCCATGCAATGGCAAATTATCACCCAGCGGCTTATTAGTGACAATCGTGCCCTACTGGGCGATAACATCGGCGTTTACCTGCATGTGAGCAGAGGCGCAGATACACGCCGTTATCATGCGTACCCGCAAGGTGTGAGCCCCACCATTTTTGGTTTTGCCTTTGCGCTTGCAGCGCCGGCGCAGCCTGACCGTTTGATCCATCCCGGGGCGAGTGTATCGCTGACACAGGATTTACGCTGGCAGCGTTGCCATATTAAATCGACCGCTTTGCTTGGCAATGTCATGCACTTTCAACAAGGCGCCCAAGAGGGCAATGCTGAGACGATATTGTTTAATCAGCAGGGTGAAATCACCGAAGCCAGCAGCAGTAACGTGTTTATCATCAAACAAGGCAAAGCATTCACGCCGCCGCTGGATAATCAGTTGTTGCCCGGTATTACACGCCAACTGGTCCTAAAGTGTCTGTCTTTAGCCAACATAGAGGTTGCTGAGGAGGCTATTACCGTTGATGAGTTAATGGCGGCCGACGAGGTGTGGATAACCAGCTCAGGAAAGGAAATACTGCCGATCACCAGGGTTAATGGCCAAATCATTGGTGATGGCAACGTTGGCGAGATATGGGAGCAAGTTTTTACTGTGTATTCTCAGCAAAAATTTGAACTGTAACCAGCCGGCCTGCATTGAAAAGGGCATCAACAGATGCCCTTTTTTGTTTTACAGCGTTCAACCTTCCTGAGCGGAAAATACTAACGGGATTAATCTACCTCTTCGCAGTTTCCGTCAGTGCATTCACCATACAGATATAAACTGTGATGGGTGAGTTTGATGTTGTTCTCTTTTGCCACTTGTTCCTGACGTTGCTCAATAAGTTCGTCTTCGAACTCGATCACTTTGCCACATTTCAAACAAACAAGGTGATCATGATGCTCTTTATGGCTGATTTCAAAGACCGACTTACCACCTTCAAAATGATGTCGGTTTAAAATGCCGGCATCATCAAATTGGTTGAGTACCCGGTAAACCGTTGCTAAACCAATTTCTTCGCCGTGTTCAATCAGAATCTTATAAACGTCTTCTGCGCTGATATGCTGATTTTGCGGATCCTGCAGTATTTGCAGAATTTTTAATCTAGGCAATGTGACCTTCAGGCCAGCTTTCTTAAGTTCTTTATTTTGATCCATTAGATGCCCACATCTTGAGACGCGAATTTCAGGCTATTATAGGTAACTTGAGCAGATTTGAAAGTATAACAATGCACAGACTGCAGCTAAATCTATAATTAGTGACAAATTTTGCTAAATGCCCATTAGAATTAGACTATATTTGGTAAAGCGTGAACAAATTAGCAATGTGACAAGTATATATATGTTAACCAACATATATCAGAGATGTGTGGCCACTGACGAGTGTTGATATTAGGCCTGCTATAGCTGCTATATATGTGGGGATAAATGCGCCAATCTCGTAAAGTTGCAACGCAATATCGTGAGATTGCAACTATTGTTGTATATCGGTGCTAGCGTAAAACTTTATACTTTGCATGTTGTTACCAAACTATTTGGCCGATAAGTGTCGGTTTATCAGGGTTACAGAATGCCGTTAACAGTTGTCAATAAAATCATTCTTGGTTTTGCTTCATTTGGATGTTTGCTTTTAATCACCAGTATTTTGTCTTATTGGGGATTATCGGATATTCAGTCCTCAGCCGTGGATGTTATTGAAGATAAAATGCCCGTGCAAACCACAATGAACAAAGCCAATACCGAAATCCTCTCCCTGGCTACGATAACGGCAAACGGCTATCACGTTGAAACCCTGGTCGAGCTTGAGACCAGTAAAGAACAGTTCAATGCTCGTGCAGCGCGGTTTGATCAAAGCCTCGAACAGCTCTCAGAGTTACTCAGTGACGATGCGCTCGCGCAGCAGGCGATGTCTTCAAGCCGCACGTACCTGGCAGAAAGCCGGTCAATGTACGAAGCGCTGGAACAACAGTTATCCTTTCAGCAACAGCTGCTGGAGCAAACCGAAAAAGTGCTCTCGATTGCCGATGAGGCAAGTGCATTAATGCTGGATTTAGGCTATCTGGATACGCGTCAGCCGGGGATCGCGACCATTGTTGGTACAGGTAATAACATTGATAATAAACTGTTAACCATGAATACCGCCATTGAAGAGCTTGTGGCCAGTACGAATGCCCAGAATACCGCGGCCATTGTTGATGATCTGTCCTATCAGGTGAGCAATCTGGAAGTTGATAAGGACTATTTAAATCGTCTCGCCGAGAGCGTTGATACGCAGGGCACGGTGGCAATGTTTAACGAGCAATATGATGCGTTTCTGGCTGCTTTGCAGGGTGACAAGGGCTTAGTATGGTTACAGCAACAAAAGCTATCGTCGATTGCCCAAAGCTTTCGTCATCGCAAAGCCGCTAACCAGGCGCTGGTGGTTGCTCAGGATACCATTGGTCAGTTGTATGATCAGATCAACACCAGCACCTTAAATGCGCAACAAAAAATCCTGGATACCGTGGTAGGTGCGTTACTGAAGACCGCTATCGTCTTTGTGATTGGCCTTATTGCGGCCATTACCCTCGGGGTCATTACAACCCGCAGTATTGCCCGGCCATTGGTAAAAATAAACCGCGGGCTAAGCCAGTTAAGCAAAGGCGATCTTACGCGTACTCTGGATCAAAGTGGTAACGACGAATTTGCCGCGCTGGCGGCTAAAATTAACACCCTTACCGACAGTCTTCGTACCCTCATTGGTAATATTCTGGCGCAGGAACAACGGCTCGAAGAAGTTACCAAAGCAAGTGTGGCCCTTGGCGAAGAGAGCCTGAGGAAGGTTGATGAACAGCGTCAGCAGGTACAAGTTACAGCCACCAATACCGAACATGTCAGGCAAACCAGCCACACTAATCTCAGCCAGATTACAACGGCCATGAATAAGCTCAGTCAGATTGAGCAGCAAAGCCAGAGTATTGCACAACTGGCTGAGAATAATCGTCAGCAGGGCGAAGAGCAGGCCCGTCAGGCTGAGAGATCGGCGCAGGTGGTGAGCCGGCTGGATGAAAATAGCCGTAGTATTGGCAGTATTCTTGATGTTATTAAAACCATTGCCGAGCAGACTAACTTGCTGGCATTGAATGCAGCCATTGAGGCCGCCCGGGCCGGTGAGCAGGGCAGGGGCTTTGCGGTTGTCGCTGATGAAGTGCGCACCCTGGCTAATCGCACGCAGCACTCCACCGAAGAAATTGAGTCGATGATCAACAGCTTGCAAAAGGACGCTCAGCAAGCTGTTCAGGCCATTACCAGTGGCCGTGAGCAAGCTAGAAATAGCTTAACCACCACTGAGCAGGTCACAGAGCAGGTGGCAACCATTAGCTTGATCATTCAGGAGCTCAGTACAATAAACCGGGATATTGTTAACGATACCCAGCGCCAGGACAGCTTAATGGCTGATGTGGCTGAAAGCCTGCAACGGATCGTTGAACTGGCTGAACTCAGCGCCAGCAGTACCGGTAAAGCCAATGCCTCAACGTCACAAATCGACGGCGAAATCGCCGAACTCAAACAGGCAGTATCGCAGTTTAAGTTGTAAAGCGGGTCAGGTAATTCTCAGGGCACGCGCAAGCAGTTATGTTAGCAATTGTGCGATGCAAGGGATAAGCCAGCTTACCAGCTTACCTTTTTGATCATTGATCCTGATGAAATGACCAGATCTTCGCCGCGACATTCGGTGCCGGTGGCTAACGCCTCTGGTGTGCAGTGACCACTGCCATCCTGAAGACAAAACTCAAAGCGGGTTTGCAAACGTATGGGCCGGATTAAGTGTTCAGCAGGTACGACCGACCAGTTCCATTTAGGGAGCACTGTTACCGCTTCTGTGGCAAAGACTTCATCACTGCTATCGATAACCAGGACGTCCTTAATCTCATTGGCGGGGGTAAGTGTATAGGCAATTGTTGCGCAGCCTTCGAGACCTCGTCTGGCGGCGCTGATTGGATAGCGGGGCGCAAAGCGCTTAAATGTTGCACCAGCGCCAATCTGCGCTTGCGCAGGGCTGGCGTGATGTGATGTTGCAGAGTTGGTGGGTGCAGCAGACTGACATCCGGTCAGTATAAAAAGTGCAGCGGGTATTAGAAGGTGTCGCATGTTCATCCTTAATGCTCTTGTTAATCGCCGGAGGTTGCCGGGATATGCTTACCTGGCGGATTTTCCGTTACTGAGTTTACCAGCATCAACAGACATAAAAAAACCTTATCAGCGCGGCGAACGTTAATAAGGTTTTATGCGATATATTAGTTAAGCTGGCGCTCAGGCTAGTTCGGCCAGGCACAACTCATCATGTAACTGTTTACACCAGGCGCGTACACGCTCCTCGGTGAGCTCAGGCTGACGATCTTCGTCGATACCCAGGCCAACAAAGTGGTCATCATCGGCCATGCCTTTAGAGGCTTCAAACTCATACCCTTCCGTTGACCACTGGCCAACCAATATGGCACCGCGAGCCTCAACGATATCTCTGACCATGCCCATGGCATCTAAAAAGTACTCGGCGTAGTCTTCCTGATCGCCGCAACCAAAGATTGCAACCAGTTTGTCGGTGAAATCGATTTGCTCTAGCTCGGGGAAGAAGTCGTCCCAATCGCACTGCGCTTCACCGTAATACCAGGTCGGAATACCAAAAAGCAATAAATCGAACTCAGCGATTTGTTCCTTTGAACTCTTTGCGATATCGTGAACAGCAATCAGGTTTTTACCTAATTCCTTCTGAATTAACTTGGCAATATGCTCGGTATTGCCAGTGTCGCTACCAAAAAACAGGCCAACACTTGCCATATTTAACCTCTATCTACTCTTTCTTTAAAACTGTTTATCCGGATACACCGTTGCTCTGCCAGATTAACTGGATTATACCCTTTGCAACAAAACCCATAGCACCAAGGCCCAGCACACCATAGGCAACGACTTTGCCAATCAGGGGGACGTCATTTTTTTTAAGTACGTCATGCACGGCAAAAATCATAAGAACAAACAGGCATACTAAGGCCAAATCAAGCATGATGGATTCGATTTGTTCGTAATACTTTGCAAACATAAAAAACCTTCACTACTTTTTTGCGCGCAGACTATACCACAGTATTGGCGCTGTCGCAGGCAATCTTCGCGTCGTTAATCATTGTCTGTGCCAACCCTGATCAGCGTGACCCATGTCGCTTCAAAATTCCGTTTTTAACGTGTTCGGGTGGTTTGTCTTAGCAACATCAGCCATATTTGTCGCGAGTTTAGCATAAAATAAATGCTCAAATGCAAATAGTTATTATTTACAGGGTGAATAGAGCGCTACTGTTGTAACGCGCGCAGTACAAGTTTATTGACCACCTGGGGCTTTTCGGCATGCAACCAATGACCAACCCCTTCCACAATTTTTGCTTTTGCAGCAGGAAATAACTGCGCGATTGTGGATTGATGCTCACGTGTAATGTAATCCGACTCGCCACCTTTGATAAAGGTTACAGGCCCTGCAAACTGTTGATCCTGTGACGTCTCAAAACTACTTATGTTGACGTAGTCCTTTTCCAGACCCGCTACATTAAAGCGCCACTGCCAGTGTCCCTGTGTATCCTGATAGAGACTTTTCAGCAAAAACTGTCGCACACCGGCAATCTTGATTTCTGTTTGCATTACATTGTCGGCTTCTTTACGGCTACTAATGCTGCTCAGATCAACTTTTTTGAGGCCAGCGAATACTCCCTGGTGGCTTGGCTGATAAGAGGTTGGGGCGATATCCAGCACTATCAGACTACTTATAATGCCGGGGTGATGTAACGCCATTTTCATTGCCACCTTACCCCCTAATGAATGGCCAATCAGGTGACATTTGCTGATAGATTGTTGTGCTAGCAATTCATACAGGGCGTTGACACAGCCTGCTTGTGTAAAGGTCTCCACCCAGGGTGACTCGCCGTGGTCAGGCAAATCGATAGCCAACACGTTGAAATCGTTTTGCAAGGCACGGCGCAGCACGGCCAGATTGTCTAAATTGCCAAACAGGCCGTGAATTAACACAACCCATGGCGCCTCTGACTGATCACACTCAAACTGCTCGTAATTCAGTGAAATGGTCATAGTTGGAAGGAAGTCTCCGGGTAGGGTGGGCGCCAGGGTTCAGGCATTAAACGGCGAAATCGTCCAGTGACTGGCCATTTTCAAGTACTTCTTTGAATACTAACGGCATACGGCCTACACCGGTCCAGGTTGTAGTTTCACCGTCTTTGGTGATTTTGTACTTTATCGGACGTTTTTTGCCAGTTTTACGTTTTGATTTAGTTTCGCTTACGTCCTGCAAATCAGCAATGTCGATACCTGCTTCACTCATTTGCTGTTTTATTTCTTCCAGTTTAGCCAGCTTTTCTTGTTGTGCTTTAGCTGCCTCAGCTTCCTGCTCTTTTCTTTTATCTATAATGCTGGATAGTTTTTGTTGGACACTTTCTAATTCTTCTACCGATAATTCCTTTACGGCACCTTGTAAACGTCTTCCATGAGTTAATACATTTAAAAACTCACTCATTTTATTTATCCAATAGTTGGTTAAAGTACGCCCCTAATTCTAAATTAAATAAGTGAGTTTTCAAAAATTATTTTACTGATCAAAAATAGCCAGTAATTTTACATGTTTGGATAGTTAGGGCCACTGCCACCTTCGGGAACAAACCAACGTATATTTTGTGACGGATCTTTAATATCACAGGTTTTACAATGCACACAATTGGCTGCATTTATTTGCAATTCAGGCTGATGTTGTTCGTTATTGACGATCTCATAGACGCCCGCCGGGCAATAGCGTTGAGCGGGCTCTGCGTATTCTGGAAGATTTACTGTAATGGGGATCTGTTTATCTTTTAACTGCAGATGACAAGGCTGATCTTCATCGTGACTGGTATTTGCCAAATAGACGGAGCTTAATTTGTCAAAGCTGAGTTTATTGTCGGGTTTGGGATAATTAATTGGCGAATAGTTAGTCGCTGTTTTCATATTTGAAAAGTCAGCTTTAGTGTCTTTAATTGTGAAAGGCGAATTGCCATTGAGTAAATTTTGTTCAATGGTATTAAACGCACCGCCTACTAAATTACCGAACTTATGTAATGCAGGTCCAAAATTGCGCGCTTTATAAAGTTCTTTGCACAGATCACTATTTTTAAAGGTCTGATTAAAATGCGTACAAAAATTAATGTCAGTGTTTCGGCTTAACTGTTCAACAATTGTGTCGGCCGCAACTATGCCTGACTTAATTGCCGTATGGATGCCTTTAATTTTAGAAAAATTGAGCGTTCCTGCATTACAACCAATCAGGCAGCCACCGGGAAATGCCATTTGTGGTAGCGCATGATAGCCGCCTTTGGTGATCGCCCGTGCACCATAGGCAATACGTTCTCCACCGGTTAAATAGCTGGCAAACAGGGGATGATGTTTAAGGCGCTGAAATTCGTCAAAGGGGCTTAAATAAGGGTTTTGATAATTTAAATCCACAATCAGGCCGACCAGCACCTGGTTGTTTTCCGCATGATATAAATACCCACCGCCAGCAGCGTCATTCAGTGGCCAGCCAGCACAGTGGATGACAAGTCCTGCCTGGTGCTGTTCGGGCGGTATTTGCCAAATTTCTTTAAAGCCGATGGCGTAATGTTGCGCTGTTTTGTCTTTATCAAGTTCAAACTGACTGATCAACGCTTTACCCAGATGACCACGACTGCCTTCAGCAAAGAGAGTATATTTGGCTTTGAGTGCCATACCCGGTATGTAACTGTCTTTCTCACTACCGTCGGCTGCCACCCCCATATCGCCGGTGATCACGCCGCCAACAGAGCCATCATCGTTATACAAAATCTCTGCCGCGGCAAAACCGGGAAATATTTCTACGCCCAGGGCTTCGGCTTGTTCGGCTAGCCAGCGACACAAATTGGCCAGCGACACGATGTAATTGCCCTGGTTATGCATTGTTTTAGGCGTCAGCATGTCAGGTAACCGGGTGGCGCTTGTTTCACTGCGCAGCAAGTAAGTTGCCTCGGCGGTGACCGGCTGATTTAACGGGGCAACTTTGTTCTGCCAATCCGGTATGAGTTCTTCCAGGGCACCCGGCTCCATGACGCCGCCAGATAAAATATGGGCTCCCACCTCTGAGCCTTTTTCAATAACACAAATGGTGAGTTCCTGATGATTTTTTGCAGCCTGTTGGGCAGCACGAATAGCACTGGATAAGCCTGCTGGCCCGGCACCAACAATGACAATATCAAACTCCATTGATTCGCGTTCCATACCAAGACTCCTCTGTTGTCACGACCTGTTAATAGCGTGGGTGTAAGCGAAAGTGGCAACCATTTTTGCCACCTTGCAACTTTTTAAACGATAGCTTCAAGCTAAACCAGGTTGACGTTAACGTCAACTGGAAGTAAATTTTATTATAAAAATGTTGCTGACTTGTTGTAATTGTAATTTGACAGCGGATAAGACAACCCACTGGCTGTGATTGGCCAGATGTCTGACTGATATTCATAGTGCAAGCAGCGACAGCTATCCGAGATAAGAAGAGGCTTATATGAAAGTACTAGTTCCGGTGAAACGAGTGATTGATTACAACGTTAAAGTGAGGGTGAAGTCTGATCAGACCGGTGTTGATCTCACTAATGCCAAAATGGCGATGAATCCGTTTTGCGAAATCGCGGTAGAAGAGGCGGTACGCCTAAAAGAGCAGGGCGTAGCGAGCGAAATAATTGTTGTGAGTATTGGTCCTAAAGCATGCCAGGAACAAATCCGCAACGCAATGGCACTGGGCGCCGACCGCGGTATTCATATCGAATGTGATGACTTTCCTGAGTCATTGCAGGTCGCTAAATTGCTGGCAAAAATTGTTGCACAGGAGTCGCCGGAGCTAGTCATTATTGGCAAGCAGGCTATCGACTCCGATAATAACCAGACAGGGCAGATGCTGGCTGCGTTAACGGGCATGCCGCAGGGGACTTTTGCTTCTAAGGTTAATGTGGCTGCGCAAAGCGTCCAGGTTACCCGTGAAATAGATGGTGGACTGCAGACGTTAACCTTGAAACTACCTGCTGTCATTTCAACGGATTTGCGCTTAAACGAGCCACGTTTTGCCAAGTTACCTGACATCATGAAAGCCAAACGTAAACCCCTGGACGTGATGACAGCAGCGCAACTCGGTGTCGATATAAGCCCACGGACCCAAACGCTAAAAGTAACGCCTCCCCCGGTTCGCGCCGGTGGCGAAATGGTTGATACGGTAACGGAACTTCTTAGTAAGCTTCGCGACGACGCAAAGGTGATCTCATGAGTACATTGGTCTACGCAGAACACGATAACGCACAATTGAAAACGGAAACACTCAAGCTGGTTACAGCTGCACTGCAACTTGGCGACGACGTGCATATTTTAGTGGCGGGCAGTCAGTGCCAGGAGGTTGCCCGACAGGCAGCATCAATCACCGGCGTTACTAAGGTACTGACCGCCGATAACCCGGTGTATGCTCATCAACTGGCAGAAAACATAGCTGAACTGGTTGTGAGTATGGCAGACGGTTATTCGCATATTCTGGCAGCTGCAACCACTACAGGTAAAAACTTTATGCCGCGGGTTGCAGCCTTGTTAGATGTGGTGCAGTTATCGGATGTTACAGGTATAGAAAGTGCCGATACTTTTGTGCGGCCAATTTATGCTGGCAATGCTATTGCCACTGTCCAAAGCCATGACAGCGTAAAGGTACTGACTGTACGAGCGTCTGCTTTTGATGCTGCCAGTGAGGGAAACAGCGCAGAGGTGGTGGCCCTTGATACGGTAATCGAAAATCAACAGGTAACCTTTGAACACGCTGAAATGACCAAATCGGAGCGCCCCGAGCTGACCGCCGCTAATATTGTGATATCAGGTGGACGCGGTATGCAGGATGGCGAGAATTTCGCTATGCTGGAGAGTATTGCCGACAAATTAGGCGCTGCGGTGGGCGCCAGCCGCGCTGCGGTTGACGCGGGGTTTGTGCCCAATGATATGCAAGTGGGGCAAACCGGTAAAATAGTTGCACCACAGTTGTATATAGCCGTGGGGATTTCCGGGGCCATTCAGCACTTAGCGGGAATGAAAGACGCAAAGGTCATTGTCGCCATCAACAAGGATCCCGAAGCGCCGATATTTCAGGTAGCAGACTATGGCTTAGTTGCCGATTTGTTTAAGGCTCTGCCAGAAATTGACAGGGCGCTGAGCTAAACGGTATACCAAGCGCTACCGTCAACAAAGTAGCCCGCCGTAGTTGTTACCGCGGGCTATTTTAAAGTATTACCGCGTTTATACGCGCACTACTGAGTTGTCTTCAAAACTGACCGGAGAAGGCGCGTACGCGTCGGCATCCCAGTCATTTTCCCAGGTAGCATCGTCGAGCAAATAGCGAAACTGATACTCTGCATCGGCTGGTAAATTCAGGGTTTGGGTGAAATCACCATTTTTAAGTTTCTTCATTGGTTGTGCGGCGACATCCCACGCGTTGAAATCGCCAATTAGCTTGGCTGATGAAGCACTGCCAGCTTCAGTCGCGGTTAGTTTAAAGGTCACTTTGCACACCGGTTTTGATTTTAAATACTGCTTTTTAAGACTCATTGTTTTCTCTCCTGCTCAACAAATAGCTTTTCATCTAAATTACGCTCAAAAAGTCATCGATTCAAGTGTTTATCGGTGTCAAATCTGCCCTAATTAATGCGCTTGACAGCATGCCTGAAAAAACACTGGCCCGTTACATTTGTTAACAAAGTTAGACGGGCAAAATAGTCGCTGTAAACGTAGAATTGCCAACCTATCACTTAGTATTAGTAAAGCTGTGCGTAATAAGCAGCAATAACGAGCATTACCGAGAAATAATAAATGAAGGCATCATCGTTAGTTAAATCGGCGCTGCCGATTATCTTGTTAGTTTTGGCGGCCATAGCAGCTACCATTATGATCATCAGCAAAAAGCCGCCAGAGAAGAAGGTCGTAGAAGAACAGGCCTTTTTGGTTGACGCGCAACCGGTTTATTCAGAAAACATTGAGTTTACCGTGAGCAGCCAGGGTAATGTGCAGCCAGAGCATAAAACCAGTATTGCAATCCAGGTCAGTGGCCGGGTCGTCTCTGTGGCCGACAACTTTGTGGTGGGCGGCATGTTTAAACAGGGCGACGTATTGTTAACCGTTGAACAGGATGATTATCAAACAGAATTGAGTCTGGCAGAAGCTGAATTGGCACAAGCCGAAGCGGCGCTGCAAGAAGAACTGGCGCGCGGTAAAGTTGCGGCCCAGGAATGGCGCTCAGTCAATGATGTGGTAGCCCCGGAATTAGGCTTGCGCAAACCGCAGCTAGCCAAAGAACAGGCCAATGTAAAAGCTGCTAAAGCCAAGCTGGCCAGGGCTCAGCGTAACTTAAGCCGCACTCAGGTAATAGCCCCTTACGATGGTATTGTTGTAGAGCGCAGTGTTGATTTAGGCCAGTTTGTAGGAACCGGTAGTCTGGTTGGCGAAATTTATGCTACGGATGTAGCGGAAATACGTTTGCCACTGACCGATAGCGATTTGGCATTTATTGATCTTTCAACCGGTATTGCTAACCAAAATGAAGTAACACTGAGTGCAGTGGTTGGCGGTAAGTCCATGCAATGGCAAGGTAAACTTGTTCGTAGTGAAGGCGTACTTGATACCACTAACCGGCTGATTTATGCGGTAGTGGAAGTGAAAGACCCGTATCTGCGCAGTGCTGGAGCCCAGGGTGCACCTTTGCGTTTTGGTCAGTTTGTTAAAGCCGTCATTAGCGGCACCAATGCACAATCACTCATTGTGTTACCGCGAAATTTATTACGTCTGGATGGCACCGTGTTGGTGGTTGACGATAACAATCAGTTATTTATCAGAGACGTCGACGTGGTGCGCTCAAGTCCTGAGTCGGTGTTTATTGCTGGCGGATTAGATGACGGCGATAAAGTTGTGCGCAGTGCAGTACCTAATCCTTATGATGGCATGCCTGTGCGGTTACCTGAAGAAAACCCGGCTACACAAGACAAACCTGCACAAGACAGTTTGTTAAACACGGGAGCCTAAGTCATGCAGCACTATAATACCCAGACAGGTTTGATTGCCTGGTTTGCCCGTAATAATGTTGCGGCTAACCTGTTGATGTGGATTTTACTGGTTGGCGGTATATTCGGCGCTATGTCTATTCAAAAGCAGGTGTTTCCGAATTTTGAAGTCAACCTGATTTCTGTTCGTGTCCCATACCTGGGCGCGGCGCCACAAGAAGTGGAAGAAGGCGTATTACTGAAACTGGAAGACGCTATCAAGGATTTAGATGGTATCAAACAGATCACCGCAACGGCCGTCGAAGGAATGGGCTCAGTTACTATCCAGGTCGAGGATGACTATGACGTTCAGGTTGTCCTCGACGAAGTGAAATCGCAGGTTGATGCCATTCCCAGATTCCCCGGTAATACCGAAAAACCGGTGGTGTATCGTACCAAATTCCAACAGGATGTATTGTGGATTGCGGTGTATGGCGACGCCAATGAACGCGAATTAAAAGAGTTCGCCAAAGATCTGCGCGATGACGTTGCTAATCTGCCGGGAATATCCAGTGTGCAGGTGGTAGGAGACCGCGACTACGAAATTTCCATCGAGTTGTCGGAATATACACTGCAAAAATACAACCTGACGTTTTCCGAAGTGGTTAATGCGATACGCGCATCGTCGGTAGATCTGCCCGGTGGCTCCATTAAATCAGATTCGGGTAATATTTTACTGCGCACTAAAGGGCAGGCGTATACAGGGTGGGAGTTTGCTCAGGTTGTCCTGCTTACCCGCGCTGATGGCAGTCGTTTAACTCTTGGCGATATTGCGACTATTGATGATGGTTTTATTGAAGACTCGCCCTATGCCAAGTTTGATAATCAGCCCGCAGTAAATGTGCGGGTAAAAGCCGTTGGCGATCAAAATGCATTGGAAATATCTAAAGAAGTTAACGCGTATATCGAGAAACAAAAGCCTAAGTTTCCGGCCAATATAAACGCCGACGTCTGGGGCGATGCGTCATTTTATTTGGCCGATCGGCTTAATATGATGCTTGAAAATATGTTTTTTGGCGGGTTACTGGTCTTTTTAGTCCTGTCGCTGTTTTTGAAGATCAAGCTGGCGTTCTGGGTAATGGTGGGTTTGCCGGTGTGTTTCTTAGGCACACTGATGATACTGCCCCTGGATATGCTGGGCGTTTCAATCAACATGCTAAGCTTGTTTGCGTTTATCCTTGTACTCGGCATTGTGGTAGATGATGCCATTATTATGGGGGAGTCGGCCTATTCTGAGATTGACGCAAAAGGCCACAGCACCGACAACGTCATTGCCGGGGTTAAAAAGGTGGCTATGCCGGCTACGTTTGGCGTACTTACAACGGTGGCGGCGTTCTCGCCTATGCTCATGGTGTCTGGTCCGTTTGGCGTAATATGGAAAACCATTGGTCTGGTGGTCATTGTTTGCCTGTTGTTTTCACTGGTTGAATCAAAGCTTATCCTGCCAGCGCATTTGGCTCATATGAAGCTCAAACCTTACGATCCTGCCAAAGCCAATAAATTGCAACGGTTCAGAGATTATTTTAGTGAGGGTATTAAAACCTTTATCAGCAATGTTTATGCGCCGTTTTTAGCCAAGGCAGTGAAGTTCCGGTATGTCACCTTAGCGGCTTTTGTGAGTATGCTCATTCTCACCTTTGGCATGTTTAAGGGGGATTGGGTCAGGTTTGTGTTTTTCCCGACGATACCCAGTGATTTTGTTCAGGCTTCGCTTGAACTTGAACCTGGCTCGTCGTTAAGCCAGCGCGATAAAGCTCTGGACACCTTACTGAATGCCATGTACCAGATGAACGAGCAGTTAGAGCGTGAGACTGGCGCCGGTGTGATTAGTCATGCCGTTGCATTTGATCAGGGAGCGTTAGGCGGCATGGTACTTGCCGAACTCAGCAAAGGTGAATCCCGAACTGTCACTGATACTGAAATACAGGATCGCTGGCGCGCATTAATGCCGGAAATCCCGGGTGTGAAAACCCTGAGTTTTGTAGCGCCGGGTGGTCCTGGTGGTGGCTCAGATCTGAGTTTTGAATTTAGTTCATCAGATATTGGCGCACTGGAAAGCATCAGTGCAGAAGTGAAAGCGGCGCTAGCTGAATATAATGGTGTTTCGGACATTAACGATACGTTTTCAGGTGGTGCCGATGAAATTCAGCTGGCACTCAAACCGCAGGCTGAAGCGCTTGGCATTACCTTGCAACAACTCGGTCAGCAGGTGCGCTACGGCTTTTATGGTGCCGAAGTACAGCGGGTACAGCGTGACGATGAAGAAATTAAAGTTATGGTGCGTTACCCCCGTGAAGAGCGCAATTCAGTAGGTCACCTAGAGACCATGCGGGTGCGTTCACCCAGTGGTCAGGACGTACCTTTTGAGCAGGTTGCTGATATTACCCTGGGCGAAGGTTATGACTCGATTATTCGAGTGGATGGGCAGCGCTCGGTGACCATTTCTGCGGCGGTAAATAAAGACTTAGTGGAGCCGAACCAGGTAACTATGGAAATGATCAGCCGGGTAATTCCTGAGATTATCCAAAAGTACCCGCGGGTTGAGTTTAAACTACAGGGGAACTCCCGTGAGCAGATGGAAGCGATGACATCGCTGGCGCAAGGGCTGTTGTTTGCGCTGTTTGCTATTTATGCATTGTTAGCCATACCGCTGCGCTCGTACACTCAGCCTTTGATTATTATGTCGGTTATTCCATTTGGTATTGTTGGCGCCATAGTAGGCCACCTGGTGCTTGGTCACGCGGTAAGTGTATTGTCGATTTGCGGGATTATTGCGTTATCTGGTGTTGTGGTAAATGACAGCCTGATCATGGTGGACTTTGTTAATCGCGCCCGGGAAGAGGGGCACCGTATGCTGGATGCAGCAATTAGTGCCGGTACCCAGCGTTTCAGGGCAATTGTATTAACCTCACTGACTACCTTTATGGGCTTGGTGCCCATTATGTTTGAGCGTAGTTTACAAGCGCAGGTCGTGATCCCCATGGCGATTTCGTTAGCCTTTGGTATTTTGTTTGCTACCGTAATCACCTTGTTGTTAGTGCCCGCGTTGTACGTGATCCTTGATGATATTAAACGGGGCCTGACAACCAATAAAAAATCGGCAGGCCTGGCATCTGACAGTCAGTCGCAGGTGATTTCAAAATAGCCCGGAGCAGCGAGCGGTTAGTCAATTAACCCATTACATTTAACCTGTGGGCCAGCGGTGCGCTGACCCACAGGACATCCCCGTTAAATTACCCGCAGATAGCCACCCGGATGCAATTCATTGCACAAATGACAGAGCAGTCGTCACTTTTAAATACTGACATTAAAACCTTGAGCGCGATGCCAGGGGACGATAGGTCAGCAAATACAAAATAGCGAGGCCGTAATCTGTGAGTCGATGCCCAAAATGTCAGGCTTTAAATAAACCGGTTTAAAATAAATCACAAAAAACCTTGAATGCTGATAAATTATACAGTACTGTTTGGGTGTACAGTATTTGAGGGTATTGTTATGCAAACAGGATTAAAAACCATAGACAGTTTAATTGAGCGTTTCGGCATTTGTGCGGGTGAAACACACGATGCGTTTCAGAATGTGTTGTGTTTACATGGGGGAGACAAGCGAGCGGTAGCGCTTAAATTGCCGTTTTGCTTTTACCACAAGCTGGCCCATCTACCCAAAAGCCGCATGATTACACTGCACCAGTTTTATTTGCCGCACCGCAAAGCACGCCTGGCGAGCTTTTTAATTGATGAACGAGGGCAGGTGATTGAACAGGTTTATTATCAAAGAGACAGTAAATACGTGAAGGCGTGTAAAAAGTTGCAGTCGCTTGTTCAGCACGTCTATTGCCATAAACAGGTAAGCGCTGCTTAAACATGGTTTGCTGGCATATAACTCAATGTTGTACTTTAAAAATCGTATACAGTAAGACAAATGTCATTGTTATTTAGTTTAGAACGCGGATAATCACACACAAAAAAGGAGATGTATGTGAGAGTGATTTTTTCGCATGGCAAAGAAAGCGGGCCCTGGGGATCCAAAATAAAATACCTGGCGGGCATTGCCGAAGCAATGGGCTGTCAGGTAGACAGCATCGATTACACTGATACGGTCGATCCTGAATTACGCGTCAAACACTTGCTAACCACAATGCCACAGGATGATCCGGAGGTGTTATTAGTGGGCTCAAGTATGGGCGGCTATGTGTCTTTGGTCGCTGCGCTAGAGCAACCGGTAAAGGGGATATTTTTGCTTGCTCCGGCGGTAGGCATGCCGGGTTATAAGGTACAGGACTTCCCGGTAGCGTGTCCGGTAACATGTGTGCATGGCTGGCAAGATGAGATTATCCCTGCCGAAAACGTTCTGGCTTTTGCGAAAAAGCAAAATGCGACCCTGCATCTTATTCCCGGCGATCATCGCCTCAACCACTCGTTGAAAGCGGTTGGTGTGGTATTTAAACAGTTTTTGTTTGAGCGACTCACCGAATAGCCTGAGACATCCCCCAACATCAGAGGGAAAGCGTGACATTCGACAGGCAAGCACGCTTTTGCGCTTTGATTTAACACACCGGTATTAGGATAGTGGCACTGTTGTGTTGTACAGGCGTTGATAGCGCGCTCATATAAGCCGGCCCGCTACCGCAGTCACTGTTTTGTCAATATCATGCTGCTATGACTGATCAGGATTCATAAAAAAAGCCTTTAATATTAAAGGCTTTTTTAGTGATAGCGGCGTGATTAACTGTTTATAACAGAGACCATTGCTTTGGCCATATCATCGACATTGGATAAGCTGATACCAGCGATATTAACGCGGCTCGAATCAACAAAATACACACTGTGTTCGCTGCGCATTTTTTGTACCTGTTCAGGACTGATACAAAGAAACGAGAACATGCCTTTTTGCTGGTTTACAAAGCTGAAGTCTTTTTGTGCACCGTATTCGCTAAGCTTATCGACGAGCAAGCTACGCAGGGTACGCATACGATTACGCATTTCGTTAACTTCAGATTGCCACTCTTGTTTCAGGGCAACGTCAGACAGAATAATATCTACCAGCGCACCGCCATAGCTCGGCGGCATTGAATAAATACCACGGGCAACATTCTGGATTTGCGCCTGGGCAATCGATTTCGTTTTAGTGTCTGCCGTGACAATCGCCGCCAAACCAACGCGCTCACGATACAAACCAAAGTTTTTACTGCATGAGGCAGCAATAATGACTTCCGGCAGGTTTTCACACAATAAACGCACGCCGTAGGCGTCTTCCTCGATTCCGTCACCAAAGCCCTGGTAGGCAATATCAACAAACGGCAAAAATTCACGTTCTTTAGCAACTTCCATGACAGCTTGCCATTGCTCGTGGGTCAGATCGGCGCCGGTAGGGTTATGACAGCAACCGTGCAGCAATACTACATCGCCTTTTTCGACTTTTTTCAGTGCATCGAGCATGGCGTCAAAACGAATTGATGCGCTGGCTTTGTCAAAGTAGGGATAGGTTTCGATAGCCAGTCCGGCATTACCGATCAGTGGGATGTGGTTAGCCCAGGTCGGGTCGCTCACCCAAACTTTAGTGTCTTTATTAACGCGGGTTAAGAGCTCGGCTAAAATACGCAGCGAGCCACAGCCACCGGGGGCCTGCACTGCAGCGACTCTGTCAGCCAGCATAACGGGGCTCTTGTCACCCAAAATTAAAGACAACATACCGTCGATAAAACCTTGCACACCCTGGGGAGTGATATACGTTTTTGAAGTTTCACGTTCCAACAGTACTTGCTGCGCTTTAGCAACCGCAGAGAGAATAGGGGTGTTGCCTTGTTCATCTTTATAAACGCCAACGCCTAAATCAATTTTATTGGGGTTGGTGTCTTGTTTAAATGCAGCTGACAAACCAAGAATGGGATCCGGAGATAGTTGGGGTAGCACTTCAAACACGATATGTCCTCTAAATATACAGGAATCAGTAAACAAAGTTTATGAATAGTCCTGTGCTTTCACAAACCTAAAATAGGGCTTGCTGTTAAATTCAGCAAATAGCAATCGATTGTCGCTGGTAACGGGAGTCAACCAGCGGTTGCGCATTATGCCATCAACCAGCCAAAATACGAATAGTTATCAGGTTATTTGTGCTGAATTTTCCAGCTAAAATGATGACTTTCAACGTTTTGCCGGGCAGAAGTGGCCTGACTAGGAAAAACCTTTTCGTACCAGTCAACGTTGGCGTCTTTGCTGATCATAATGATTGTCGAACTACGTGTACCATACTCCGGCGTGCGGATAAAAATAGGCGATAGTCGTTGTTCCCAGGCTTTAGATACGCCTGTATCGGGCAGCTGATCAGGCAACGCAGGGGTGTCATCCGCTAACAATCTGAAAATTTCCGAGGCGTACAGGTTGTTGCTGTGTTTTACGTAGTTTGCCAGGGCGTCTGTGCCGCGGGTCACTTTAGGCCATGGGGTGTTAAGCCGGGCATTTGAAAGACCATGAAAGCCTGGGGCTAACTGTTGTAATGATTGCGTGTGGCTGTTGAACACGGCCAGCTGCTGATAATTACCAAACAGTAAATTGTAGCCGTTATATTGATTTACCGTTTTGCGTAAATGGCGACAGTAGTCACTAATGGCGCGGGGTCTTGTTAAAAAATCGGCAACCAGTGCGCCGCGACTACCTGCGCTTGGCTGCTCACGGCTGGGATCACGAATATTGGTTAGCGCTGCGATATCACCACTGCGTGTTATCCCCATCCAGCTGCCACCGGCCTTAAGATCCTTGCCGGCCAATATGGTCGGTGATTGCGGCCAAAAATGACTACTCTGAGTCGGCCGCGCATAAAATTCATCGCGATTGGCGGCAATGATTAACGGGTAGTCAGGGTGTTGTTGTAACGCTATAAATACAATGCACATAGCAACGCCTGTGAAAGGTTAGTGTCCTCGAACCTCGTTCAAAAGCACAACATCTTATCAAAACATACTAGCAAAACATGTCTCTCATTGGTTATGGTTTTTTGAGATAGGTGAATTAGTCTTTCGTCGCGCTGTACAAGTAACGTAGACTGTCATCTGGTAGGTTAACTCAAGTAATATGATGATGCAGTCTTTCCAGCAGCAAGTGCCAGCAGCGGTGCCAAAACGCCAGGTTGGGGTGGTCGGCAGGTGCTGCCAGTGGTGGCTTAACAAACGCGGCTGGTCACTTGCGGGTAACATGGCAAATGAACCCAGGATGGTTCTCATTGTTGCGCCCCATACGTCAAACTGGGACTTCGTACTGGGCGTTATGTATATGCTGGCGTTAGGTATCAGGTTATCATTTTTTGCCAAACATACGTTGTTTAAAGGGCCACTGGAAGGCATTATGCGTCGCCTCGGAGGCCTGCCCGTTGAGCGCAGCCGCGCCCATGGTGTGGTAGAGAATATGGCGGCGCGCATAGGCCAAAGCGAGCAGTTGATTGTCGCTTTAGCGCCGGAAGGTACGAGAAAAGCCGTGTATCCGTGGAAAAGCGGCTTTCTTTACATTGCACAAAACGCTAGAATTCCCGTGCAGTGCGTAGGCCTTGATTATCAACAAAAATGTCTGAAGTTCGGGCCGGTTCTAAGCGTATCTAACGATTTAACGGCGTCAATGGAGTCGGTATACGGGTTTTACCGTACCGTCTCCGCCAAATACCCCCAGCAAACAATAACGGAGCCTAACGCGTGACCAAACCGGGATTTACCACTCGCCATGTACATGCCGACAGACTGCTTAACCATCCCACTGATGGCGCAGTGCATGCCAGTACCACCAATTCAGTGCTATTTGAATTTGATAAGACACAGGATTTGGTCGACGTTTTTCAGGGCAAAAAAGTAGGGCATGTTTATTCCCGCTCATCTTCTGGTTCTGTGACAGCCTTACAAAATATTATTACCGATTTGGAAGGCGGGATTGCCAGTGTCTGTTTTGCCACGGGGATGGCGGCGATTAGCAGTACTTTTCTGTCGTTGTTTAAAGCCGGTGATCATATTATCGTCAGTCAGTACCTGTTTGGTAATACGCGCAGTTTTATGGATACGCTGGCGGATTTAGGCATAGAGCTGACCTTTGTTGATGTGACCTCTATCAGGGATGTCATTGCCGCAAAACAACCCAATACCCGCGCTGTGTACGCCGAGACCATTGCCAACCCCGTGACGCAGGTATCGGATGCCAGAGCGATAGGTAAATGGTGTGAGGAAAACAGCCTGCTGTTTATGGTAGATAACACCATGACACCGCCACCCTCTTTTGATGCCAAAGCCATGAAAGCCTCACTGGTAATGTGTTCACTGACCAAATACATTGCTGGTCATGGCAATGTGTTGGGCGGTGCTATCATCGACATGGGCACATTTGACTGGACAAAGTTTGCCAACATTAAGTCACAATATCAGGTGGCTGATGAGTCGTTATGGGGTATCACGCAAATAAAGAAAAAAGGACTGAGGGATATGGGCGCAACCTTATCGTCGCAGTCTGCACACCTTATTTCGGTGGGGTTGGAAACGCTGACATTACGCATGGCGCGTAGTAACGAAAATGCGCTTAAACTGGCTACTTACCTGGAGGGGCATGCGCAGATAGAGCGGGTTTACTATCCTGGCCTGGCCAATCATCCCCAGCATTTTATTGCCCGTGAGCAGCTCGGTACCTACGGCGCTGTTCTGAGCTTCGATTTAATCCCGGGTATTGAGCCTTGCGAATTTCTGGACAAGTTAAAGCTGGTACTGTCGGCGACGCATTTAGGTGATACCCGTTCACTGGCTTTGCCGGTGGCATCGACGATTTTTTTTGAGAACGGGCAGCGTGAAAGAGCAAGGATGGGTATTACGGAAACCATGATTAGGTTATCTGTAGGTATTGAAGATATCGATGATCTGGTGGCCGATTTTGAGCAAGCGCTGCAGCGTTCATCCCGATAATCACGCTCAACCAGCGACTAGCGGTGAATTTTCAGAGTGACTGATAAGGCCTTTTCAAGGCTTGTTGAGTTAGCATTTAACGGCTGCAGAGGGTCTATTTTGCATGCTGATTAAATAAAAATTCAAATCTGTAAAAAAATTTGGAACCTTTGTCATTTTGCACTGACTAACTTAGTGAGGTTAGCAAAATACAGTTTAAGAGTTAGATGCTTGATTGCTAATGTATGTGTGTTCCAAACGTTGAGTGTGCATTAGCCCCGTTTTATACGGGGCTTTTTTTTGCGTTAACAAAAGTTAACGCAATCAGTTATGTGGAGTTTACATCGCCAGCGCTTTTTCTACGTCCGCGCGCAGCGTTGCATCAGAGGGTTTCACCGAGCTCTTGTAATGCTTAAGAATGTTGCCGTTTTTATCTACCAGATATTTATTGAAGTTCCAGCTGGGCTCTTCGCCGGTCGCTTTTGCCAGCATCCGGTAGAGCGGATCGGCGTCTTCACCTTTGACAACGGTTGGTTCAAACATCGGGAATTTTACGCCGTAGGTCAGCTCACATAATTCGGCCGTTTTACCCTCATCATCAGCTTCCTGATTAAAATCGTGGGAAGGGAACCCCAGTACTGCAAAATCCTGATCTTTTAACTCTGCATACATCGCCTCAAGACCTTCAAACTGTGGTGTAAAACCACAAAAGCTAGCTGTGTTCACAATTAACAAGGTTTTACCCTGGAATTCGCTACACATGTTAACGGTTTCCTGAGAGTTGAGTTTACGTTTCATAAACTTCAACACGTCGGGACAAGTATTCGCTTGCGCCAGTATAGGTAGCGCGGTTAAAACAAGAGCACCTAAGATTTTTTTCATTACGGAATTCCTTTATTAAGTCGACATACATCTTTACAGATCTATGCCTATGGTTGGATCAATATTTAATACCTGCAATGCGAAATAGACAAGATAAGCAAAAACAAAGACCAAGGCTTACATGGCGGCCAAAGAGCTGGCTATAATGACAATGAATTCATCAATAAGTAAATAATAATATGCAACAAATTGGTTTAAGAAGTAGTGTAATACTCGGTTTGGGCGTCATTATGACAGCCTGTAGTGCCACCGACAGCAACAATACCGCGGCGCAAAGCGTGGCCGTTGAAACTAATCAGCCGCCCGCTATTATTCAACCCGCGCAACCGGTAAATATGGGCTCAGTGCAAGGCGACAGTGCCATTACGCTGGAGCAGATTATGGCCGATCCCAAATGGCTGGGTCGTCAACCGCAAAATCCGGCATGGTCACCAGATGGCAGCATGATGTATGCCCGGCAACAAGCCGATACGCAGTTAAATGACTACTACCGTGTCAGTGCGTCGGGCGAATCGGTTAAAATTGCTGCCGGTGAACTTCATTTGTACAAAGCCGATGAACAGGTAACCAGTCGTGATGGGCGATACACGGCGTGGAAATACCAGGACAGTGTGTTCGTTAAAATGCCCGGTGGTGAAGTGGTGCGTCTTACCCAGGGGTTGCCACTTGAGGATCTGCAGTTTGCCACGGACAATCGCTTAATGGCACGTCACAACGATAGTATCGTTGCCTTTGACCTGACCACCGGTCAACAGCAGGTATTACTGAGCTGGAAGTTTGCTAAAGCCCCCAGCGCGAATACGCCACCTAAAGATTTTATTGCGCGTGAGCAGCAAAACCTCATTGAATACATAAAAGTACAACGTCAAAATCGCGAGGACCGCTTTATGCAAACGCAGCAACTGCGTGAGCAAAGTCCGGCGATGGCACCTGAGCCCGTTTATTTTGATGATAATGACCGTTTAGTCGCGGTCAAAATGGCACCCAATGGTAAGCATGCCATTATCGTCACTACAGCCAAAGGCAGTCGCCGTGATGCCACCGATATAATGCCGCACTATATTCAGGAAGATGGCCGTATCGCCGCTATTGATGTGCGCCAGCGTGTGGCGGATGCCGAGCCGGTGGAACAAACTTCATGGCTGATAGACGTTGCCGGGGCGACCAAACACGAACTCTCCTATAAAGGTTTGCCCGGCTACAATGACGATGTGCTGGCGGAGGTAAAGCAGGAAAACGCCGCCGCACGTGGCGAAGAATATACCATTAACCGTTTACCTCGGGCTATTGGTTTGCTAAACAGCT
The DNA here is from genome assembly GCF_028595265.1 of Alteromonas gilva. NCBI lineage: Bacteria > Pseudomonadati > Pseudomonadota > Gammaproteobacteria > Alteromonadales > Alteromonadaceae > Alteromonas > Alteromonas gilva. Next base: position 2,411,673 of record NZ_JAQQXP010000001.1, on the reverse strand, counting down.
GGTCACAACGTGACGCCTCGATACGCTGGCATCAGGATGGCACCGCTGTGGCACTCTTACTGGAAGCCTGGGACAATAAAGACAGCTGGCTGGTGACCGTTGATTTAGCCGCTAAAAAACTGGTTAACCAGCATCGCCAGCATGATGATGCCTGGATCAACTACCGCCATAATCAGTTTGGTTGGTTAAATAACTCTCACACGCTTTATTATTTATCTGAACAAAGTGGTTACAGTCATTTGTACATTCAGCAGCCAGGGGCTGCACCACAAGCGTTAACGAGTGGTCAATATGTGGTGAACAACCTGACGCTGACCGATAACGATGATTATTTTTATTTTAAAGCAAACAAAAAACACCCGGGAATTTATGAAATTTACCGTGTAGCGGTTGCCAGTGGTGAACATGAGACATTGACTCAGCTCAATGGTATGACCGATTACGTATTAAGCCCGGATGAACAAACCCTGCTGTTAACTCATTCTACCGTTACACGCCCGCCTGAATTGTATTCGGCATCTGTGGCCGGTAACGAACATCCCATGCAGCTAACGCACACCATTAGTGATGAATTCCTGGCGAAGCCCTGGGTTGCCCCGCAGGTTGTGGCTATACCGTCGAGTCATACCGACGAACCAATCTATGCGCGGGTATACCTGCCTGAAAATTACCAGCAGGGGGAACCACGCCGGGCAGTGGTATTTAACCACGGTGCCGGATATTTGCAGAACGCCCACCTGGGATGGTCTGGATATTTCCGGGAATTTATGTTCCACAGCTTTTTGGTAAAACAGGGTTATGTGGTACTGGATATGGATTACCGTGCGTCGGCAGGCTACGGTCGCGATTGGCGCACCGCTATCTATCGCCAGATGGGTACTCCGGAACTTGAAGATAATCGTGATGGCGTAAACTGGTTAGTGGCCAATGCTAACGTTGACCGCGCGCGTGTGGGTACTTATGGTGGCTCTTATGGCGGTTTCTTAACCTTTATGGCGATGTTTAACGAACCCGATCTGTATCAGGCCGGGGCGGCGCTGCGCCCAGTGTCTGACTGGGCTCATTACAATACCGGGTATACGTCTAATATCCTCAACACGCCCGATGTGGACCCCATCGCCTACCGCAGAAGCTCACCTATTTACCACGCTGAAGGATTGCAAAAGCCGCTGTTGATCAATGCACCGATGGTCGACAATAACGTGTTCTTTGTTGATGTGGTGCGATTAGTTCAGCGACTCATCGAACTTGAGAAAACGCAGTTTGAAACGGCGATTTATCCGGTTGAGCCTCACGGTTTTGTGCAGCCCAGCTCCTGGCTCGATGAATATCGCCGAATTTACGCTTTATTTGAAGAGAACCTCTGAGTTATAACGTTTCGCGGCGGGCGCTCAGGCGTCCGACCGCCCTCGTAAACAGCCACATCAACAAAAATAAAATACCGCCGCTGATAGCGCCATAAAGGTGTGCATCGACCGCCACCTGAGCATCAATTAAACTGGCCACGTCGGCACTACTGCCCTGGTATTGCTCGTACGCCAGTTTTGCTGTCACGCCTGCCAGCAGTAGTCCACCGGTGCGCAGGCCGTTGAGTAAATCCATGCAAGCACCCCAAACAAAGATACCGTGCAACGCACCCGACAAGCCGACATACCAGATTAAGGTTGGTGAATAAAAGTAAATACCCACGCTGGTTCCCAGGCTGCACCAGATAAACAGTTTAATAAACTTTAATGGTTGGTAGTGTTCACCGTGCAGCGCCCACAATAAGGCCAGCCCGACGATATTAAGTAACAGGTGATAGCCATTGGTGTGCATTAAACTACCGGTGACTAACCGCCATGTTTCCATGCTTTGCAGCGCGTAGCGGTCGTAGGCGAGAAGATCGTAAATCGTGGTGCCGGCGAAAAACAGGATAATGGCGGTCAATGCCAAAATAATCGGACCCACACAAAACTGTGGCTTAACTGGTAGCGCAACTATCATTGATATTAATTGTTGATAAAAAGGGTGGGGCGTTATGATAACTAAAATGTTCAGCGATACCAATAAAGACAGGCCTTAATAATCAAAAGTGGAGACTGCCATGAGCCATATACTTATCGAAACAAGCGGTGCAATTACACACATTGTGCTAAACCGCCCGGAAAAGAAAAATGCCCTCACCCGCGACATGTACCAAACTATGGCCGATGCCCTGAAAGCGGCTGATGCCTCGGAGCAGTGTAAGGTCGTTATCATTCGGGCGGAAGGCGACATGTTTTGCGCTGGCAATGAGATTGCCGGTTTTGCTGAACATGGTAAAAATCCCCACATGGGTGAAACGGTCAGCTTTATGCACGCGTTATTGAACTGCAAAAAAACGGTAGTCGCCGAAGTATCGGGTTTAGCAGTTGGCATTGGCACAACCATGCTGTTACATTGTGATTTGGTCTATGCCAGCGTTGACGCACGTTTTATCTTACCATTCATCAATTTAGGTCTGGTACCAGAATATGCATCCAGCTATATCTTACCGCGATTAGCCGGGCGTCGACGAGCCAGTGAATGGCTCATGCTTGGCGAACCTTTTGGCGCCGAGGAAGCATGCGACTTTGGTTTGGTTACCAAAGCCGTTGGTGGCAATGAATTACGTGATACGGTCAACGCGGTCGCAAGTAAGCTGGCTGCCAAACCCGCGTTTGCGTTGCTACAAACTAAAGCATTGCTTAACAGTGAGGCCAATGAAATAAAACAGCATATGGACTATGAACTGGATATTTTCATAGAAGCCATGGGCACCGAGGCTGCGCAGGAGGCATTTGATGCCTTCCTGAATAAACGCGCCATTAACCCGGATAAATTTAAATAAAAGGAAAAGTCATTTTGAGGCGAAGTCACCTACGTTTTCTTTTTCTGACAGGGTGTTTAGCCCTGTCTACAAGTGTTCTTTCACAAGCACAGGTAGCGCCAAGGGAAGCGGGCGAGCCAGAGGCGGCTACCGGATATATCGACAAAAAAGCCCACACCAGTAAGGAATACATGGTGGTTGCTGCTAATCCTTACGCGTCCTGGGCGGGCAAAAATATCATTGAGCAGGGCGGAAACGCCATTGATGCCGCCGTGGCGATTCAGGCAATGCTAACCCTGGTCGAGCCACAGTCTTCAGGCATTGGTGGCGGCGCCTTTATGTTGTACTGGGACAATACCACTAAAACTCTGCATACCTTTGACGGCCGCGAAATGGCGCCCGCCGGAGTTAATGCCTATTGGTTTGTAGAGGGTGGCGAGCCTATGAAATGGCTCGATGCTGTGGTTGGCGGAAAATCAGTCGGCGTGCCTGGTGTATTAAAAGCCTTGGAAGACGCCCATTCCACTTTCGGCAAACTGCCCTGGAAGACACTTTTTAAAGACGCTATCGTCACCTCCGAAGAAGGATTTAAAGTATCCGAACGGCTCGAAAAGCTGGTTGCAGTGGCGACCCAGTATCATAAGGGCATGAAAACCTTTCCCAGCACCGCCACCTATTTTTACCCGGGCGGCAACCCGTTAAAAGCCGGTGTCACCAAAAAAAATCCAATGCTGGGTAAAACGTTACGCAATATTGCCGAGCAAGGTGCCGACTATATGTACAAAGGCGAACTGGCAGAACGCATTGCCAAAGCGGTGCAAGGCGTTGAAATTAATCCGGGAGTATTGAATGCAGAGGATATGGCTGGCTACAAAGCCATTACGCGCCAGGGTATTTGCGGTGATTACCGAAGTAAACAAATCTGCGGTATGGCACCACCCAGCTCCGGCGGCATCAACGTATTTCAGCTGCTGAAATTGCTGGAAGGGTTTAATTTATCTGATTACCCCATCGATAGCGTTGAGTTTGCTAATTTATATACGCAGGCAAGCGCACTGGCGTATGCAGACAGAGAAAAGTATATCGCTGACAGCGACTTTACAAATTTACCGTACGCGGCGTTAATTAATGATGGTTATCTGGCTCGTCGTGCAGAAACGATTAAACCAGACAAGCCCTGGCGTTTTGCCCGTGCCGGTGAGCCGTTTTCTACACAGTTAAGTGCTGGCAGTTCATTGGAGCAGCCAAACACCAGCCATTTTGTGGTGGTTGATAAAGCGGGTAATGCGGTATCCATGACGACCAGCATCGAGTTTATGTTTGGTTCGGGTATCATGGTGGATGGCTTTTTACTCAATAATCAAATGACTGACTTTTCGTTTTTACCGGCAAAAAATCGTTTTCCGGTGCCTAACCGAGTCGAGCCTCACAAGCGCCCGCGTAGTGCAATGAGTCCAACCATGGTATTTAACGAGCAGGGCGATTTGGAATTATTGCTGGGCTCCCCCGGTGGTAGTCGGATAGTCAGTTATGTGGCGCAAACGCTGATTGGCGTGATTGATTACGGGCTGGATATTCAGCAGGCCATTAATCTGCCGAAAATTACCAATCGTAACGATTATACCGCGCTGGAGAAGGGCACCCCCATCGCAACCTTGCAGGCGCCGCTTGAGGCGCTTGGCCACGATGTGAAAGTGATAGACTTAAACAGTGGTTTACATGGCATTCAGGTCACCGAAAACGGCTTTGTGGGTGGTGCCGATCCGCGTCGCGAAGGAATTGCCGTAGGGCAGTAAAGATGACCAGACCGGCCTGCAAGCTAACCAGTTCTGTGTACTGAAGATACTTGCCGGGCATTGTGCTTTAAGTATAAGCCGCATGACAGGCGTCATGCGGCTTCTTATTTTTGCGCTTGTGGTCGCTTAGACGCTAACCTTATTCAGGGCTTGTTCTACGTCGGCGATAATATCGTCTATGTTTTCTATCCCTACCGAGATCCGCACCAGATCGGCACTCACGCCGGCACTGGCAAGCTCCTGCTCGTTTAGCTGTCGGTGAGTTGTTGTGGCCGGGTGACACGCTAAGGATTTTGCATCGCCAATATTGACGAGGCGCAATATCATTTCTAACGCATCAATAAATTGCGCGCCGGCCTCACGACCGCCTTTAATGCCAAAGCTTAAAATACCCGAGGCTTTTCCACCGGTAATCTTTTGGCAGGTTTCACGGTAGGGGCTATCTGCTAAACCGGCATAATTCACCCAGTTGATCTTATCGTGATTAACCAGGTAGTCGGCGAGCTTTTCGGCATTTTCGCAGTGACGTTCCATGCGCAGGCACAAGGTTTCAAGGCCCTGCAGAATCTGAAAAGCATTCATGGGACTAATTGCGGCGCCTGTGTTGCGCAAAGGAACAACCCGGCAACGCCCGATAAACGCGGCAGGGCCGAGTGCTTCGGTGTATACAACACCGTGATAAGACGGATCAGGTTCATTGAGAATGGCAAAGCGGTCTTTATTCGCCACCCAGTCAAACTTACCACTGTCGACGATAATTCCGCCCACACTGGTGCCATGGCCGCCGATATACTTGGTCAGGCTGTGAACAACAATGTCGGCGCCGAGCTCAAACGGACGGCATAATACCGGCGTGGCAACCGTGTTATCGACGATTAAAGGCACACCGTGTTTATGGGCAATGTCGGCCAGCTTTTGGATATCGACCACGTTACCTGCGGGGTTACCAATTGACTCACAAAATACCGCTTTGGTGTTTTCGTTGATGGCCTGATCAAAGCCGTCATAATCGTCGTGAGACACCATTTTTACTTCAATACCCTGTTTAGGCAGGGAATGAGCAAATAAATTATAGGTGCCACCGTACAACTGGCTGGTGCTGACGATGTTACTACCGACTTCACAAATGGCCTGAATAGCATAAGTGATTGCCGCCATCCCCGAGGCCAGGGCTAACGCGCCGATGCCGCCTTCCATTGCCGCTACCCGCTGTTCAAGTACATCGGTAGTGGGATTCATGATCCGGGTATAAATGTTACCGGGCACTTTCAGATCAAACAGATCGGCGCCATGTTGCGTATTATCAAATGTGTATGACGTGGTTTGATAAATGGGCACTGCAGCGGCTTTGGTGGTTGCTTCTGATGTGTACCCGTGGTGAAGAGCTATCGATTCTAATTTCATACGCGTGTCCTTGTAAAATAACGCGGCACATGATGAATTATGCGGCAATCTTGTGCAACATTTAATTTACATTCAATAGGATGTATTACTTGCCTGCGTAGGCTGCACAATACTGGCGAAGTGGCTGAAATTATAAAAAGGGATCTGCCTGAACGTTATCAACTTTCCAAATACCATCAACCTTTTTCAGATCAAGGGTACGCAAATCTTCTACCGTATCGCCATTGTACTGGCCTGAGAAAAACAGCGTGATAACGGCGACTTCGGCAAATTCGGTACGGCCAATGGATTGGCCTGACTGGGGGGTGACTTCGACGGTGTCATACTTAAGATTAAACAGGTGGCGCTGGATATTGTTTTGTGTGTGATAACGTTGTAACACACGTGCCATTCGTTCTGTGCTGAGGTCCACTGCGCGGTCAATAGTGTCATCCACGTAAATGCCCCGAATAAACATCACCGCCGTGTATTCAGGGGTGTTTTCTTCCAACATGCCGTAGCGACCAATGCCTTCTTCTTTCTCGCATCCGCTAATCAATAGCAATAAAAAGATGATGAAAACATACGACGTCAGACGTGAAAACATAATAATTACCTCAGTGAACATACCCCTAACTGTACCGTCAGGTTTATCTTTTGGCAATCGACAAAAATAAAAACGGGGCGCTAAATAACGCCCCGTTTTGTTGTGCTATCAATAACTAAGCAGCAATTACTGTACTTCTTCCTGGTCGTCAAATGCGCCTGCAAACAGCGGGCTTGACAGATAACGCTCAGTGCCGCTGGCTAATAACACGACAACAATTTTGTCTTTGTTTTCTGGACGTTCGGCAAATCGCTTGGCGGCAACAACGGCAGCCCCAGAAGAAATACCGGCCAGAATGCCTTCTTCTTTCATCAGGCGATGGGCCATTTCCATGCACTCTTCGTTGGACACCTGTTCCACTTCATCCACCAGATCAAGATCCAAATTGCCCGGAATAAAGCCCGCGCCGATACCCTGAATTTTATGGGGACCGGGGGTTAACTCCTGACCAGCTTTGGCCTGGGTAATCACCGGCGAATCAGTGGGTTCAACCGCAATAGAGGTAATGGCTTTGCCCTGAGTGTTTTTGATGTAGCGGCTGACACCGGTGATGGTACCGCCGGTACCTACACCCGCGACAAAGGCATCGATTTTACCGTCGGTTGCCTGCCAGATTTCAGGTCCTGTGGTCTTTTCGTGAATCGCCGGGTTAGCCGGGTTTTCAAATTGTTGTAGCAAGACGTATTTGTCCGGATCAGAATCGACAATCTCTTGTGCCGCCGCGACAGCCCCTTTCATACCTTTAGGCGCTTCGGTCAACACCAGGTTAGCACCCAGTGCCTTAAGCAGCTTGCGACGTTCCAGACTCATGCTCGATGGCATGGTCAGGGTCAGTTTGTAGCCGCGTGAGGCAGCGACAAACGCCAGGGCAATACCCGTATTACCACTGGTCGGTTCAACAATCTCTTTTCCTTCGGTCAGTACACCGCGCTTCTCCGCATCCCAAATCATGTTCGCACCGATACGACACTTAACGCTGAAGCTTGGGTTACGGGATTCCATTTTGGCGTACACATTACCGCCGGTAACGCGATTCAGCTTGACCAGCGGGGTGTTGCCGATAGCGAGGGAGTTATCGTTAAATACTTGCATGATTATTCCTTTTGTTTTTTTAGGCTCCTGGGCGCTAAGCACAGGCTTATGCTTTGCGAGCGGTATAACCGGAGCATATTTACTTACCCTTATATCATTGTTATTAAGCTATAAAATGCAAAGTGATTTTTGCTATATGTTATGGTTATTTTAACGATTAATTGTATTGAGGAATTTCATGGCTTTTCAAGGCACTCAAAAATACATTGCCAGTGCTGACCTGCAGCTCGCGGTGAATGCCGCTATTACGCTGGAGCGTCCACTGTTAATTAAAGGCGAGCCGGGAACGGGCAAAACCCTGCTGGCCGAGGAACTGGCAAGCAGCTTAAATGTTGAGCTCATTCAATGGCATATTAAATCCACCACCAAAGCACAGCAGGGGCTCTACGAATATGACGCGGTATCGCGCCTGAGAGACTCTCAGCTAGGTGATGAGCGGGTACATGATATTGGCAACTACATTGTCAAAGGTAAGCTCTGGGAAGCGTTTGAGGCCGAGCAACGCCCTGTGCTATTAATCGATGAAATTGATAAAGCCGACATCGAGTTCCCCAATGATCTGCTGCTCGAATTAGATAAAATGGAGTTTTACGTGTATGAAACGCAGCAGCGGGTTAAAGCGCAAAACCGGCCAATTATCATTATCACGTCGAACAATGAGAAAGAGTTACCGGATGCCTTTTTGCGACGCTGCTTTTTTCACTACATTAAATTTCCAACGCCGGATGAAATGCGTGAGGTGGTGGCAGTGCACTTTCCGGATATCAAAAAGCGCTTGCTGGAAGCGGCGCTAGAAGCCTTCTTTAATGTGCGCGATGTGCCCGGGCTAAAAAAGAAACCGTCGACCTCAGAACTCATTGACTGGCTCAAGTTGCTGGTGGCAGAAGATATTCCCGCCGAAGCGTTACAGGATAAAGACGGCAAATCCAGCATTCCGCCACTGTATGGGGCATTACTTAAAAACGAACAGGATATTCACCTGTTTGAAAAGCTGGTCTTTATGGCGCGCCGCTGATGCTGGTTGATTTTTTCTTTACCCTGCGCCGGTACGGCGTTAAAACCAGCCTCAGAGAGCTTTTGGATTTACTCAGTGCACTGCAAAAAGAGGTTATCTTTGCCGATACCCAGTCATTTTATCATCTGGCCCGGATCATACTGGTCAAAGACGAGTCCCAGTTTGACAAGTTTGATCGCGCATTTGCCAGCTATTTTGAAGGCGTAGAGTCGATAGAGCTGTTTGGTGACGACATTCCTGAAGACTGGTTGCGCAAAGAGTTTGAAAAACGACTTTCGGCAAAGGAGCGTGAGCAGCTGCGTCGCGAGGGCGGGCTGGACGAGTTAATGAAAACGCTCCGTGAGCGTCTCAATGAACAAAAAGAACGCCATGCCGGCGGCAATAAATGGGTAGGCACCGGTGGTACCAGCCCGTTTGGTGCCTATGGTGACAACCCCGAAGGGGTGCGTATTGGACAGGATGGCAATCGCCGCTTCTCGGCGGCTAAAGTGTGGGATAAGCGCGAGTTTAAAAATCTCGACAGTGATGCCGAATTGGGTACGCGTAACCTTAAAATGGCGCTGCGTAAGCTGCGTGAGTTTGCCCGTGGCGGTGCCAGCGAAGAACTGGATATTTCATCGACCATTTCCCACACCGCCAAACAGGGCGGTCTGTTGGATATTCACATGCGTCCTGAACGGCATAATGCAGTAAAGGTGCTGATGTTTTTCGATATTGGCGGCTCCATGGATAGTTATATACAAGGTGTTGAAGAGCTATTCTCTGCTGTGCATGCTGAGTTTAAGTACCTGGATTACTACTATTTTCACAACTGTGTGTATGAATCGGTGTGGCAGGATAATGCCCGGCGCGACACCGAAAGGGTGAATGTATGGGATGTGATTCACCGCTATGGACCAGATTGCAAAGTGATTTTTGTTGGCGATGCCACCATGGGTCCCTACGAAATTGCCTATCCGGGCGGCAGTGTTGAACATTGGAATGAAGAATCCGGGGCAACCTGGATGCAACGCATTACCAATCACTTTAGTCATTGTATCTGGCTGAATCCGCAACCTGAGCATTACTGGCCGTATTATCAGTCGATAGCACTGATTAACGAACTGATGGAAAAACGGATGTTCCCGTTAACGCTGGATGGCCTGGCCGGCGGCATCAAGGCATTACAAAAGAAATGAGCCGCTACCGATTATCTTATCTGCCTGTGATTTGAGTTTATTCCCTGGGACATAAAATTATGTTGGTATGGGCCGACCGGCTTAGCATTGTTGGATAAATAAAGTATGAGATAACTAAACCTGTCGGGTTACCATGCCTGGATAAAGTTAGGAACGCGACTGGGGAAGGGTTATTCTGATAAATGCATTGTCTCTGGTGAGCCTTTTACGCGTTTGACGTTTAGCAGCCTTCGTGCACACAGAAATACCGGTAGGATAAATGTGGCAATCACACCGCTAAAATCAGCGACTACTTTCGCAATAGCACTTAGCGGTGGGGGAAAAGAAACCGGTGATATAACTATACCGTCAGCGTTTTGCAGCAACATCCCCGCGCCAGACGGTGAGATAAGCGTTATTTTATAAAAAAGTAAACACACTATTGCAATGACAATACCCGCGAGAACCCAAACGAAATTACTCAATACATTCTTCAACCCTGCTACTGGTAGTGAGCGAAATGTCAGGTATTCCAGTAAGGCATAAACTGGTACTCCGATGGTTAAACTCAGCAGAGTAGGTAACTTAGCGGCAGTAACACGCTCTAACTTAATTTCAGGGTAATAATTGCCCAAAATATAGGTTTGCTTGGGCGAAAATACGTGGCTGGTAAGTTGCAGGGAGGTTGATGATGGAGACTCTGCTAAAAGTAATAATTGCAAATCCGGAATTACCTCAAGTAATACATTTGCGAATGAGAGTACCAGGGGCTTAAACAAATAGAGTTCAGCGTAATACCAGGCAGCAATAACAAGAGTAAATACGCTGCAAAAGACAATTAGAGATTTAATGTTATTAAACAAAAGCGCTACCAGGCTTAATTTTTTTGCGTTGAGGGTAAATTGCGCACATGAACAATCTTGTAAAAGAGCGCAGCTGTTACCAGGCTGAACACTACAGGCCACATCTTTTCATGAATAATGTCGAAAGTAGTGTGATCGAAATACCTGGCATAAACGAGTGACAATATTCTCAGTACGTTAAGTGCTTGTATGACCAAAAAAGCCCCGATAGCAAGGGGCAGTGCTTTAATGTGTTTCTTTTTAAAGGTTAGCACGCCAGTGATTAGCACCAGTGAAAAAATCAGAGCACCGCATGCCGGCGTAATGTCAATACCATGGGCATAGTCCTCAACATAGAGTATGGAGTGTTCGCGAACAAGCCTGCTGTCAAAAACACTGCCTAATCCAAAGGCGAGTTTCGCCAAAAGAAGACAAAACCAGTCCACCGTACTTTTAAGGGCTTGCGATTTTAATATAATAAGGCCAACTACCAGATAAAAAAGATAGCTCCACTGTGCAGCGCTATCAAACCGGAAGTTGGCCGTTTCGTATGATTTCAACTAGTTGTCTCTTACCATTCAATTACAGAACTGGAGCTTGATGGGGCTACGTCTACGTTAATGGCTTTACCGGCAATATCGTTGAGATCTATGCCGTTGTAATTAGCATCAATAGATGAAGACGCGGCAGTGACAACCGTAAAGGCCTGGTCGGCATCGATGGTTGAATCGGCAACAGCGGTAACATCAAATGTTGCCGAGTAACCATTCCCTGCATTCAGGGTTACAGTGCCTAGAGAGACTGTTGCTTCACTACCCGCAATACTTATATCCACAGAAACATCATTGGCAGGTAAACTCGTTGTTGAAAGCGTGACTGTTTGCGAGCTACCTTCATTAAGGTAGAAGGCAGTACCACTTGCCGGGTTCATTAGTATTGTAGTGGAGGCTT